>NZ_JBFAOH010000015.1:0-150236 GCF_040675175.1 Nonomuraea sp. NPDC049649
CGGCGACCGGACTAGACCGTCACCCCGGCTCCCGCCGAGTCCCTTCACCAAGCACCGTAGTGGTGCCTGCGAGAAAGAGGGTGCCCTAGTGACCGCATCACTCGAGCTCACCGCCGGCGTCCTCGTCATCGGCGGCGGCCCGGCCGCCGCCTGGGCCGCGCTGAAGGCCGCGCAGGCGGGGGCGGACGTCGTCCTCGCGGACAAGGGCTACTGCGGCACCAGCGGCGCCGCCGCCTCCGCCGGGACCGGCATCTGGTACGTGCCGCCGGACCCGGAGGCGCGGGAGAAGGCGATGGCCTCCCGCGAGGCCCTGGGCGGCTATCTGGCCGACCGCCGCTGGATGGCGCGGGTGCTCGACCAGACCTACGACGGCGTCAACGAGCTGGCCACCGCCGGGCGCTACCCCTTCCCGGTCGTGGACGGCCGGCCGCTGCGCCGGGGTGTCCAGGGGCCGGAGTACATGCGCCGGATGCGGATCATGGTGCGCCGGGCCGGGGTGCGTATCCTCGACCACAGCCCGGTGACCGAGTTGCTGACCGACGCAGGCGGGGCGGTCGCCGGGGCGGCCGGGCACCGGCTGCAGACCGACGAGACGTACCGGGTGCGGGCCGCCGCCGTGGTGCTCGCCACCGGCGGCTGCGCGTTCCTCAGCGGGACGCTCGGCTGCCACGTCAACACGGGCGACGGGCACCTGATGGCCGCCGAGCTGGGGGCCGAGCTGTCCGGCATGGAGTTCTCCAACGCCTACGCCATCGCCCCCGAGGCCACCTCGCTCACCAAGACCGCGTACTACTCCTACGCCAGCTTCTACCGTGAGGACGGCTCGGTGCTCGAAGGCGCGGGCAGCACCCGGGGCCGCTCGGTCATCGCCCGCGCCCTGCTGCGCGAGAAGGTCTACTGCGTGCTGGACCGGGCCGACGCCGGGACGCGCCAGCGGATGCGGCTCGGCCAGCCCAACTTCTTCCTCACCTTCGACCGGCTCGGCATCGACCCGTTCACCCAGCGCTTCCCCGTCACGCTGCTGCTGGAGGGCACGGTGCGCGGCACCGGCGGCATCCGGATCGTCTCCGGCGACTGCGCCACCTCCGTCCCCGGCCTGTACGTCGCCGGGGACGCGGCCACCCGGGAGCTGATCTGCGGCGGGTTCACCGGGGGCGGCAGCCACAACGCGGCCTGGGCGATCTCGTCGGGCACCTGGGCCGGGCAGGGGGCGGCCCGTCATGCCGCCGCGCTCGGGCCGGCCGCCGCCCGGCGCTCCGTCACCGGGGCGGGCGGCGCGGGCCTGCGGCCCACCGGTCCGGCGGGCGGCCCGGGGGAGCACCGTGACGTGGTGGCCGCCGTACAGGGCGAGGTTCTGCCGTACGAGAAGAACTACCTGCGCCACGCGGACCGGCTCAGCCCCGCGCTCGCCGCCCTGCACGACGTTTGGCGCGCGGTGCGCGCCGGGCTGCACGGCACGGGAGCGGAGGCCGTACGGACGAGACAGGCCGCGGCGATGACCGCGCACGCCCGGTGGATGTACACCGCGGCGCTGGCCCGGCCGGAGACCCGCGGCATGCACAAGCGCGAGGACTTCCCCGCGCAGGACCCGGGGTGGCGGCACCGGCTGCTCGTCGGCGGGCTGGACGAGATCCGGACCCGGCCGGACGAGGTCGCGCCCGTCGGCCCGGAGGAGTTCGGGCTGAGGGCGGCGTCATGATCGAGGTCGTGTCCCGCGAGCGGTGCATCACCTGCGACCGCTGCGTCGAGGTCTGCCCCAGGAACGTGTTCGACGCGGGCGAGGACGGGGTGCCGGTGATCGCCCGGCAGTCCGACTGCCAGACCTGCTTCATGTGCGAGGCCTACTGCCCGGCCGACGCGCTGTTCGTCGCCCCGCTCGCGCGGCCGGTGCCGCCGGACTCCCCGCTGCGGGACGAGGACCACCTCGCCGAGGCCGGGCTGCTGGGCAGTTACCGGCGGCAGATCGGCTGGGGGAGCGGCCGCACCCCCGGCGCCGCCGTGGCGGTCGGCCCCGAGGTGCCGGGCGCGCCGCGGCCGATCGTCAGCCGTACCGCCACCACCGAGAGGACGTCCTGATGAGGTTCCGCCGATCCGCCGCCGCGCTCGTGGCCGTCGCCGCCCTGGCGGCCGTGCTGGCCGGGTGCGGCGCGGGCGCGCAGGCCCGCCCGGGGGAGACGTTCACGCTGCGGATCGGGGTGATCGGCAGCGGCAACCGGCTCACCGGGCCGGTCGGCTACCTGCACGACGAGGACGCGCTGGTGCCGCTGCTCGGCGGGGTCGGCGCGGTCGGCGCGGTCGAGGTGTTCTCGTTCCCCAACGGACCGGACCTCAATCAGGCGCTCGTCGCGGGCGAGCTCGACCTCGCCACCTACGGCGACACACCCGCGCTGGTCGCCAGGGGAGCGGGGCAGCCCACCCGGCTCATCGCCCAGGCGGCCGTCGGGCTGGACGCGGCGATCGTCGCGAAGAAGGACGGCCCCGGCTCCCTGCGGGAGCTGGCCGGACGGCGGATCGCCACGCAGACCGGCTCCTACATGCACCGGTACCTGCTCGGCGCGCTCGCCGACGCCGCCGTCGAACCGGAGGAGGTCGTGCACATCTACGCCGCCGACGTCGAGGCAGCGCTGGAACGCGGCGACGTGGACGCCGCCGCCGTCCCGGCCGCCAACGTCGAGGCGCTGCGGGAGAAGGGCTACCCGGTGATCGACTCGCTGGCGGCCGACCATCCCCTTTATCGCGGCACCTCGGCCACCGTGGTGACGGAGGACTTCCTCGCCGCGCGTCCGGGCTTCGTCGCGGTCTGGCAGGCGGCCCAGGTCGAGGCCACCCGGCGGGCCAAGGCCGACTGGGACGGCTACCTGGCGTTCGCGGTCGAGGTCGGCGGCTTCCCGGGCGGCATCGTACGGAAGACGACGCTGCAGGAGCAGCTGCCCGACACGCCGTTCACCGGCGAGGGCCTCGCCCTGCTGGAGGGCACCAAGGCGTTCCTGGTGGAGCAGGGCTTCGTCAGGAAGGACTTCGCGATCGGGGAGTGGATCGCGCCCGGCGCCCGCGGCTGAACAGCCATTACTGGATCAAACGCCCATTCGGGGGCTATTGACACCCAAGGTGATCTACTTCATAGTGTCTTCCCATTAACTGACGCATCAGTCAAAGATCGAATGGGGGGTCGATGAAGACCACCAAGTTGCTCGCCGTCGCCTCGGCCGTCGGGTTGGCCGTCACGCTGACCGCCTGTGGCGGCGGCAGTAGTTCGAGTGCCTCCGAAGAGTCGCTCACGGTGACCATGTGGGGCGGCGCCGCTCAGAAGGCGCATGTCGACTCCTATTTCCTCCCGTGGGCCGAGTCCAAGGGCGTGACCATCAAGCAGGACTCGCCGACCGACTACGCCAAGATCAAGGCGCAGGTCGAGGCGGGCCAGGTCACCTGGGGACCCACGGAGGTGGAGCCGAACTTCGCGAACACCGCCTGCGAGGCCGGCCTGCTGGAGAAGCTGCCGCAGGACATCCTCGACAAGGCCAAGGAGACGGGCGTCGCCGAGGACCAGATCGGCCCCTGCGCCATCCCGATCCTCCAGTACTCCTTCACGATCGCGTACAACTCCGACACCTTCCCCGACGCGCACCCCACGACCTGGGCCGAGTTCTTCGACACCGAGAAGTTCCCCGGCAAGCGCGGCTTCTGGAAGTACGCGACCGGCGGCATGTTCGAGGCCGCGCTCCTCGCCGACGGCGTCGCCCCCGACCAGCTCTACCCGCTGGACATCGACCGGGCCTTCAACAAGCTCGACACCATCAAGAAGGACATCGTCTTCTTCGACACCGGCGACCAGATGACCCAGATGCTGGCCAGCGGCGAGGCCCCCCTCGTCCAGGCCTGGAGCGGCCGGATCTTCCAGGCCCAGCAGGCCGGGGAGAAGATCGCCAACGAGTGGAACGACAACCTCGTCTCGTACGACCAGATCGTGGTGCCGAAGGGCTACCCGAACACGGAGCTGGCCTTCGAGTGGATGCGCTGGTTCCTCGACAACCTCGAGGCGCAGGCCGCCGACGCCGAGGCCTCGATCTACGGCCCGGCCAGTGACAAGGCGCTCGAGTTCGTGCCCGAGGAGATCCGCAAGGAGCTGCCCGGCTACCCGTCCAACGCGGAGAGCTCCGCGGGCCTGGTCGACTACGGCTACTGGGCCGAGAACTACGACAGCGTCACCGAACGCCTGAACACCTGGATCGCGCAGTGACCTCGGCCCCCGCAGACTCCTCGACGGGCAGGCTGCGGGGGCGGCCCCTCTCCTTGCGGCTGTCCCTGTGGGCACGCTTTGACGGATGGGGCGCCCTCGTCCTGCCGCTCCTGGTCGTCCTGGTCCTCGTCTTCGGGCTGCCGCTCGCCGTCATGCTGTCGCGCAGCCTGACGGACCCGAGTTTCGGCCTGCAGAACTACAGTGACGTCTTCGCGAACTCCGTCTACCTGCGCGTCCTCGGCAACACGTTCCTCATCGCGACGATCGTCACGGCGGTGACCCTCGCGCTGGCCTACCCCTACGCCTACCTCATGACCCTCGTCGGACCCGTCTGGCGAATGATCATGATGGGGCTGGTGCTCGTCCCGTTCTGGACGAGCATCCTGGTGCGGAGCTTCGCGCTCGTGCTGTTCCTGCGGGACACCGGCGCCTTCAACTCCGCGCTGCAGTCGCTCGGCGTCATCGACGAGCCGATCCCGCTGATCCGCACGCTGCCCGGCGTCGTCTTCGGCATGGTCCAGGTCGCGCTGCCCTTCGCCGTCCTGCCCATCTTCGCGACCATGCAGGGCATCGACCGCCGCCTGCTCCAGGCGGCCGAGTCGCTGGGCGACCGTCCCGCGGGCGCCTTCTGGCGGGTCTTCGTCCCGCTCAGCGTCCCCGGGGTCGCGGCGGCGGTGCTGCTCACGTTCGTCCAGGCGCTCGGGTACTACATCACCCCGGCGCTGCTCGGCGGGCCGAAGAACACGATGATCGGCGAGCTGATCGTGCAGCAGGTCAGCACCGTGCTCCGGTTCGGCTTCGCCGCGGCGCTCGCCACCCTGCTCCTCGTGACCACCCTCCTCCTGCTCGTGGTGGCGGGCAGGTTCGTGGACCTTCAGAAACACCTGATGCGGCAGTCATGACCAAGATTCTCACCCGCGCGGGGCTCGCGATCCTCGCCGCCCTCATCGGCGTCTACCTCATTCTGCCGGTCCTCATCGTCGTGCCGATGTCCTTCTCGGACAGCTCCTTCCTCACCTTCCCGCCCGGCGAGCTGTCGCTGCGGTGGTTCCGCAACCTCGTGGAGGACCCGGTCTGGATCGGCTCGGCGCTGGCGAGCCTCAAGGTGGCGCTGCTGTCGGCGGTCAGCTCGGTCGTCCTGGGCGTCCTGGCCTCCCTCGCCCTGGTACGCGGGCGGATGCCGTTCCGCAACACGATCATCGCGATCCTGCTGGCCCCGCTCATCGTCCCGTACGTGATCATCGGACTGGCGTCCTACATCGTCTTCCTGCAGCTCGGCCTCACCCAGACGACGCTCGGCTTCGTCCTGGTCCACACCTGCCTGGCCGTCCCGTACGTCGTCATCAACGTCGTGGCGGGGCTGGTCTCGGTGGACCGGCGGGTCGAGATGGCCGCGATGAGCCTCGGAGCCGGACCGGTCACGACGTTCTTCCAGGTGACCCTCCCGCTCATCCTCCCGAGCGTGCTGTCCGGCGGGCTGTTCGCCTTCTTCATCAGCTGGGACGAGGTCGTCACCGCGATCTTCCTCTCCGGCCCGGAGCTGACGACCCTCCCGGTCCAGATGTGGTCCGGCATCCGGGTCCAGATCGACCCCACCGTGGCGGCCATCTCGACGATCGTGATGCTCGTCATCTTCGGCTCGTTCATCGTCCTCGGCCTGACCCGGCTGATCCGGCAACTCGCCCACCGCCGCAGCGCAACGAACAGCAGCGCAACGAACACAGGTGCATGACATGACCGCAGACCTCGAGACGCCCGCCGCGAAGACCTCGACGGGCGCGCCGATCTCCATCGGCGCAGTGAGCAAGAAGTACGGGGACAACACCGTCCTGGAGTCCGTCGACCTCGACGTCCGGGCGGGCGAGTTCCTCACCCTGCTCGGCGCCTCCGGCTCGGGCAAGTCCACCCTGCTGAACATCGTGGCCGGCTTCACCCGGCCCACCTCCGGCACCGTCCAGGTGGACGGCCGGGACATCACCTCGCTGCCGCCGCACAAGCGCGGCTTCGGGATGGTGTTCCAGCACTACGCGCTCTTCCCGCACATGTCGGTCGCCGACAACGTCGCCTTCCCCCTCAAGCGGCAGAAGGTCGCCAAGCCGGAGATCCGGCGGCGGGTGGCCGAGGCCCTGGAGCTGGTCGAGCTCGGCGACCTGGGCGGCCGGCGCCCGTCCGAGCTGTCGGGCGGCCAGCAGCAGCGCGTCGCCCTCGCCCGGGCCATCGTCTTCCGCCCCCGCGTCCTGCTCATGGACGAACCGCTCGGCGCCCTCGACAAGCTGCTGCGCGAGCAGCTCCAGCTGGAGATCCGCAGGCTCCACCAGGAGATGGGCATCACCTTCGTCTTCGTCACGCACGACCAGGACGAGGCGCTGACGATGTCCGACCGGATCGCCCTGCTGCGCGACGGGCGCATCGTCCAGCTCGGCACCCCCGAGCAGCTCTACGCCGAGCCGAACTGCCGCTACACCGCGGAGTTCGTGGGCGCCTCGAACATCTTCACCGGCGCGGTGCGGGGCACCAGCTTCGCCGACGAGGTCAACGGCCGCAGCTACCGGATCACCGGCGACGCCGACCAGAGCGGCAAGTCGCTGATGATCCGCCCGGAGCGCCTGGGCATCGCCTCCGCGGACGCCCCCGTACCCGACACGGCGGAACACGTCGAGGCGGTCGTGGAGGACTGCATCTACCTCGGCAGCAGCCGCACCGTGCAGCTGCGCACCCCCGCGGGTCAGCTCCTGGTCGCGCGGACCGACGTGCCCCGCGACCCGGACGAGGTCGTCCCCGGAGCCCGGGTGAAGGCGTTCTGGGATGTACGCGACGCCTGCGTCCTCGACTGACCCCGAAAGGACTGAGCAAGCATGGCAAGGATGACGGGCGGCGAGGCCCTGGTCGCCGCACTGGCCGGGCACGGCGTCGACACGATCTTCGGCATCCCCGGCACGCACAACCTGTCGATCTACGCGGCCCTGGACCGGTACGGCGTCCGGCACGTCTCCCCGCGGCACGAACAGGGCGCCGGGTACGCCGCGGACGGCTACGCCCGCTCGTCCGGTCGGCCGGGCGTCTGCCTGACCACGACCGGCCCGGCGATTCTCAACGCGGCGGCGGCCGCGGCGCAGGCGTACTCGGACTCGGTGCCGGTCCTGTTCGTGTCACCGGGCATGCCGCTGCGCCACCCGGGCCGGGGCAACGGCCTGCTCCACGAGATCAAGGACCAGAGCGGCGCGATGGCGGCCATCCTCGGCCGCAGCCACCGGGTGACGAGCGTCGAGGAGATCCCGCTCGCCGTGGCCCAGGCCTGGACCGACCTGACCTCCGGGCGGCCGCGCCCGGTCCACCTGGAGATCCCGCTCGACCTGCTCGAAGAGCAGGCGGACGTACAGGTGGTCGCCCCCGTCCCGGCCGCCCCCCGCGTCCCCGCGCCGGAGCCGGTGGCGGCCGGGGCGGCGGCCTGCGACGCCGCGCGGCTGCCGGTGCTCCTCGTCGGCGGGGGAGCGGCGCGGGCCGCCGGCGAGGTGGTCGCGCTGGCGGAGGCCACCGGCGCCCCGGTCCTCGCCACCACCAACGGCAAGGGGATCGTCCCCGAGGACCACCCGCTCTTCGTGGGCGCGGGCGTCCAGCACCGGTGCGTGCTCGACCTGCTGGACGAGAGCGACCTGGTCATCGCGGTCGGCACCGAGTTCGCCCCCGCCGACTGGTGGCTCGGGCTGCCGGACCTCACCGGCAAGGTGGTGCGCGTGGACATCGACCCGGCCGCGATCGTCACCAACGTGGTCCCGGCGGTGTCCCTCGTGGGAGACGCCGCCCGTACCGTCCGCGCGCTGCGCGAACGGCTCGGCGGAGCAGCGGCGGACGGACCGCAACAGGCAGAACGCGACGGAACGGGACGGGCCGCGCGGTGGCGGGAACGGCACCGTGAGGCGGCACGCGCCGAGGGCGGCCCCTGGCTGGAGATCGTGGACGCGATCGCGGAGGCGCTGCCCCGCGACGCGATCGTGGCGGGCGACAGCGCGATGGCGTGCTACTACGGCGCGCTGTCGAACCTCCCCCTCCACCGGCCCGGCGCGTTCCTCTACCCGACCGGGGCGGGCACGCTCGGCTTCGGCCTCCCGGCGGGCATCGGCGCTAAGATCGCACACCCGGACACCGCCGTGATCGTTCTCCAGGGCGATGGAGGCACCATGTTCACCGTGCCCGAGCTCGCCGCCGCGGCCGAGCTCGGGATCGCGCTGCCCGTCGTCGTGGTCGACAACGGCGGCTACGGCGAGATCCGCAACGAGATGGCCGACCGGGACGAGCCGGTCCACGCGGTGGCGCTCGGCCGGCCCGACTTCCCCGCGCTCGCCCGTTCGATGGGCTGTCACGGCGTCGGCGCCGCCGACCCCGCCGCCCTGACCCGCGAGATCAAGGCAGCCCTGGAGGCGGACCGCCCCACACTGATCCACGTCCGCGAGGACAGCAGAGCCGCGAGGGGCATGACATGACGAAGCCCGTCGCCGTCTACACCGACGTGGTGGACACGGACCCGGGGCCGGGTGTGGAGCTGCTGGAGCAGGCCGGGTTCACGGTCCGGTTCGCCCGCAGCCCCGCGCCCGGGGACATCGTGGCCGCCGCCCGCGACGCCGCCGCGCTCCTGCTCGGCTACGCCCAGGTCGACCGGCCACTCCTGGACGCCCTGCCCGCGCTGCGCGTCGTCGCCACCCAGTCGGCGGGCTGCGACATGGTGGACCTCGACGCCTGCCGGGAGCGCGGCGTCTGGGTCGCCAACGTCCCGGGCGCGGCCACCGAGGAGGTCGCCTCCCACGCGCTCGCCATGACGCTCGCCCTCCTGCGGGGGCTGCCGCAGCTCGACCGCGACGTGCGGGCCGGGGTGTGGGACGGGACCCGGTACGAGCTGCGCAGGCTCTCGGAGGTGACCGTCGGCGTCGTCGGGCTCGGCCGGATCGGGCGGCGCTACGCGGAGTACGTGCGCCCGCTGGCAGGCCGGGTCGTGGGCCACGACCCCGTCGCCGCCGACGTCCCCGGCGTCGAACCGCTGGACCTGGACGAGGTGCTGGCGTACAGCGACGTCGTCAGCCTCCACCTGCCCCTCACCGCCGCCACCCGGGGACTGCTCGATGCGCGGCGGCTCGGCCTGATGCGCCGGGGCGCCGCGCTGGTGAACGTGTCACGAGCCGGTCTCGTCGATCACGGCGCGCTCCTGCGGCGCCTGGACGGGGGACACTTGTCGGGTGCGGCCCTCGACGTGCTCCCGCAGGAGCCCCCGGAGCCCGGCGACCCCCTCGTCGCGCATCCCCGGGTGCTCCTCACGCCGCACGCCGCCTACCTGTCGGCGGCCAGCCGCCTCGACTACGTGCTCGAACAGGCTCGCAACGTCGCCGCATGGCATGCCCGGGGCCGGCCTGTCTCCGTCGTCGTCGAAGGAGACCCGGCGGCGCCCCACGGGACGAAGACTTGACCACTACAGTCACACGAGGTGAGAACGGATGGCACGACCGAGTGTCGAAGCCGAGCGCCGCGAACAGATCCTGCGGGCGGCCTGCGAGGTCGTCAGCGACAAGGGCTACAAGGCGCTGCGCGTGACTGACGTGGCCAAGCGCGCCAAGATCAGCACCGGCTCGGTCCACTACTACTTCGAGACCAAGCGCGATCTGGTGCACGCCGCGTTCGAGTGGAACTTCGCCCGGTCGCTGGAACGGCGCAAGTCGATCCTGGACCGGCACTCCAACGCCCGCGACCGGCTGCGCGCCTTCGTCGACTCCTACCTCCCGCACGACGACGAGACCGCGGCCGCCTGGCGGGTGTGGGCCGAGACCTGGGTCGAGGCGCTGCACGACGCCGACCTGCGCGAGCTCAACGAGCGGATCTACGGCGAGTGGCGCAGCGTCATCGTGGAGATCGTCCGCCTCGGCCAGGCCGAGGGGCTCATCCGCGAGGGGGACCCGGTGGTGCTCGCCAACGCCCTGGTCGGCATGATCGACGGGCTCGCGATACAGGCGCTCGCGGGCTCGGAGCACATGACGATCGACCGCATGCGGAGCGTCTGCGACCACCTGCTGGAGACCATGTCCGCCGGGCGGGAACAGGCCGCCACCGGCTGAGAAAGACCGTACGACGGGGGAGCCACCGAAAGTCCTTGACAGCGTCCGGAGTGCTGCCCCACGATTGCCCAAATATAACTGACGAGTCAGTCAATAACCCGGATCGGGAGTCCACCCATGTCCTACGACCTCACCGACGGGATCGAGCTCACCGACGAACAGCGCGAGTTCGTCGCCCTCGCCCGCGACTTCGCCCGGAACGAGATCCGCCCGCGTGCGCGCGCCGTCGACGAGGCGGACGTCGAGGCGCCCATGGACCTGTGGGCCAAGGCCGCCGAGATCGGCCTGACGGCCTACATGCTGCCCTCCGAGTACGGAGGCGGCGGCGTGACCGACCTCGTGACCCAGTGCCTCGTCCAGGAGGAGCTGTGCCACGGCGACATCGGCATCGCCAACTTCCTCACCTCCAGCTCGTTCTTCGCCGACCCGATCCTGTCCCTGGGCTCCGAGGAGCAGAAGAAGAAGTGGATCACCCCGCTCACCGGGTCCACGCCGCCGGTGACCAGCGTCGCCGTCACGGAGCCCGACGTGGGATCGGACGCCGCCGGCCTGCAGACCCGCGCCGTCCGCGACGGTGACCACTACGTGCTCAACGGGGTCAAGACGTGGATCTCGAACGCCCCCCTGTCGCAGTACTTCGTCGTCTTCGCCACCGTCGACCCCGGCCTGCGCGCCCGCGGGATCACCGCCTTCCTCGTCGAGCGTGACCGCGAGGGCGTCACGGTCGGCGCCCCCATGAGGAAGTACGGTCAGCGCGGCACGCTCAACGCCGAGGTCTTCCTGGAGGACGTCCGCGTCCCGGCCGAGAACCGGCTGGGGGAGGAGGGCAAGGGCTTCTACGGGCTCATGCGTACGTTCGACGCGTCGCGGATCCTCATCGGCGCGGCGGCGACGGGCCTGTCCCGGGCGATCGTGGAGGAGACGGTCCGCTACGCGAAGGAGCGCACCCAGTTCGGCAAGCCGATCATCGAGCACCAGGCCGTCGCCTTCCGGCTCGCCGACATGGCCGCCAAGACCGACATCTCCCACCTCGTCACCATGCGGGCCGCCCGCCTGCACGACGCCGGCAAGCCCGCCACCGCCGCCTCCGCCATCGCCAAGCTCACCGCGTCGGAGAACACCACCTGGGTGGCCAACGCCGGGCTCATGACGCACGGCGGCTGGGGCTACTCCCGGGAGTTCCTCATCGAGAAGTGGCTGCGGGACGCCAAGCTCGAAGAGATCGAGGAAGGCACCTCCGACATCCAGCGCCTCATCATCTCGCGGGCAGTGGCCGGGCGATGAGCGGCTCCCTGTCGGTCTTCTCCAACCCGAAGTCCGTCGCCGTCGTCGGCGCCTCGGCCGATCCCGCCAAGTGGGGCTACTGGATCGCCCGCGGCGCGCTGCGCGGCGCCCACCGCCGGGACGTGTATCTCGTCAACGCCAGGGGCGCCGTCATCGACGGCGTCCCGTCGGCGCGCTCGCTCGCCGACCTGCCGTCGGTGCCCGAGCTCGTCGTCCTGACCGCCCCGGCGCCGACGATCCCCGCCGTCGTCGACGAGGCGCTCGCCCTGGGCGTCAAGGGCTTCCTCGGGATCACCGCCCACATCGACCTCGCCAACGGCGAGCCCGGCCTGGAACAGCGGCTCGCCGGCCGCATCAACCGGGCCGGCGCCCGCATCGTCGGGCCGAACTGCCTCGGCCTGTACGACGCGGAGGCCGAACTGGAACTCGCCTGGGGCTCCTTCGTCCCGGGCAGCATCGCGATCGTGTCGCAGTCCGGCCAGCTCGGGCTCGAACTTGCCGGGCTCGCCGCCCACGCGGGGCTCGGCGTCTCCCGGTTCGTCTCCATCGGCAACCAGGTCGACGTCACCGCGACCGACCTGCTCGCCGACCTCGTCACGCACGACGCGACCCGAGCCGTCGTCCTCTACCTGGAGAGCTTCGGCGAGGGCCGCGAACTCGTGCGGGTCATGACCCGGCTGCGCGAGGCGGGCAAACGGGTCATCGTCCTCACGGTCGGCGCCAGCGACGCCAGCCGGGCCGCGGCCCGCTCCCACACCGGGGCGCTCACCGCCCCGACCGACGTCGTCGCCGCCGCCTGCCGGGCCGCCGGCGCGGTGCTCGTCGAGACCCCCTCCCAGGCGATCGACCTCGCGCACCTGCTGGTCGGCTGCCCGCTCCCGGCCGGCGACCGGGTCGCCATCGTCAGCGACAGCGGCGGCCAGGGCGCCGTCGCCGCCGACGCGATGGCCCGCCACGGGCTCACCGTGCCACGGCTCTCGGACCGGACCCGCGCCGCCGTCTCCGCCCTGCTGCCCGAGGGCGCCGGGGCCGCCAACCCCATCGACCTGGCCGGGGCGGGAGAGCAGGACCTCGACACGTACGCCCGCATCGTCGACGTGCTCGTCCGCAGCGGCGAGGTGGACGCGGTCGTGATGTCCGGCTACTTCGGCTGCTACGGCGCCGACACCCCCACGCTCGTGGAGCGGGAGCTCGAAGTCGCCGCGTCCGTCGCCCTCACCGTCGCCGAACACGGCTGCCCGGTGATCGTGCACAGCATGAGCCACGACTCCGAGGTGGTGCGGGAGCTGCGCGCCCGCGCCGTCCCAGCCCTCTTCACCATCGACGCGGTGGCCCGGTCGCTCGGGCTGGCGGTCGATCTCGTACGTTCCGTACCGCGGGACATCCGGCAGCCCGTCGCCGCCGCCACCACGCCGGGCGAGGCGCTCCCGTACCTCGCGGGCCGCGACCTGCTGGCGGGCGCGGGCCTCCGCTACCCCCGCGCCGTCGAGGTCCGGACCCTCCAGGACGTGGACGCCGCGACCCGGGAGGTGCCCGGTCCGTACGTGCTCAAGGCCGGCTGGCTGGAGCACAAGACGGAGGTCGGCGGCGTGGCGGTCGGCCTGTCCGGGCCGGAAGAGGTCCGCGCGGCGCTCGCCGGCATGATCGACCGGCTGGGGGAGGGCGGCTACGTCCTCGAACAGCTGGACACCCGCGCCGGCGCCGTCGAGCTCATCGTCGGAGCCCGGCGCGACAGCGCCTTCGGGCCCGTCGTCCTCGTCGGGATGGGCGGCGTGCAGGCCGAACTCTACAAGGACGTCGCGCTCGCGCTCGCGCCGATCGACGCCGCCGAGGCGCGCCGCCTGGTGGAGTCGCTGGCCGGGCTGCCCCTGCTCACCGGGTTCCGCGGCCGGCCGCCCGCCGACCTGGACGCGGTGGCCGAGACCGTCGCGGCCGTGTCCCGCCTCATCGCCGAGAACGCCGACATCGCCGAGTGCGAGATCAACCCGCTCCGGGCCGGACCTGACGGCGCGGTCGCCGTCGACGCCCTCGTCCTGGCCGCCCCGACCCCAGACAAGGAAGCCACCCCATGATCGAGAAGTCCCCGCTCGCCGAGTTCGCCGGCCAGGTCGCCATCGTCACCGGAGGCGGATCGGGCATCGGCCGCGCCATCGCCCTGCGCTACGCCGCCGGGGGAGGGAACGTCGTCGTCATCGGCCGCAGGAAGGAGCCGCTGGAGGAGACGGCCCGCCTGGCCGAGGAGTTCGGCGTCACCGCGGGCGCCGTCCCCTGCGACGTGCGCGACGCCGACGCGCTCACGGCGGCCGTCGACGGCGTCGCCGCCGAGTACGGGCGGATCGACGCGATGGTCAACAACGCCGCCGGCAACTTCGTCTGCCCGGCCGAGAACCTCTCGCCCGGCGGCTGGCGGGCCGTGGTGGACATCGTGCTCAACGGCACCTTCTACGGCACCCGCGCCGCGGGCCGCCACATGCTCGAAGCCGGCCGGGGCGCGATCCTCAACGTCATCGCCAGCTACGCCTGGCACGGCCACCCCGGCACGGTCCACAGCGCCGCGGCCAAGGGCGGCGTCCTCGCCATGACCCGCACCCTCGCCTCCGAGTGGGGCGGGCGCGGGGTGCGGGTCAACTGCATCTCCCCGGGCCCCACCGAGACGGAGGGCGCCGGGGCCGCGCTCTGGCCGACCGAGGAGGACCGGCGCCGGGTGCTCGACAGCGTCCCCGCCGACCGGTTCACCACCCCGGAGGAGGTCGCCGAGTCGGCGGCGTTCCTCCTCGACCCCCGGCGCGCCGCCTACATCACCGGCGACGTGCTCTCGGTCGACGGCGGCCAGTGGCTCGGCAAGGTCATCTACTCCGACTCCTCGGCCCGCGCCTGAGAGCCTGAGACCGCCGCGCCGCCCGGGCGGTAAAACACGGGAGCCGGGCATCGGCCGGATGCCCGGCTCGCCCGTGGGGGCGAATCGTCCGCACGGTCACGGCATCGACCCCGATTGCACCGTTTTGATCACCACTTCCGCGGCGTCGTCCCGATCCAGGCGCCCGGCCCGTATCTCCGTCGCCGCTCCGCGCAGGACGTGATGGACGACGTTGAACAGCCAGGCGATGGGCAGGTCGGTACGGCGCGGTCGCGATCACCTGACGGTCCGGGAGGGAACGCCGGACCGGCAGGCTCGGCAGGGTGGGCGGCGACGTGCCGCGTCTGACGGGTTACGCCGCCGCCCTGCTCGTGTCGTACGTGCGACTCAGAACGGATAGTGGGCGTGCTGGGTCGCCAGGGTGATCCAGCGGGTGTTGGAGAAGGCCTCGATGCCCCACCGGCCGCCGAAGCGGCCGTAGCCGGAGGCCTTGAACCCGCCGAACGGGGCCTGCGGCTCGTCGGCGACCGACTGGTCGTTGACGTGGACGATGCCGGTCCGCAGGCGGCGGGCGACGCGCAGGCCGCGGGTGCCGTTCTCGGTGATGATGCCCGCGGTCAGGCCGTGCTCGGTGTCGTTGGCCTTGGTGATGGCCTCCTCGTCGGTGGCGAAGGTGTCGATGACGCAGAGGGGGCCGAAGCACTCGCCGTAGTACAGGTCGGCGTCGGCGGGCACGTCGGCCAGGACGGTCGCCGGGTGGACCGCCCCGTCCGGCTCGCCGCCTCCGGTCACCACGGTGGCGCCCTTGGCCACGGCGTCGCTGACCAGGGCGGCGACCCGCTGAGCCGAGGCGGCCGAGACCAGCGGCCCGATGACTGTGCCGGGATCGGACGGGTCCCCGGAGGGCAGGGCGGCGACCTTGGCGGCGAACCGAGCCGTGAACTCCTCGGCCAGCGACTCGTGCACCAGGATCCGGTCGCCGGACATGCAGATCTGCCCGGCGTTCATGAAGACCCCGAACGTGGCCGCGTCCACCGCGTAGTCCAGGTCGGCGTCGTCCAGCACGATGATCGCGTTCTTGCCGCCGAGCTCCAGCACCGCGGGCTTGAGATGCTTGGCGGCGTGGGCGCCGATGATGCGGCCCACCCCGGTGGAGCCGGTGAAGTTGACCGCACGCACCCGCGGGTCGGCGATCAGCGCCTCGGCCACCTGCGCGGCGTCGGCCGGATCGTTGGTGACGACGTTGAGCACGCCCGGGGGCAGCCCGGCCTCGGCCAGCACGTCGGCGACGAACAGGCCGCACGCGATCGGCGCGTCCTCGCTGGGCTTCATGACGACCGTGTTGCCGGCGGCCAGCGCGGCGGCCACCGCGCGCACGCCCAGGATGACGGGGGCGTTCCACGGGGAGAAGGCGGCGACCACGCCGACGGGCTCGCGCACGGCCAGGCCGAGCGCGCCCGCCTCCTGCGCGGCCAGCACGTCGCCCTGGGGCGCGGTGATCGCGGCGGCGGTCTCGCGCAGGATGTTCGCCGCCAGGCCGACGTTGAACAGGGCCCACGGCCGGGTGCCGCCGACCTCGCCCGCCATCAGGGCGACCGCCTGCTCGCCGCGCTCCTCCAGCAGGTCGGCGGCCTTGAGGAAGATGGCGCGGCGGGCGAAGGGACTCAGCGCCGCCCAGTCGTCGAAGGCGGCCTGCGCGGCGTCGGCCGCGAGGGTCACGTCCTCGGGCCCGGCGGCGGCCACGGTGGCGTAGGGCTGCCCGGTGTAGGGGTTGAGGTCGGCGGTGGTGCGGCCGGACCGCGCGGGCACGGTCTTGCCGCCGATGAGCAGTTCGCGGGTGATGGTCATGAAGGCTCCTTCAGAGGGAGGGGTGTGAAGATCATCGGTGATTTCCGTCGAGCGGGACAGAGGGACGCGGCAGGGGAGGGATGAGCCGCTCGACGAGCCGGCCCGCCGCCAGCACGGTCGCGTCGCGCAGCGCGCCCCCGGCGAGCTGCAGCCCGATCGGCAGGCCGCCGGCCAGTCCCACCGGCACCGAGACCACCGGCAGCCCGGCCGCGTTGAACGGTGCGGTCAGCCGGGTCAGCACCAGCTCGATCGGCCATTCGCGGCCGTCGATCGTCACGGTGCCCGCGCCGATGGGCGGCGCGGTCACCGGCACGGTCGCGCAGGCCAGCACGTCGCAGTCGTCCAGCGCGGACCGGAGCGCCGCGACGGTCCGGGCCAGCGCGGCCTCCTGCCGCTCCACCTGCTCGGCGCTCGGCTCGGGGAGCCGCATCAGCTCGGCGATGTCCGGGCCGAACAGCTCCGGATGCTCCTGGAAGGCGGCCCGGTGGAAGGCGCCGGCCTCGCGGACGATCCGGGCCAGCGGCGCCTCCGGCATCAGCGGCTCGTCGGGGATCGCGATGTCCACGACCTCCACGCCCGCCTCCTCCATCCGGGCCCGCACGATGTCGAGCGTCGCCCGTACCTCCGGAGCGAGCACCGCCCCGAACCAGCCGCCCAGCCAGCCCACCCGCAGCCGGCGCGGCGGTTCGGCCGCGGCGGGGGCGGCGAGCGCGTCCATGAGCAGGGCCGCGTCGTCCACGGTGCGGGCCAGGACGCCGAGGTGGTCCAGCGACGGGGCCAGCGGCAGCACGCCGTCCAGCGGGATCCGGCCGCGGGTCGGCTTGAAGCCGACGCAGCCGCTCAGCGCGGCGGGGATGCGGACGCTGCCTGCGGTGTCGGAGCCGAGCCCGCCGAGCGAGCTGCCCGCGGCCACCGAGGCGGCGGACCCGCCGGACGAGCCGCCGGGGATGTGGCCGCGCCGGTACGGGTTGTGCGTGGGGCCGAAGAACGGGCTGTCGGTGCGGCCGCCCCAGGCCAGCTCATGGGTGGTGTGCTTGCCGAGGATCACCGCCCCGGCGTCCAGCAGCCTGGTCACCGCCGCCGCGTCCTGGTCCGGCACGTGCCCGGCGAAGCGGGGAGAGCCGTAGCAGGTGAGCACCCCGGCCGTGTCGATCAGGTCCTTGATGCCGATCGGGATGCCGTGCAGCGGGCCCCGGACCGGTTCGCCGCTGAGGGCCCGGGCCCGGGCGAGGGCGGCCTCGGCGGTGATGGTGGCGTAGGCGTGCAGCGCGGGCTCGGTCGCGGTGGCCCGGGCCAGCAGCCGCTCGGTCAGCTCGACCGGCGACAGGTCGCCCCGGGCGATGGCCGCCGACGCCGCGGTGGCCGTCTCAACGTGCATGGCCTGAACTCCTCACGTAATAGCCGACCGGGAAGAGGCTCAGCCCGGTCCGGTCACGCACCAGCCCCCACAGCCCGCCCGGCAGCCACCGTGCGACGGCGATGCCGACGGCGCCCAGGATCACCAGGTACCACGCGCCGTAGTCGGCCAGCAGTTGCTGCAGCGTGAAGAAGACCACCGCGCCCAGCAGCGGCCCCTCGACGAAGCCGATGCCGCCGATCACCACGATGAAGATCATGTAGGCGGACCACTGGACGTTGAAGATCGCGTCCGGGTTGACGCTGAGCGAGCTGACCGTGATCACCCCGCCCGCCGCGCCGCACCCGGCCGCCGACACGAGGTACACGATCCGCTTGGCCCGGGTCACGTCGATCCCGGCGGCGCTCGCGGCGGTCTCCTCGTCGCGCACCGCCATCAGCGACAGCCCCACCCGGCCGCGCAGCAGCAGGTAGCAGCCGCCGACGGTGGCCAGCGTGAGCGCCAGCGCCACCCAGTAGGTCAGCGCGCCGCGCAGCACCGGGTCCAGGCCGGACAGCCCGGCCAGGCCCTTGCCGCTGGCCCCGCCGAGCGCGTCGACGCGGACCACCAGCAGCCGGTAGACCTCGGCGATCACCCACGTGCCGACGGCGAAGTAGTCGCCGCGCAGCCGGAACGCCAGCCACGACGTCGGCACCGCGAACACCACGCAGGTCACCGCGGCCAGGGGCACCGCCAGGTACGGCTGCACGCCCAGGTCGGCCAGCGCGATCACGCTGTAGGCGCCGATCCCGACGAAGGCCTGCTGGCCCACCGAGACCAGGCCGCCGAACCCGGCCAGCAGGTTCCACATGCTCGCCAGGGCCACCAGGACGTAGAGGTTCACGAGCGTGTCGGTGACGTCGCTGAAGACCACGTACGGCAGGGCCGCGAGCAGCACCACGGCGGCGAGGAGCGCACCGCCGGACAGCTTGGAGGTGCGCGCGGCGCGGCGCACGTCCACGTTGGCGGCCGCCCGCTCGGTCAGAAGGTTGGAGAGGGTCATGCGGTCCGTCCCGCGAGCAGGCCCTGCGGCCGGAAGGCCAGCACGGCGAGGAAGACGAGATGGCCGGCGAGCAGCGTCATCGCCGGGTCGATCTGCGCGCCGAGCGACTGGGTGACGCCCAGCACGATGCCGCCCAGCAGCGTGCCCCAGAGCGAGCCGAGGCCGCCGATCACGACCGCCTCGAACGCGAAGATCAGCCGGGACGGGCCGGTGGCCGGGTCGAAGGACGAGCGCATCGCGAACATCAGCCCGGCCAGCGCCACCGTGGCGAAGGCGATGGCGGTGGCCACCCCGTACACGTGCCGGCTGTCGGCGCCCACCAGGTTCGCCGTCTCCCGGTCGTCGGAGGAGGCGCGCAGCATCCGGCCCAGCCCCGTGCGCGACAGGAACACCTGGATGCCGGCCAGCACCGCGCAGGCCAGCAGGAACGTCACCAGCGGCAGCCAGCCGACCGTGATGGAGCCGGCGAGCTGGAACGAGGAGGTGGCGAACGCGCCGCCGTCCAAGGTGCGGGTGTCGGCGGAGAAGATCTCCAGGAGTACGTTCTGCAGCACGATCGAGAGCCCGAACGTGACGAGCAGCGTGGCCAGCGGCCCCGACGAGAGGCTGCCCTGCAGCAGCACCCGCTGGGTCAGGTAGCCGAGCACCGCGAAGAGCGGCACGGTCACCACGATCACCACCCAGAGCGGCAGCCCGGTGCCGCTGATCAGGGCGAGAGCCAGGAACGAGGCGACCACGGCCAGGTCCCCGTGCGCGAGGTTGACGATCCGCATCACGCCGAACATCAGCGACAGGCCGGTCGCGAACAGCGCGTACAGGCCGCCGAGCAGCAGTCCCTGGACCACCGCGTTGATCCATTGCATGTCAGTCTTCCCCGTCCCGGATACCGAAATAGGCGCGCTCGACCTGCTCCGCGCTCAGCTCCGCGGGCCGCCCCGCCAGCACCGAACGGCCCTCCAGCAGGCAGTTCACCCGGTCGGCCACCCGCATCGCCTGCGACACGTCCTGCTCGACGATGAGCGCGGTGGTCCCGGCGGCCACGATGTCCCGCAGCGCCCCGTAGATGCGGCGCACGATCACCGGTGCCAGGCCCAGCGACAGCTCGTCGATGAGCAGCAGGTCCGGGTTGGACAGCAGCGCCCGGCCGATGGCCACCGACTGCTGCTCGCCGCCGGACAACTGGGCCGCGTTCTGCCGCCGCCGGTCCGGCATCCACGGGAACAGCTCGTACACGGCCTCCAGCGACCAGGGGCCGGGCCGCCCGCGGTAGGCGCCGGTGAGCAGGTTCTCCTCGACGGTGAGCGAGCGGAACAGCCGCCGCCCCTCCGGCACCAGCGCGATGCCCGCCGAGACCCGCCGGTGCGCGGGGAAGCGGGTGATGTCGCGGCCGGCGAGGTGAACGGTCCCCGAGGTGGGGGCGTCGAGCCCGGCCAGGGCCCGCAGCAGCGTGGACTTGCCCGCGCCGTTGGCCCCGATGATCGCCAGCACCTCGCCGCGCTCCATCTCGAGGCTGAGCCCGTCCACGGCGCGCAGCAAACCGTGGTGGACGGTGAGGCCGCGGATCGACAGCAGCGTCACGACCCCTCCTCCTGCCCGGGCCCGCCGCCGAGGTACAGCTCCCGTACCTTCGCGTCGGACAGGACCGCGACCGGCTCGCCGTCGGCGACCACGTCGCCGCCCGCCAGGCAGACCATCCGGGCGACGGTCTTCACGAGCGCGTGCACCACGTGCTCGATCCAGACGACGCCGAGCCCGCCGGAGTGCAGCCGCTTGATCATCTCGACCAGCTCGGCCACCTCGGGCTCGGTGAGCCCGCCGGCGACCTCGTCCAGCAGGAGCAGGCGCGGCCCGGTGCCGAGCGCGCGGGCCACCTCCAGCCGCTTGCGCTGCAGCAGCGTGAGCCGCCCCGCCGGGGTGTTGGCCAGGTCGGCCAGGCCGGTGCGTTCCAGCACGTCCATGGCCTGCGACCAGGCCTGCCTGCCGTGCAGCCCGGCGCCCTGGTGGGCGCAGACCAGCACGTTCTCGAAGACGGTGAGGTGCGTGAACGGCCGCGGCACCTGGTAGGTGCGGCCGATCCCGGCCCGGGTGCGGGCGTACGGGGGGACGCCGGTGACGTCGCGCCCGTCCAGCCAGACCGTGCCGGAGTCCGGCCGCAGGTCGCCGGAGATCATCGCGAACAGGGTGGACTTGCCCGCCCCGTTCGGCCCGACGATCCCCAGCGCCTCGCCCGGATCCAGCGCGAGCGTCAGATCCCTGGCGACGGTGACCTGGCCGAAGCTCTTGGAGATGCTCTCCAGGCGCAGCAGTGGTGCGGTCATCATGCGTTGGTCGGCAGCAGGTCGCCCCCGACGGGGACGGCCTTGTTCGGCGTGTTGTCCACGATGACGACGTCCCAGGGGAACTTGGTGCCCTCACGCCACTGGCCGCCCACCGGGTGCTGCAGCGCGATGCCCGGCTTGGGGCCGGTGGTGAAGTCCAGGTCGCCGCTCATGCAGCTGATCTTCATGGTGCGCAGCTTGTCGGCCACGTCGTCGCGGTCCTTGGGGTCGTCCGCGTCCTTGAACGCCTGCACGGCGATCTCGAACAGCGAGTAGACCGAGCCGAGCGCCTGAGTCCACTGCTTGCCGGTGGCGGCGAAGTCGTCGGCGAGCTGCTGCGCGGTCTTGCCGTCCAGCGTGGATCGGTACGGATGAGCCGGGCTCCACCAGAAGTCGGTGGCGATGTTGTTGGCGAGCTGCCCGAGCGCCTCGGCCTCGGAGGGGAAGAGCATGACCTTGGCGACCGTGGCCAGCTTCGGCTTGAACCCCTGCTGCTGGGCCTGCTTCCAGAAGGT
Organism: Nonomuraea sp. NPDC049649; assembly: GCF_040675175.1. Taxonomy (NCBI): domain Bacteria; kingdom Bacillati; phylum Actinomycetota; class Actinomycetes; order Streptosporangiales; family Streptosporangiaceae; genus Nonomuraea; species Nonomuraea sp. NPDC049649. The sequence continues at coordinate 21,557 of NZ_JBFAOH010000015.1, forward strand.
CTGGAAGTCGGGCGGGATCGGCGTGCAGGTGAACAGCTCGGCCTCCGACGCCTTGAACTCGGCGATCTGGGAGCTGAAGTCCGAGATGCCGTTCTGGTAGGCGCCGCCGTCCACCAGCCCGTACCCGGCCTCGGTGATCATCGGGCCGAGCCCCTGCCGGAAGGCGTTGGCGTCGGTGTCGTTGGGCCAGAGCGCCGCGACGTTCTTGTTGCCCACCTCCATCCGCTCCCACATCGGGAAGAAGCACTCGGCGAACTCCTTCATGCCGAAGAAGAACAGCGTCGTGTACTTGAAGCCCTCGCCGTCGTTGTTGTCCCGGCCGTTCCACCACGCCTCCCAGGGGGCGATCGTGGTGACGTTCGGGATGCCGTTTGCCTCGCACTGGTCGGCCACCGGGTTGGTGGTGTCCGGGGTGGAGGAGCCGACGATCATGTCCACCTTGTCGCTGTTGATGAGCTGACGGGTGACCTCGGTGGCCCGGTTGGGGTTGGACTGGGTGTCCTTGACGATGATCTCGATCCGGCGCTTCCTGCCGCCCGCGGTGAAGCCGTTCCGCAGCGCTTCGGTGACCTCCTTGACCACGAAGTTGTCGGCGCTGGCGAAGCCGGCCAGCGCGCCGGTCTGCGGGCTGACGTAACCGATCTTGAGTACGTCCGAGGACGAGGATCCGGCGCCCTTGAGGCCGCCGCAGGCGCTCAGCAGCGGCGCCCCGCCGAGGGCGGCGGCGCCGAGGCCGATCGCGCCGAGGAAGGAACGGCGGTTCATGCCGCCGAGGGAAGCGTCGCTCACGCGAGGACTCCTTATGCCGAACAGTGTCCCGAGGGCACGGCGCAGCGCCGTACGAGGACAGAGAGGGGTGCTCTACGGAAGAGAAGGCCGGAGGACTGGGCTCCGGCGTGAAGGTGACCCCGACCGTACGGCTCGCCTGTCACCCGTGCAACAGGCTGTTCCAGATGCTCGAACGTGAATTCACAGAGTGGAACGCAGGCTAGGACGGCGGCCGGAACCCGAGCCGCCGGGAGATCTCCGCCGCGGTGCTCCGCAGCGGCGCCTCCACCCGCCCCGCCAGCGCCTCGACGGTGGTCGGGGCGGGCGTCAGGTACACCGCGATGTTGATCGCCGCCACCACCTCGCCGGACCGGTCGCGCACCGGTGCCGAGAACGACCGCAGGCCCGGGGCCAGCTCCTCGTCGTTGACCGCCAGCCCGCTCTGGCGCACCTTGGCCAGCACGGCGAGCAGCTGCTCCCGGTTGGTGATCGTCTTGGGGCCGCGGCGGGCCAGGTCGGTGCGGTCGAGGATCTGCCGCAGCGCGGCCGGGTCGCGGTGGGCGAGCAGCACCTTGCCCATCGAGGTGCAGTAGGCGGGCAGGCGGGAGCCGACGTGCAGGTTGAGGTCCATGGACAGGGAGCTGCGCCGGCTGCTGCGCCGCCGGTCCACGTAGACGACGTCGGCGCCGTCGCTCACCCCCGCGCTGGTCGTGAACCCGGTCTCGTCGGCCAGCGCCTGCAGCAGCGGCCCGGTGACGCGGGTGAGCTCCATCGAGTCGATCGCCGCGAACCCGAGATCCACCGCCCGCGGGCCGAGGAAGTACTTCTTCGTCTCCTGGTCCTGCTGCAGGTAGCCCAGGGCGGTCAGGGTGGCCACGTAGCGGTGCGTGGTGCTCTTGTTCAGGCCCACCGCCCGCGCCACGTCGGCGATCCCCAGCACCGAGCGGTCGCCGGTGAACGCGTCCAGGATGCGCAGGCCCCGCTCCAGGGACACCGAGTGAGACGCCGGGGTGTCGGCCTTCTTGGTCACGATGGTCAGCATATGGCCCTAAAGTTCTAGCTATCTGAATACTCCGACCGAGAGGACCAAGGCGCATGGCCCGCGACTGGCGTAAGTCGCGCATCGGGCACTTCATCGGCGGCGAGTGGGTGGCGGCCGTCTCCGGCCGCTGCTATCCCGACCACTCGCCCTGGTCCGGCGAGGTGCTGGCCGAGGTGGCCGCGGGCGGCGCCGACGACGCGGAGCGGGCGATCGCCGCCGCGGGCGAGGCGTTCCCCGGCTGGTCCGCGCTGCCGCCCTGGCGGCGTCAGCAGGTCTTCCTGCGCGCGGCCGACCTCTTGGAGGCCCGGCACGGCGAGGTCCTCGACGCCCTCGCCGCCGAGACCGGGTGCGGCCGTCACTTCGGCGAGGTCCAGGTCGGCTTCGCCGTCAAGCTGCTCCGCCAGGCCGCCCAGCTCCCCTACCAGCCCACCGGCAGCCTGCTGCCGTCCGACATAGCGGGCACCCAGGCGATGGCGGTCCGCCGCCCGGTGGGCGTGGTCGGCGCGATAGCCCCGTGGAACGCCTCCCTCACCCTGTCCGGCCGGGGCATCGTCGGGCCGCTCGCCCTCGGCAACACCGTGGTGCTCAAACCCTCCGAAGACGCCCCCTACACCGGCGGCGCCCTCTGGGCGGAGATCCTGCACGAGGCCGGGCTGCCGCCGGGCGCGCTCAACGTCGTCACCCACGCCCCGGGCGAGGCCGGGGGAGTGGCCGACGCGATGCTGGCCAGCCCGATCGTCAAACGCATCAACTTCACCGGCTCCACCCCCACCGGCCGGCGCCTGGCCGAGAAGGCGGGCCGCCACCTCAAGCGGGTCGTGCTCCAGCTCAGCGGCCAGAACCCGCTCATCGTCACCCGGGACGCCGACCTCGCCTACGCCGTCGACGCCGCCGCCTACGGCGCCTTCATCCACCAGGGCCAGGTGTGCATGTGCGCCCGGCGCATCTACGTGGAACGCCCCGTCGCCGCCGAGTTCACCGAGCGTTTCGCCGCCAAGGTGGCGGCGCTGCCCACCGGCGACCCGCACGACCCCGCCACCGTGGTCGGCCCGGTGATCAACGAATGGGCGCTGGCGCTGCTGGACCGCCGGGTCAAGGAGGCCGTCGAGCTCGGCTCCCGCGTCCTGGCCGGCGGCGTGCCCCAGCCCCCCTGCTACCCGGCCACCGTCCTGACCGACGTGCCGGACGAGGCCGAGATCGCCCAGGGCGAGACGTTCGGGCCGGTCGTGGTGGTGGAGGCCGTCGACTCGGCGGAGGACGCGGTCACTCGCGCCAACGCCTCCGACCTGGGCCTGGTCGCCTCGATCATCACCGGCACGCCCCAGTACGGGCTGAAGCTGGCCTCCCGGCTGGAGACCGGCATCGTGCACGTCAACGACCAGCCCGTCAACGACGAGCCGCAGATGCCGTTCGGCGGCGTCAAGGACAGCGGGTGGGGCCGGTTCGGGCTCGGGTTCGCCGCCGAGGAGTTCAGTGAACTGCAATGGGTCACCGTCCGCGACCAGAACCGGGACTTCTCCTTCTGACCCGCCCGGCGGTGCGGCCGCGAGCCCCACGGATCGCTCCTCGACACCTACGTGCGGAAGATCCGGTAGAGAGCGGCTGCCTGGCGATCGAAGTGCCGATGCGATGATCTCGTACGCATCCATCGCGGAAGGAGCGGACATGCAGGACCCCCACCTCACCCCGAACTGGGCCACGTCGGCGCTGATCACCATCGACGTGCAGCACGACTTCCTGTCCGAGGCGCCCTACGGCGTGCCGGGCACCACCGAGGTTCTGCCCGCCCTCAGCGAGCTGGCGGGGGCCTTCCGCGCGGCCGGGCGGCCGATCGTGCACATCGTCCGGCTGTACGAGCCCGGCGGCCGGGACGCCGACCTCGTCCGCCGGACCTTACTCGCCGGCGGGGCCGCCATCGTCGCGCCGGGCAGCGAGGGCAGCGCCGTCCCCGCCGGACTGCTGCCGCCCGGCGCCCCAGCCCTGGACCCCGAGCTGCTGCTGTCCGGTGAGCCGCAGACCTTGGGAGAGCGCGAGGTCGTGCTGTTCAAGCCGCGCTGGGGAGCCTTCTACCGCACCCGGCTGGACGAGCTGCTGCGCGGCTGGGGCGTGGACACCCTCGTCGTGGCGGGCTGCAACTTCCCCAACTGCCCCCGGGCCACGCTGGTCGAGGCCAGCGAGCGCGACTACCGTCTCGTCCTCGCCGACGACGCGGTCTCCCGCCTGCACGACGTCGGACGTACGGAGATGACCGGAATCGGCGTCAACCTGCTCCCCGTCCAGGCCATCACCGGCGCCCTGAAATCCTGACCCAGGTCCGGTGGCTCCGCGACTCCTGCGGTTTTTCTCCTAATAGAGGGGTTCGGCGGTTCCGAGGGCGGGCGAGTCTCAGAGGGAGCCCCTGCCTGGTCGCGTTTTCGCCGGGGGACGCACGTCGCCGTCCGCGGCCAGGCCGGCCAAGAGCCGCAGGGCGTCCTCGGAGGGGCTGCCGGGAGTCGCGGAGAGCACCAGCAGTTCCAGGCCCGACTCGTCCGGCAGCGCGAAGTTCTCCTGATGCAGTTCCAGCTCCCCGACCAGGGGATGACGGTAGGCCTTGCGCCCATGGGTCCGGGTCCGGACGTCCGCGCGTGCCCACAGGCGCCGGAAGCGTTCGCTGCCCATCGCCAGTTCCCCGATCAGCGAGGCCAGGCGCGGGTCGTCGGGGTATTTGCCGGCCGCCAGGCGCAGGTGGCCGACGACGTCGTGGGTGCACTGGTCCCAGGCGGCGTACAGGCCGCGCTCGGCTTCCTCCAGGAAGATGTGCCGGGCCGTGTTCAGGCCCTTCATGGGGCGGCCGTACAGCAGTTCGGCGAGGCGGTTGCCGGCGGCGGCGTCGAGGCGGTGGTCGACGATGAACGCGGGCGCGCCGGTGATCAGGTCCAGGACCCGCAGCAGCTCCGGGCGCACCCGGCCGGTGGGCGCCTTCGCCTTCCGGCGGCGCTGCCGGGCGAGCCGGTGCAGGTGGCCGCGCTCGGTGCCGTCCAGTTCGAGGACCCGGGCGAGCGCGTCGAGCACCTGCTCCGAGGGCTGCGTGGCGCGGCCCTGTTCGAGGCGTACGTAGTAGTCGACGCTCACTCCGGACAGGTGCGCGACCTCTTCGCGGCGCAGCCCTTGGACCCGGCGGCGGCTGTCGACCGGGATGCCCGCCCGGGCCGGGTCGACCCGGGAGCGGCGGGTGCGCAGGAAGCCGGCGAGATCGTCCATCGTCCCAGTATCACCCGGGCACAGGCGGCGAGGGTGGCCCTGCCGTTCCCAGGAAGCGGCGGCCCTGAACGCCGGTCCCGGAGATGCGGAGGATCGAGGCATCCGATCCGAAGGAGCCCGCATGAACACGCTGATCGTCTATGCCCACCCGGAGCCGCGTTCGCTCAACGGCTCGCTGAAAGACCTGGCGGTGGCCACGCTGGAGAAGGCGGGACACGCGGTGCGCGTCAGCGACCTCTACGCGATGGGGTGGAAGGCCGCCGTGGACGCCGGGGACTTCGGCCCGTCCGCGTCGAACCCGCTGCGCGTCCCCGCCGACTCGGGGCGGGCCTTCGACACCGGGACCCTCACCCCGGACGTCCGCGCCGAGCAGGAGAAGCTGCTCTGGGCGGACACGGTCATCTTCCAGTTCCCGCTGTGGTGGTACACGATGCCGGCGATCCTCAAGGGCTGGTTCGACCGGGTCTTCACGTACCACTTCGCCTACGGCGTCGGCGAGCACAGCGACGTCAAGTACGGGGAGCGGTTCGGCGAGGGCACCCTGGCGGGCAGGCGGGCGATGCTGTCGATCACCGTCGGCGGCCGGGAGTCGCACTACGCCGAGCGCGGCATCAACGGCCCGGCCGACGACCTGCTCTTCCCCATCCAGCACGGGATCCTGTACTACCCGGGGCTGGAGGTGCTGCCGCCTTTCGTGCTGTACGGCGCGGACAGGGTCATCGACTTCCCGGACATCGCGAAGGCCTGGGAGCGGCGGCTGCTGAGCTTGGAGTCGACTGAGCCGATCGCGTTCCGGCGGCAGAATTACGGCGACTATGAGATCCCGTCGCTGGAGTTGAAGGAAGGGCTGGAGCCCGTGGGCCGCTCGGGATTCCGGCTGCACGTACGGCCCTGACTCGCGGAAACGCCGGCACCGTCATGGCGGGATATTTGCGGCGAATTGCGGTATGCGCCCGGACGTAATCTCTAGGCTGATAACGGAACGTCACTTTCCCGATAAATCGTGTTGTCCGTTTGTCGTCCATGTTGGTCACCCGACGGGGACGTCGAAGGAAGGGAACGAGGCGATGCGGACCTGAAAGGTCTGGGCGTCGTCGGGAAGCGCGAACAGGCTCCAGAACGTACGGGTCTGGCCCGGAGCGTACTTCGCCGTACTGAGGCGGACGCCGGAGAGGTCGGTGCAGGCGCAGTAGTGGCGCACGCGGTCCCCGGCGGGCACCTGCAAGCGGCCGGGCAGATACACGCGGCCCGCGCCGGCGTCCGTCAGCCGGACGTTCTTGGCGGCCCGGGCGTTGAGGCCCTCCCAGTTCTGCCCGTGGGCCAGGTCGTGGTACCAGGTCTCGGCCGAGCCCTCGTTGGTGACCGTGTACGTCAGCAGGCCCAGGCCGCCCCGCAGCCGGCGCAGCCCGGTGACCTCCAGCGCGATCGGCTGGCCCTGGGCCGCGCCGGTCGCCCTGAGCCGGCCGGGCTCGGGAACCGCCGTCCGTGCGGGCTCACTGGCCGGAGCGGCAGGCTGGGGCTGGGGCTTCGGCTTGGCGAAGGTGACCGTCACCCGGCGGTTGCGGCGCTTGCCCTCATCGGTGCGGTTGTCGTACAGGGGGCGGCGCGAGCCGTAGCCCCGTGACTGGAAGCGCACGCCCTCGCGTGTCACCAGTCTCGCCAGCGCGCGCTCCACCGCCAGGGCGCGGCGCTTCGAGAGCGGATCGTTGATGGCATGGGTGCCCGAGGAGTCGGCGTGACCGTCGATCCGCACCGTGGTGGCGGGCGAGGCGTCGATGAGCTTGGCCGTACGGGTGAGGACGGCCTTCGCCTTACCCGTGAGCGTGGCCTTGTCCACGGCGAACAGCACGTCCGAGGAGAGGTTGACCCGCAGGTCGGTGCCGTCGTCGGTGGTCTCGTCCGACTTGTTCAGGGACTCCGAGGGCAGGATGACCCGCCGGGTGACCAGGGTGACGGGCTCGGCGTCGGGGTCGGGGAAGTCGCCGGCCGGCGGCTCGTCGCTGATGGGCACGTCCGGCATGGGCGGGCCGACCGGGGTCACGACGGTGGCCGTGGCGGGGTTGCCGGAAGGGGCGGGCAACACCCCGTACACGGTGATCGACCTGCCGGGGGCGATGAAATAGTCGAGCCCGTCGCGCCGATGATCGCTGCACAGGCACGGGGAGCCCTCCGGCTGGTACGGCAGCAGCAGCGTATGGGCCGCCTCGTCGAGGACGCCGATGCCGGAGGCCCACCTGATCTGGCCGAGCGGGCGGGTGAGGTCGCCCATCTCGCCGGCCCAGGACAGGGGTTTCGCGCCGGTGTTGGACAGGCGGATCTGCACGACCAGGTGCTTGCCCTTGACGCGATTGAGCCCGACGACCTCCAGCTTGAGGCTCTCCGTCATGGTGCTGCGGGACTCGGCGAGGGCCGACCCGGCAGAGGGCGCCGTGCTTGAAGACTCCGTGCTTGAAGACTCCGTGCTGGAAGGCTCCGTGCTGGAAGGCGCTGCGCTGGAAGGTGTGGCGACGGCCGGGGCGCTGGTGGCCGGCGCACTCGGCGCCGGGGGCGCGGAAGGGGACGGCGCCGAGGCTTCGTGCGCGGGTAACACGCCGCACCCTCCCACGGCGAGCGTGAGAATCGCGGCGAGAAGCAAGTTCCGGTTGCGCATGCCGGAGATTGTTCCATATCCGAAATATCCCCATAGCGCCCTCGACTTGGGCTACAGCCGGCGCGGAAAATGCTGGATTTCGCAGCTACGTGAGACCAAGAAATGTCGTCCAAAAATCAGCCTTTGTAGTGCAAGTGCCGAATGCCCGAAATCGGCGTCGACCTGCTCCCCGTCCAGGCCAACACCAGTCCGCTGGCAGGTTAGACAGCCCTGCCCGGGGAACGTGAACCGTTCCCTGCACCAGAGGGGTGAGCCATGCACGCCGCACACCACCGGACCACCTCGGCTTCTGCCGCTGCGCCACCCCCTCCGCGGACGAGTTCACGTACATCTTCGACGCCCTCACCGACCTCACCTCCGGCCTCCTCGACCACCTGGGCCTGGACCGCTACGCCCTCTACGTCCACGACTACGGTGCCCCCATCGGATGGCAAGCACCCCGAACGGATCTCCGTCCTCGTCACCCAGAACGGCAACGGCTACGAGGACGGCTTCGTCGAATCGTTCTGGGCGGGTCTCTGGGCCTACGGCGCGAACCCCGGCCCCGACACCCAACCTGCCGTCCGCGCCGCGCTGAGCGCCGACGCCATCCGCTGGCAGTACGTGCACGGCGTGCCCGACCCCGGCCTGATCAGCCCGGACACCTGGGAACACGACCACGCCCTCATCTCCCGCCAGGGCAACGACCAGATCCAGCTGGCGCTGTTCCGCGACTACCAGAACAACCGCCCGCTCTACCCGCTGCTGCACGAATACCTGCGCAACAGTGAGGTCCCGGTGCTCGCCGTGTGGGGCCGCAACGACGAAATCTTCGGCCCGGCGGGCGCCCTCGCCTTCGCCCGCGACGCCAAGGACACGGAGGTGCACTTGATCAACGGCGGCCACTTCCTGCTGGAGAGCCACCTGGACGTCGTCGCAGGCTACATGCGCGGCTTCCTCGGCCGCGTGCTGGACTGACCCGTTGAGCGCACAATAGGGGTGATCCTCCATGCGCTCCGCCGTGGGATCGTGAGAGGCGGCCGGCGATAGGCGTCGGTCTGCACGCTCTCGGATGTTCTCACTGCAGACTTTGCAGTCCTGCTGCAACTCGGTGCCTGGAGCGATATTCTGGCGGTGGTCGCGCTCGGGCCGCTTCCCCCTTCACCAGCGGCCTGCCCAGAGGAGAAATGCATGTCGAACGAGACCGCAGAGCCACTGGACGTCGTGGAGATAGGACGGCGGCTCCGCGAGGCGAGAGCGTCCCGCAACCTGTCCCTGGACGTCGTGTCCGCCGAATGCGGGATCAGCCCGAGCCTGCTCAGCCAGGTCGAGCGCGGAAAGGTCACCCCCTCGCTGGCCACGCTCCACAGCATCACCCAGGTGCTCAACATCGCGATGTTCGACCTGTTCGGCTCCCCGGCCGACCGGCCGGCGCTGATCCGGGAGGGCGCGCGCAACGTCATCCGCCCGCCGGACAGCGGCGTGTCCTACGAACTGCTTTCGTCGGGGCGGCTGCGCAACCTGCAGATGATCGAGATGCACCTGAGCGCCGAGTCGGGCAGTTTCAACCACGCCCTGTCCCACGCGGGAGAGGAATGCCTGGTCGTCAAGCAGGGGGCCGCCCGGATCAAGGTGGGCTCCGAGGAGATGACGCTGCGCGCGGGCGACTCGCTCTCCTACGTCGCCCGGCTGCCTCACAAGTTCGAAGGGCTGGAGGACGACACGGTGCTGATCATCTCCATGACGCCCCCGGCGTTCTGACCGGCGTCTCAGTCGATGAGGGCCTGAACCTCGATCTCCACGTCCATGTCGGGGTATGCCAGCACCGGGAGGGGCACCGGCACGAGCGCGGGGGAGGAGCCGCCGAAGAACGCGCCGACCTCCGACCGGAGTGCGGCCAGCTTGGCGGGCCCGCTGCCCGCATCGGCGGCCACGAAGGCGGTGAGCCGCCGCACCGCCGACCGCGGCACGTCGAGCTCGTCCAGTACCCGCGCGATGTAGTCGAGCGACCGGCGGACCTGAGCGGGGAAGTCGCCGACGTCCAGGGGGCGGGCCTGCTCGTCGAGGGGGACCTGCCCGCCGATGAATGACATGCCGCCTGAGCGGTTCCCGTGCTTGTACGGCAGATGGAACGGCCAGTCCCAGTGACCGTGCGGCCAGGAGTGCCGCCGGGACGGGCGGGCGTCCCGCAGCGCCAGCACCTGCATGGCGATCAGCACGTCCGGGTCGTCGAACCGGGGGACCGGGATGCCCGTCGTCGCCGGCCCGGGCTCGGTGAAGTACCCGGCGCGGACGCGCGCGGCGACCGCCCAGTCCTCCTGGGTGCCTTCGCCGCAGTAGAAGATGTTGAACTTCGCCACGTCGTCGAGGTCCAGGCCCTCCGCGGCGAGCAGTTCCTTGACGGCCTGGAGGACGGCATGGGACTGCGCGACGATGTCCCCGGCCTCCGGCGCCGTGAGCAGCCGGGTCGCGACCGCCGAGGCTCCGGACGCGTACCGCCCGCCCGGCTCGTGGGTGGCGGTCGCGCCGGCGGGCAGGGCCGTGGCCTGCACCCGGACCGGGCCCTCGCCGATCATCCCTACGGAGGCCGGGATCGCCGACACCGGGAGCGTGCCGTCGGGGTTCAGCTCCCGCACAGACTCGCGGGCCTGATCGGCGTTGAGCTGGGCGGGGTCGTAGAACACCTCGACGGCGAGGAGTTCCTCCGGGCGGACACCCTGCCCGGCGAGGGTCCGGGCAGCGGTGCCGCCGGGGCCTGCGTCGAGGAAACGCAGAGCGGGACTGGTCAGGTCAGAAGGCATGTCACAACTCGCCATCGCTCGAAGGGAAGGGGATAGAGGCGTTCACGTCGTCCACACGGGGACGCCGCCGACCCAGGTCTGCGTGACGGGGATCTGATCCAGCTCGTCGGGCGGGACTTGGAACGGGTCCGCGCCCAGCACGACCAGGTCAGCGAGGTAGCCGGGGGCGAGCCGGCCCTTGCGCCGCTCCTCCCCGGCCGCGGCCGCCGCGCCGGTGCCGAACAGGGCGAGTGCCTCGCCGGTGCTGATGCGCTGGTGCTCGCCGAGCACCCGGCCCTTTCGGGTGCGCCGGGTGGCGCAGCTCTTCACCCCGGACAGCGGCTCGTACGGCCCGCACGGATAGTCGGACGACCCGGCGACGGTGATGCCGGCATCCAGCAACTGGCGGTGCGCGAACATCCGTCCGAGACGTTCCTCGCCGTAGGCCTCCACGAGCGCGTCCCCGTGAAAGGCGACGTAGCCGGCGAACGGGACCGGGATGAGGTCCAGCGCCGCGATCCGCGCCACGAGGGCCTCGTCGACGACGGAGCAGTGCTCGATGCGGTGGCGGGTGGCGATGTCCGGCCTGAGCCGGCGGGCGTGCTCGATCGCGTCCAGCAGCAGTGACACGGCGCGGTCGCCGTTGGCGTGCACGGCCAGGCGCAGCCCGGCAGAGTGCACGCGCACCGCGAGGTCCGTCAGCTCCTGCCGGGTCACGACCGGCATGCCGTGGTCGTCCGTGCCGTTGAACGGCTCGGACAGCCAGCAGGTGAGCCCGGCCACCGCGCCGTCGACGAACGCCTTGACCCCGCCCAGCCGCAGCCAGTCGTCCCCGAACCCGTCCTGGACGCCGGCGGCGATCAGGTGATCCGCGTGCGGGTACGTGATCAGGGCGGTGACCCGCTGCCGGAGCCGGTCGCGGGCGCGGGCGGTCTGCAGCAGCCGCAGCTCGTCCGGGCCGACCATCGCGTCCCCGACCGAGGTGATCCCCGCCGCCAGGAACTTGGCCGAGGCGTCTTCCAACCCGGCGAGCAGTTCCTCCTCGCCCGGCGGCGGCACCACGGGCGGGCGGCGCGCGAGGGACGGGTAGGCCAGGTCGAACAGCGCCTGCTCGTACAGCACGCCGTTCAACCGGCCGGACCCGTCGCGGCCGAGCGAGCCGCCCAGGGGATCGGGGGACGCGTCGGTGAGGCCGGCGGCGGCCAGCGCCGCCGAGTTGACCACGCCCCAGTGGGCGCCCACGTGGACGACGAGGACTGGCCGGTCGGGCACCCAGCGGTCCAGGTCGTGCCGGTTCAGGACCCGCCCGCCGGTGGTCCGGACGTGGTCGTACCGGCTGGCCCGCAGCCACGCGCCCGGGGGCAGCGCCGCGTCGGCGGCCCGAAGGCGCTCCGCCAGCCGGTCCGTGGACGCGGTCACGTCCGCGGAGAGATCGGTGCCTACGGCGTCGCGGGCCGCCATCGTCAGGTGGAGGTGCGCGTCTACGAACCCCGGCAGCGCGCAGCCGCCGCCCAGGTCGACCTCCGGCGCCGCAGCGAACCGCTCGCGCAGCTCGGTCAGCGGCCCGGCGGCGACGATTCGCTCACCGGCGACCGCCAGCGCGTCCACCACCTGGGGTGCGCCGGCCGGAGCCATGGTGCGGATCCGTTCGCAGCGCAGCAGCCGCACCGGCATGTCGTTGACGGCCATAGTGCAGTGTCCCCGGACCGGTGCGCCGGCCGGCAACCGTCGGATCCTCCGGCAGCGGGGGGCCGAAATTGTAGATTGCTACAGTACGGGCGTGTATCTGCACGACCTCGTGGCCATGGAGGGCCTTGGCCTGCGGTTCGTGCTGCCGCCCAGCCGCCCGCTCCCGATCAGCTGGGTGCACTCCACGGACATGGCCGACCCGAGCGCCTACCTCAGAGGCGGGGAGCTGATTCTGACGATCGGCCTGTGGCGGCAGGCCGAGGGCGACGCCGAGCGCTTCGTCCGGGCGCTGCACCGGGCGGGCGCCGCGGCCCTCGGCTACGGCGTCGAGGCCCCCGGTGCGGACGTGCCCGCCGATGTGCGCGAGGCGTGCCGGTCCATGGGGCTTCCGCTGGTGTGGGTGCCGCACGAGCTGCCGTTCATCGAGGTCGCCCGCGCCTTCCATGCCGCCGCCAACGCCGAGAGCCACGACCTGCGCCTGCAGGTGCGGCAGCACGAGGCGCTGGCCGCGGCGGTCTCGGGCGGAGGCATGCCGGAGCTGGTCCGCGTCCTCGCCGCGCAGCTGGCGGGCGCCGTCTGGGTGCTGGACGGTCCTGAGGTGGTCTGGGCCGGGCCTGACACGCCTCCCGGCGCCGCCGCGGCGACCTGGCAGCGAGGCCGTCAGGCCGCCGCCTTCCCCGTCCAGGCCGTCCTCGCCGGCTCGACCGCCGTCACCGTGATGCGGGTGGACGAGACCGAGCCCGTCCGATGCTTCCTCGGCTACGCGCGGCCGGTCGCCGCCTTGACGACGGCGGAGCGCCGGGTGCTGGACAACGCGCTGCCCTACCTTCAGGGCGAGCTGGCCCGGCTCCGGGAACGGCGCGGCCACGCCGCCTCGCGCCTGCGCGAGCAGCTCGCCCAGGCCGAGAGCGGCGGCCCGGCGGCTTCGCTGCTGGGCGGGCCCGCCCCGGCCGTGGCGGTGCTCGCCTATCCCGCCGTCCCCGGGCCGGTCGCGGACAGCCTGCTCGACGCCGTCCTATCGGCCGCGCAGGGTGCCGAGGTCGAGGTCATTCCGGGCGTACGAGAGAGCGTCGTGCTCCTCCGGCCGGGAGCGGCGGTCGGCGATGGGACCGTGGCGGGCCTGCTGCGGTGTGCGGAACACCAGCTCGACCGGGAGGGGCAGGCCGGCTGGACGCTCGCCCGCGACGGGGAGTCCGACCTGCCGCGCGCCGTGACCGCCGCCCGGCGGGCCGCCCGGCTCGCCGCCACCGGCGCCGGGCGCGAGCGCGTCGCCAGGTACGAGCACCTCGGCACTCACGAGGTCCTGCTCGCCCTGGACGAGGAGATCGTCGACGGGTTCGAGGACCTGGTGCTGGGACCGCTGGCGGAGTACGACTCCCGGCACGGGTCCCAGCTGGTGGCGACGCTACGGGAGTTCCTCGACCGCAACTGCGCGTACCAGGCGAGCGCCGAGGCGCTCGGGATCCACGTGAACACCTTGCGGTACCGCCTGGAGACGATCGAGCAGGTCACGGGGCGGGATCTGCGCCGGATGGCGGACAAGGTCGACTTCTATCTCGCCCTGAGATCCCGGCAGGCCTGAGCCACGGAAGGCGCGGTCGCTTCGTCACGCTGAGGTAAAAGCCTCACACCTTCAGCAAGGTTTTGATTGACCTTTTCCGGGATCGGTACCTATGTTTGTTCCCAATCTGCAGCACCACTGCAGTGATATCAGTCACGCTCTAGGGCGAACCCCGTGCCAGCGAGAGCGATTCACCGGCCCCTCACGTCACCGATCGTAGACATCCGCCGGAGCACTTGTCCGACTGGAGGTACGAGATGTCCCAAGAACCGAGCGACTTGATGACGTCGCTGGTCACGACCATGACGCACGAGGCGCGGATCATCCGGCACGCCGGGCTGGCCTACACAAGGGCGCGGCAGGAGGCCGGCCTCGCCACCGTGGAGCGGGCCTTGCGCGGCTACTTCGACTGGCGAGCGGCTGCCGCCGCCGGCCGCGGCGACGGTGGCCTGCCTGACATCGTGCGGCTCTGGGGGACGGCCGAACTGCTGTCGGTCAACGCCCAGAAGTGGGGTGAGCTCGGCGTCGGCGAGTCCGGGCTCCGGCTGGAAGTGCACAGCACGCCGGAGCTCCAGCACTACCGGGCCTCCGGGGTGCCGGCGTTCGCGACGATCCACTACCGGTCGCTCATGTCGGCCCTGATGCGCGCCGCGGGCCTGCCGGATGACGTGCGGGCCGACTGGCGGGGCGACTCGCTGATCTTGCAGGCGGGGCAGACGCCGTCGCCGGGTGAGGAGGAGCGGCCCGGGGTCCCGCTCTCCGGCGAGGAGGGCCTGGCGCTGGTCAGGGCGACCTGCGAGAATCGCGGAGCGCTGCTGGTTTTCCTCGGCCGTGAAGCCGAGGAGACCTTCGGCGCCGACGGCGACCGGATGTTCCGCGAGGCCGTGCGGGGCTTCGGCGAGGAGCGCGGCGCCGCCATGCGCCTGGATCACCTGAGCAAGGGGCTCTCCCTCGACCTGGTGAACATGATGGAGCTGTACGACTCCGGCGGCAACGAGAACGTCTGGCAGTACCGCGACGCGGGCACCCTGACCCCGGTGGAGTGGTCGCAGGACTGCACCTTCTGCCCGTTCGTCCAGCCCTGGCGCGACCTCGACGGCCTCCGGTACGGGGAGATCTACGACTACGAGTTCCACGTCTCCCAGTTCAAGGCGTACCGGGAGGACATCGAGGTGAAGTGGGGCGAGCTGATGTCGCGCGGCGACGCGACCTGCGAGTTCCGTTTCTCCATCCCGAGCCCCGTCCGCGCCTGAGAGGCGCTCCACCCGCACACGCACAGGGGCCGCTTCGGCGCTCGCCCCTGGAGCGTTCCATCGGCAAGCGAACAGTAGGAAGAAACATGGGTTGGTCGAGAAGGCCCGTCACGGTGGCGGCCGCCACGTCGGTGCTCGCGCTGCTCCTGGCGGCGTGCGGCGGCGGAAACGGTTCAGGTGCCGGTGGCGGAGACAAGCAGCTCACCTTCGTCTCCTGGGGCGGCGGCTACCAGGAGGCTCAGGAGAGCCTCATCGTCAAACCGTGGGGTGAGAAGAACGGCGTCCGCACGCTCTCGGACGGGCCGACGGACTACGCCAAGCTGAAGGCGCAGGTGGACTCCGGCAACACCCAGTGGGACGTGATCACGCTGGAGCCGTTCTGGGCGATCTCGCAGTGCGGCACCATGCTGGAGAAGATCAAGGACAAGGTCGACACGTCGAAGCTGCCCGCCGAGGCGACCACCGACTGCGGCATCCCGTTCGACATCCTGTCCTACGTCCTGGTGTACGACTCCTCGAAGTTCGGCGACAACCCGCCGACCTCGTGGGCGGACTTCTTCGACACGGCGAAGTACCCCGGCAAGCGCGGCGTCTGGAACTATGCCCCGGGCGGCGCGCTGGAAGTCGCGCTGCTCGCCGACGGCGTCGCCCTCGACGACCTCTACCCTCTCGACACCGCCCGGGCGCTGAAGAAGCTCGACGCGATCCGCGGCGACATCGCCTTCTACGACACGGGCGCGCAGCAGGTCCAGCAGATGCAGAGCCAGGAGGTCGTGATGTCGATCGCCTGGAGCGGGCGCGCCCTCGACGCCGTCCGTGCGGGAGCCCCGTACGAGCCGGTGTGGAAGGACAACCTGATGCTCGTCGACTCCCTCGCGATCGTGAAGGGCTCCAAGAACATCGACCTGGGCGTGAGCCTGATCGACGAGATGACGGCGCCGGCCGGCCAGAAGGCGTTCGTCGAGAAGTACACCTACGGAGTCGTCAACTCCGACACCAAGCCGGAACTCGACGAGACCGCGCGGAAGTTCTCCCCCACCGAGGACGGCCAGGGCGAACAGGGCCGCTTCATGGACCAGCAGTGGTGGGCGGACAACTTCGACAAGGTCAGCGCCGACTGGACGAAGTGGGCATCCGGCTGATCGGGACCACCCCTCTCTCGATGAACGCGGGTGCCGTCCGCATGCGGCACCCGCGTCCTCCCACCTCTCATAGCCGACCGAGCACGACAGGAGCGGGAACCACGGCATGCTGAAGCTCGCCCAGCAGACGACCCGGCGACTACGGGGGATCCCTCTGGCGATCCCCCTGCTCGTCCTGCTCGTCGTATTCTTCGCCATCCCCGTCCTGGAACTGGTGCGGCGCTCGTTCCTCGACGCGGACGGCGCCCTGACGATGCAGAGCTACGGGGACTTCCTCGGTACGCCTGCCTATCGCACAATCCTGTTCCGCACGTTCTTCGTCGCGGTCATCTGCACCGCGGCGTGCCTCTTGTTCGCGTACCCGTACGCGTACCTCATGACCCTGGCCGGTCCGCGGCTGCGCCGGGCACTTCTCGTGCTGGTGCTGCTGCCGTTCTGGACCAGCCTGATGGTCCGTACGTACGCCTGGCTGGTGCTGTTGCAGGACACGGGACCGATCAAGGCGGTGCTGGCCGCGATCGGGCTGGAACAGGTGCACCTGATCCGCAACACCACGGGCGTGGTCATCGGCATGGCGCAGATCCTGCTGCCCTTCATGGTGCTGCCGCTCTACAACAACCTGCAGAAGATCGAGCGGTCCGACCTGCTGGCCGCCCAGTCGCTGGGGGCGACGCCGGTGCGGGCCTTCTGGCGGGTGTACTTCCCGCAGAGCCTGCCGGGCCTCTTCGCGGGCAGCGTCCTCGTCTTCATCCTCGCGCTCGGCTTCTACATCACGCCCGTGATCCTCGGCTCGCCGCAGAACTCGATGATGTCCCAGCTGATCGTCCGGCAGGTCACCGAGCGGCTCGACTGGGCCAGCGGCGGCGCCATGGCCGTGGTGCTCGCCGTGCTGACCCTGATCTTCGTGAGCCTCATGAGCCGGGTCGTCAACGTCCAGCAGGCCTTCGGCGGAACGGGGGGCAAGCAATGACCACCACGGAGTCCCGGAGCCGGCCCCGCTGGCTCTACCTCATGGCCGCCATCGTGGGCATCTGGATGACGGCGCCGCCGCTCGTCGTCATCCCGATGAGCTTCGCCTCCGAGCGCACGCTGACCTTCCCCCCGACCGGCTACTCGCTCCGCTGGTACCAGGAGTTCTTCGAGAACCCGGTCTGGATCGACGCGCTCCGATCGTCCCTCATGATCGCCGTCCTGGTCATGGTCATCTCGGTGGTGATCGGGACGCTCGGCGCGTTCGCCGTGGTCCGCGGGCGGTTCCGGGGCCGCGGGGTGCTGGAGACGGTGGGGATCGCCCCGCTGGTCGTCCCGGTCGTGGTGCTGGGCATCGGGGTCTACGCGATGTTCCTGCGCTGGGGACTGATCGGCACGGTGCCCGGTTTCGTCGCCGCCCACTGCGTCCTCGCGGTCCCGTACGTGATGATCACAGTGGGCAGCGCGCTGCGCGTGGTGGACCACCAGCTGGAGCGCGCGGCCCAGTTGCTGGGCGCCCGCCCGCACCGGGTGTTCCTGCGCGTGACGCTGCCGCTGATCGCCCCGGGCATGATGGCCGGCGGGCTGTTCGCCTTCGTCACCTCGTTCGACGAAGTGGTCGTCTCGCTCTTCATCGTCAGCCCGGGCCTGCGGACGCTCCCGGTCGAGATGTACTCCAGCGTGACGCGGGACATCAACCCGACCATCGCCGCGGCCTCGACCCTGATCCTCCTGGTCAGCACCGTGCTCATCCTCATCTCGACCAAGTTCCTCTTCTCCAGCAGCGCCAACGGAAGGTCTAAGCGATGACCGTTGCAGTGGACACCGACCTCGCCCTGGAACTGCGCGGTGTCACCAAGCAGTACCCGGGCACCGACACGGCGGCCGTCAGCGGCGTCGATCTCAAGATCGGCCGCGGCGAGTTCGTGACCTTCCTCGGTCCCAGTGGTTCCGGCAAGACCACGACCCTGAACATGATCGCCGGCTTCATCTCGCCGACCGCTGGTGAGATCGTCATGCACGGCCAGGACATCGCCGACCTGCCCCCGCATGAGCGCAACCTCGGGATGGTCTTCCAGAACTACGCGCTGTTCCCGCACATGTCAGTCTGGGACAACGTCGCGTTCCCGCTGGTCGAACGGAAGTACCCCAAGGACCAGGTCCGCGAGCGGGTGCGCGCGGCCCTGGAGATGGTGAACCTCACCGGTTTCGAGAAGCGCCGCCCCCGTGAGCTGTCCGGTGGCCAGCAGCAGCGCGTCGCCCTGACCAGGGCGCTCGTGTTCGACCCGCCCATCCTGCTGATGGACGAACCCCTGAGCGCCCTCGACAAGAAGCTGCGCCAGCGGCTTCAGCTGGAGATCAAGCGCGTCCACCGCGAGGTCGGGATCACGTTCCTGTTCGTCACCCACGACCAGGAGGAGGCGATGGCGCTCTCGGACCGTGTGGTCGTCTTCGACCAGGGCCGGATCGAGCAGGTCGGCACGCCCGACGAGCTCTACCGCCGGCCCGCGACGCGGTTCGTCGCGGAGTTCCTCGGCGACAGCAACCTGATCGAGGGCAAGCTCGTCACGCAGGAGGGCGTCCCCGCCCTGGAGACCCCGGACTGCCGGATCCCGCTGCCGGGCTTGCTAGGCGGCGGGGGGAACCCGTCCGGCGAGGAGCAGTGCGTGATGTTCCGGCCGGAGGACGTCAAGGTCGTGCCCGGCGACGACGAGGAGGCGGCCTGCCGGGGCCGCGTCCGCGAGGTCGTCTACCTCGGTTCCGAGCAGCGGGTGATCGTCACGACGGAGAGCGGCCGCGACGTGACCGTGCGGACGGCCGGTGACCTGACCGCGACACCCGCCGTGGGGGACACGGTCGGCCTGCGGTTCTCTGCGAGCAACGCATGGCTGATCCCCAAGAGCGGGTAAGCCTGGTCCGGGCCCGCGCCGTGCTGCCGGAGGCCGGGTGGGAGGGCCGCCCCGTGGACGCGCTCGCCGTGGCGGGCGGCAAGGTGGCTGCGGTCGGCACGTACGAGGATCTGTCCGGCGCCTGGCCGGACGCGGGCGTGGTGGACCTGGGCGGCCGCTGGGTCGTGCCCGGGCTGGAGGACGCGCACTGCCATCCCACGATCGCCGCCGACGAGCTGTGCCACGTCAGCCTGTCACCGCAGGACCAGCGCGAGCCACGGCAGGTGGCCGCCGCGGTGGGCCGGGCCGGGCGCAGCAACGGATGGGTGAAGCTCGTGGGCTGGCTGGAGGAGCGGTGCGGCGGCGCCCCGGTGGACCGGCACCTGCTCGACCGCCTCTGCCCGGCCGGCCCGCTGGTGATCGTGCACGCGAACGGCCACTGGGGGTACGCCAACACGGCGGGCCTGGTCCGCATGGGCTTCGCCGACGAGTCCGGCGCGGTGATCGAGACGGCGGTGCCGGCGAACGGCTGGGTGGAGTCCGGTCCCGGCGGACTGGCCACCGGCCGGGTCTTCGAACAGGCGATGTTCGACATCATGGAACCCGCCCTCGCCCGCGACCCCGGCCGCGTCGCCCTGGCCGGTTTCGAGGACCGGCTGTCGGCGCTGCGACGGATCCAGCATGACTACCTGAGCCGCGGCGTCACCGCGCTGACCGAGGCCCTGTGCGGAGAGAGCGGATGGGACCTCCTCGAACGGATCCAGGCCGAGGGCGGCTCGCCGCGTTACTTCGCACTGGCGCCGGTCGGCGATCCAGACCTGGCGCGCCGCCTGGCCGCGCGCGGCGGGCCTCGCCTGAGACTGATCGGGCTGAAGTCGTTCGTCGACGGCGCGCTCAACGGCGGGACGTGCCTGCTTACCGAGCCCGTGCCGGACGGCGACCCGCAACAGCTGCGCACCGCCGACGACGTCGCGCGGGAGTTGCGCCTGGCCGCCTCGCTCGGGCTGCTCCTCGCCGTGCACGCCAACGGCGACGCGGCGATCGACGCGCTGCTCGGCGCGTCGGAGCGGACGGGGCTGCGGGGGCGGATCGAGCACGGCAGCGTCGTCCGCGACGACCAGGTGCCCGCCATCCGGCGCCACGGCTGGGGCGTCGTACCGTTCGGCTCGTACGTCCGCGAGCACGGAGAGCGGCTCGCGGACACCTACGGGCGCGACCGGATGGGAGGGCTCATCCGGCACCGGACCCTCATCGAGGCAGGTGTCCCGGTGGGCGGTTCCTCGGACTACCCCTGCGCGGGCCCCGACCCCTGGCAAGGCATGTGGAGCTGCGTTACGCGGCGCTCCCGGGAGGGGGAGATGCTCGGTGGACAGGAGCGGCTCACTCCGGTGCAGGCGCTGCGCCTGTACACGCGGGGATCGGCGTCGGTGCGGCCGGGAAGCGGCGCGGCCGGCACGCTGTGGCCGGGCGCCCCGGCGGACTTCGCGGTGCTCGACACCGACCCTCGGCGGCCGGAGGGGCTCGAACGCCAGGCCGGCGCGCCGGTGGCGGCCACGTTCGTGGCCGGCGAACCCGTGTACGCCGGCCACGATGTCGAGGTCAATGGGCCGGAGCGGGGTCGCTGACGCGCTCACCGCCGGCCATCACGGTGAGCAGTTCATAGGTGACGTGGCTGGCCGCGATGCCGGTCAGCTCCGCGTGGTCGTAGGCGGGCGCCACCTCGACGACGTCCGCGCCCACCACGTTGCGCCCGTCGAGGGCGCGCAGCATCTCCAGCAGCTCGCGGCTGGTCAGGCCGCCCGCCTCCGGAGTCCCGGTGCCGGGCGCGTGCGCCGGGTCGAGGACGTCGATGTCCACCGAGACGTAGATCGGGCGGTCGCCGAGCCGCCGCAGCATGACCTCGATCAGCGAGTCGAGCCGCTCATAGGCGAACTGGCGGCTGGTCAGCTGCTGGAAACCGAGCCGGGCGTCGTCGGTGAGGTCCTCCTCCGCGTACACGGGCCCGCGGATGCCGACGTGCAGGCAGCCCTCGGGGTCCAGCAGGCCCTCCTCGGACGCCCGCCGGAACGGAGTGCCGTGGGTGAGTGGCTGGCCGAAGTAGGTGTCCCAGGTGTCGAGATGCGCGTCGAAGTGCAGCACCGCGAGCTCGCCGTGGTGGCGGTGCAGGTCACGCAGCAGGGGCAGCGCGACCGTGTGGTCCCCGCCGAGGGTCACCAGGCGCGTGCCCGCACCGGTCAGCGCCCCGGCCTGCTCCTGGATCTGCCCGACGGCGTCCGTGATGTCGAACGGGTTGATGACCATGTCGCCGGCGTCGGCGACCTGCACGATCCCGAACGGGGAACGTTCCAAGGCCGGGTTGTACGGCCGCAGCAGCCGAGAGGACTGACGGATGTGGGAGGGGCCGAACCGCGCCCCCGGGCGGTAGCTCACGCCGCTGTCGAACGGCGCGCCGATGACGGCGAGGTCGGCCTTGGCGACCTGGTCGGTGCGGGGCAGGCGGGCGAAGGTCGCGGGCCCGGCGTAGCGCGGGACCTCGGTGCCGGACACCGGCCCGACGGGACGGCTGTTTTCCATGCGGTCCTTCCTTCAGCGAGGGCATTGCGCCCAGGATACGCGATCTGTAGTATCACTGCATGAACTTCAGTCACACTGCAGAACCGGGTCTCTCCGACTCCGTCCGCAGCGTGCTGCGCCGGGTTCCCGCCACCGTCGTGGTCGTGACCTCGTTCGTGTCCGGCAGGCCCTGGGGGGTCACCGCGTCGAGCTTCTCGTCGGTGACCCTTGACCCTCCGGTCGTGTCGATCTGCCTGTTCTCGCACACCGCGGTCATCCGGGCGGCCCGGCTGCACGGCCGGGTGGGCGTCTCGGTGCTGTCGGCCGACCAGGTCCACATCGCCCGCGCGGCCGCCACGCCCGGCGCCCCCAAGTTTCTGGAGTCCTTCTCCCCGGAGAGCGAAGGGCTGGGGGACACCGGCGTGCTCCATCCGGCGCCCAACCGGCGCTGGGACCCGCACGACGGCGCCGCCGTCCCGCCGGCGCCGTCGGTGCACGGTGCGCTCGCCCACCTCGACTGCGCCGTCTCGCAGGTCGTGACCATCGGCGACCACGACGTGCTCTTCGCCCGGGTGGAGAAGGTGCGGGAAGGCGGCCCCGCCCTGGCGCCACTCCTCTACTACGACCGTGACTTCTACCGTCTCCCCGACGACCCCATCGAAGGTTGAGGACCATGCTCAAGACTGGTGACGAATACCGGGAGAGCCTGCGTGACGGCCGCGTCGTGCTGGCCGCCGACGGCTCACGGGCGTCCGACGTCACCACGCACCCGCAGTTCCGGGACGCCGTGGACACTGTCGCCGCCCTCTACGACATGCAGCACCGGCCGGACACGGCCGAGATCGCCACCTATCAGGACGAGGAGACCGGGGAGCGGGCCAGCCGCGCCTGGCAGGTGCCCCGGAACAAGGACGACCTGGTCGCCCGGCGCGAGCTCGCCCGGCTGTCCACGTACCACACCTTCGGGGTGTTCGGGCGGCCGCCGGACTACGGCTCATTCAACGCGCTCGGCCTGCTCTCCGTCGCCGACCGGATCGCCCCCAGCAGCGAGGAGTGGGCGCGCAACATCGACGCGTTCATCACCTGGGGCCGGGCGAACAACGCGATGAGCGCCGACATCGTCGCCGACGTCCAGTCGGACCGGTCGGTGCCGGCCGCGCAGAAGCCCGGCCGGCTTCGATGCGTCGAGGAGCGCAAGGACGGCCTGGTCCTGTACGGCGCCAAGCCCTGCGCCTCTGGAGCGGTCCACTCCCACATTGGCACCATCGTCACGCTGCTCACGCCGGGCGCCGACCCGGACGCGAACCTGTTCTGCTACGTGCCGCTCAACGCGCCGGGCCTGACGATGGTGGCCCGCGAACCGCTGATCATGCCGGGCACGACCGGCGAGCACCCGCTGGACGTGCGAGGCGAGGAGCCCGACTCCCTGCTCGTCTTCGACAGGGTCTTCGTGCCCCGCGAGCACGTGTTCTCCTTCCGCAACGAGGAGATGCTGGGCCTGTACCACGAGCTAGGCGCCCTCGCGCTCTGGCACATCCTGGCCCGGCTGGCCTACAAGTCGGAGATCCTCGCCGGCACCGCCCAGACGATCGTCGAGGTGCTGGGCACGGAGAACATCCCGCAGGTGCGCGACGCCGTAGCGGAGATCACCGCCTACGCGACCGCGCTGCGCGCCTACGTGCTCGCCGCCGAGGACACCGCCGCGCACGCCAACGGCGTCCTCGTCCCGGCCGAGCGGTACGTCACCGCTGGGCGGCTGCACTCCGTCGAGCACTACCCGCGGATGCTGCAGCTGCTGCGGGAGATCTCCGGCCAGGGCCTGATCAGCCGCTTCTCCGAGCGGCAGTTCGCCGACGGCTCGGTGGGGGACATGCTCAAGGAATTCCTCCCCGGTACGGGTGTCAGCGCGGAGGCCAAGAACCGGGTGTTCAACTTCGTCTGGGACTTGACCTGCGGCGCGAACGCCATGCGCGTCGCCCTTTTCGAGAACGTCAACGCCACGCCCCCGGCCGCGATGCGGGCCCGCATCTACGCCTCCCCGTATCGCAAGCCGTGGCGGGACTTCGTCCTCGACCACCTGGGCGTCGACATCAGCGCGGCCAGATGACGGCGACACCGACCGGCGCGGCAACCCGGGACGAGCTCGGAACCCTCCTGCTCGACCTGCTGGCTGCCCCCAGCCCGAACCCGCCCGGCGACGTGCGCGACGTCGCCGGGGTCGTGGCCGCGTACTGCGACCGCACCGGCCTGCCGTACCGGCTGGACCGGCAGGCCGCGCACCGCCGCAACCTCGTCGTCGACGTGCTCGGGACGGCCGGGAAGGACGGCAGGCACCTGGTGTGGAACGGGCACCTCGACACGTTCCCCGCCTCCGGCCCGCCGTCCCGGCCCCGGCGCGCCGGGGACCGGGTGCACGGCAGGGGAGCGGTCGACATGAAAGGCGGGGTCGCGGCGTTCCTCGTGGCCGCGCGCAGGCTGCGCGAGAGCGCCGGCGACCTGCCCGGGCGGCTCTCGCTGGTCCTGGTGTGCGACGAGGAGACCTTCGGCCCGATGGGCGCGCGCGGCCTGCTCCGGCGCCGGCCCGACCTGCTCGGCGACGCGCTGGTCAGCACCGAGCCGTCGTCCCTCGGCCTCGTGCGGGTTGCCGAACGCGGCTACCTCTGGCTCATGGTGCACGTGCCCGGCCGGAGCATGCACGCCGCCTACCCCAGCGCCGGGGAAGGCGCGATCCTGCGCGCCGCAGCGTTCGCCCGCCGCCTGGCCGACCTCGTAGCCGAGATCAACCGCGGGCTCGTGCACCCGCCGCCGACCCTCCGGGACGAGGCCATGGACCGGCTGCTGGGCGAAGGCGCCGCCCGCATCGTCCGGGAGGTCTCGCTCAACGTCGGCACCGTCCGCGGCGGACTGGCGGTCAACATGCGCCCGGCCGACTGCCGGATCAGCATCGACCTGCGCGTCCCCGAGACGGTCGACCAGCAGGACCTGCTCGGCCGCGTCGAGGAACTGGCCCGCGAGGCCGGCGCCCGGGTCGAGGTCCTCGGCAGGGGACCGGCCAACGCCACCGACGAGGACGCCGGCATCGTCACGGCCGTGACCGAGGCTGTCACCCGGCGCACCGGTCAGCGTCCCGTTCCCTCCACCGGGATCGGCTGCACCGACGCCCGCCTGTGGCGATACGCGGGGGTGCCCGCCTGCGTGATCGGGCCCGACCCGGCCACGATGGGCGCCGACGACGAGCACGTCCGGCTCGCCGAGCTGGAAGCGCTCGTGGACATCCTGTGCGATTCCGCACGCCAGTACCTATCGGGAGAGTCATGACCGAGCGGAGACCGCCCGCGTACCCGCCCGGCCAGCGCAGCGCGCTGTGCCTGACCTTCGACCTGGACGCCCACACCATGTGGACCTCCAAGGACCCGGGGAACGCCGCCCGGCCGGCGGTGATGTCCTCGGGCGACTACGACCTGGGCCTGGGGCTGGACCTCGTGCTCGGGCTGCTCGCCGAGCACGGGATCCGGACGACGTTCTTCGTGCCCTCGGACGTCGCGGTGGCCGCGCCCGGGGCGATCGGGAAGATCACCGCCGAGGGGCACGAGATCGCCATGCACGGCACCGACCACAACCCGCTGCCGGACCGCTCCCGTACGGCTGAGACCGCGCACCTGCTTGCAGTGAAGGACACGCTTGAGCAGGTGAGCGGCACGCCCGTGCGTGGCTACCGGGCGCCGCTGTACGACGTCACCGAGCACACCCGCGACATCCTCGCCGAGATCGGCTGCACGTTCTCCTCCAACTTCATGGACGACGTGCGCCCGTACGTGGTGCGCGGCGAGCACGGCCCCGTCGTCGAGATCCCGACGCACTGGGCCCTCGACGACGGCCCCCACCTGCTGTTCGCCAACAACCCGCCGAACTACCGCCAGTTCCTCGCCAACGATCAGATCGCCCGGATCTGGACCGACGAGCTGCGGGCCATGCACGCCCTCGGCGGCGTGACGACCATGGTGCTCCACCCGCAGCTCGTGGGCCGGCCGTCCCGGGTGGCGCTGCTGGCACGGCTGATCGAGACCGCGGAGGAACTCGGCGAGGTGTGGCTCCCCACGATGGGCGAACTGGCCGCCCACCTGCTCGACCAGGAGGTGACCTGATGGAGGACGCGACGGTGCTGCTGACCGGCGCCGAGGTGGTGTCGCCCGGGGTGCCGGCCGGGACCGCCGACACGGTGGCCGTCAGCGGCTCGCGCATCGCGGCGGTCGGCACACTGGAGGCGGTGCGCGCGGCCCTGCCCGGCGCCCGGTACGAGGTCGTCGATCTGGGCGGCGGCTGCCTGACCCCGGGCTTCGTCGACCCTCACAACCACCTGCTCGCCACCGGAGAGACCATGGCGGGGGTCGACGCCGGCTACCCGGCGGTCCGTTCCATCGCCGACCTGGCCCGGGCGGTGGGGGAGGCGGCCCTCGCCCAACCGGCCGGGACCTGGGTGCGCGGCTCCGGCATGGACGTCGCCAAGTATCCGGAGGGCCGCCTGCCCACGGCCGCGGACCTGGACGCGGTCAGCCCGAACCACCCCGTGATCGTCTTCCACAAGTCCGGCCACAGTGCCGTCGTCAACTCGGTCGCCCTCGCGATGGCCGGCAGCGCGACCGAGACCGACCCCACGGGAGGCTACTTCGACCGGGACGAGACGGGGCGCGCCCGAGGGTACTGCGTCGACGCCGCCCTGGACCTCGTCTTCCCCCGGGCCGTCGACATCGACTGCCACGGCCCCAACTTCCACTTCGACGCCACTTCCGAAGACCTCGACCACGCGCTCGAGGTGGGGATCCGCGCCTACCAGGCGGCCGGCATCACGACCGTCTGCGACCCACAGGTGACCCGGCGCGAGATGACCACGTACCTGCGTGCCCGGCGCACAGGCCGGCTCGGAGTGCGCGTCGTGGCCATGCCGCTGTCGAGCAACCTCCCGGCGTTGAGCGAGGCGGGGCTGTCCAGCGGGGTCGGGGACGACTGGTTCCGGATCGGAGCCATGAAGTTCTACTCCGACGGCGCTCTCACCAGCGGCACCGCCCTGTTCAGCGGCGGTTACTCCGACGACGCGCTGACCCGGGGACAGCTGTTCTGGCAGCCCGGGGAACTGCGCGACCTGGTGGCCGACGCGATGGCCAGAGGCTGGCAAGTGGGCATCCACGCCCAGGGCGACCTGGGCATCGAGTACGCCTTGCAGGCCATCGAGGCCGGTCGCGGTCCCGGCCGGCACCGGATCGAGCACTGCGGCGGGCCGACTTCCGAACAGCTGGGACGTATCGCCGACCTGGGCGTCATCCCGGTCAACCAGCCGAACTTCCTCACCGAGAGCGGGGACGAACTGCTGACCACCCTCGGCGATCGCACGCACCGGCTGCAGCCCCTGCGCTCGGAGCTGGACCGGCAGATCCTGACGGTGCTGTCCAGCGACGCCTTCGTCTCCGACTACCGGCCGCTCCGGACCATCGCCTCGGCCATGGGACGGCAGACGGAGTCGGGCACCGTGATCGGCGCCGACGAGCGGCTCGGCTTCGACGACGCGCTGCGCATGCATACGTTGCTCGCCGCCGAAGCCCTGGGCATGGACGGGGTCATCGGTTCGATCACCCCCGGCAAGTACGCCGATCTGGTCCACTTCACCACGACCCTGAGCGACCTGCCCCCGGCCGAGCTGGCGACCACCACACCGAACGCCGCGATGATCGCCGGTCGGTGGGTGACAGGTCTGGCCCGTCCTTGAGACATGGAGAGCAAGATGCCTGAATCACGGAGATACCCCCGCATCCGGGTGAGCGGCAGCCCGTACGAACGCGGCCGTCTCTACGGTGAAGCCGCCCGCGACCGCATCCACCACGGCAGAGCCGGCTACGAGCGGGCTTTCGCCAGGGCGGCGGGCTGGAACTGGGAGCAGGCGGTCGCGGCCGCAGCGCCGCTCGAGGACGCCATCGCGGCGGCCTTCCCCGCCTACGTGGAGGAGATGCGCGGCATAGCCGACGGCGCTCAGCTCGCATTCGCCGACGTCCTCACCATGAACGCGCGCACCGAGGTGATGTGGGCCGCCACCGCCCGCCAAGCCGCGTCGATGCGGGCCGAGCACGCTCGCGAGTGCAGCTCCTTCGCGCTCCTGCCCAGCCGTACGGCCGATCGCCACACGCTGGTCGGGCAGAACTGGGACTGGCTCGTGCACGGCTTCGAGACGGTGGTCGTCCTGGAGGTGGAGCAGGACGACGCCCCCAACTACGTCACCGTCGTGGAGGCCGGGCTGCTGGCCAAGACGAGCATCAACTCCTCCGGGCTCGGCATCGCCACCAACGCGCTGGTCACCTCGGCCGACCGCGGCGCGCCGGGCCTGCCGTACCACGTGGTGCTGCGTGCCCTGGCCGACTGCCACACGCTGACCGACGCGGTCGACGTGGTCCAGCGCCACTGGCGTTCCTCCTCCGCCAACTACCTGCTGGCCCACCGTGACGGCACCGCGATCAACCTGGAGACCGCCCCCGGCGACTACAGCCAGGTGTATCCCCTGCTGCCGGTCGACGGCGGTTCTGTCCACACCAACCACTTCCTGGCGCCGCTCCGGGAGGTGACGGACGTCTCCGTCTACGCGATGCCCGACAGCCTGGTGCGCCTCCAGCGTGTCCAGGACGCCATCGCGTCGGCCGCCCGCCCAGCCACCGTCGACTCTTTGCGCGAAGCCCTCAGCGACCACGCCGACTACCCGAACTCCGTCTGCTGCCACCCGGACGTACGAACCACGCCGGAAGGGCGGTGGGCCACCGTCACGTCCGTGATCATGGACCTGGACGACCGGACCATCTGGGTCAGCGACGGAAACCCATGCCGGCATCCGTACCGCGCACTCACCTTCGACGGCCTGCTCGACAAGCCGTCGCCGCTGCTCGCGTCCGACACGGCGGACAGCCATCCGTGCTGAGTCACCCTTGGTAACGGATCCCGGCGCTCGCGCTTCCGGCCTTGAACGGTCGCGCGTGAAAAGCGAGCATGAGTCATGTCGATCTCCATCGCGCGCCTGCTCGCGGCGCTCACCCTGCTGCTGACCCTCGCCACCCCGGCCCAGGCCACCCCGTCGTCGTCACAGGTCACCGAGACGGTCGTCGAAGAAGGGCGCATCCTCGACCTGACGATCGACTCGCCGCTCCTCCACGTCCCCGGCAAGGTCCGGCTGCTCCTGCCGCCCGGCTACAGCGAGGACCCGACGCGCCGCTGGCCGGTGTTATGGCTGCTGCACGGCGGCGCAGACGGCACCTACACCGACTGGACCGCCAAGGGCGACGTGAAGAACATCGTGGGCGACCGCGAGGTCCTGGTCGTCATGCCCGACAGCGGCCCCTGCTCGGGCTACATGGACTGGAAGGACACCGGCATCCCGCCCCGCAAGTGGGAGTCGTTCCACATGGGCGAGCTCTACGACCTGCTGAAGAACGAGTACCGCGCCGGCGACCGGCAGGCCATCGCGGGCGTGTCGATGGGCGGCGGCGGAGCACTCGGGTACGCCGCGCGCTTCCCCGGCAGGTTCACGGCCGCCGCCTCCTTCAGCGGCGCGCTCGACCTCGACTATCCGGGCAAGCCCGGCATCGCCACGATGGTCGCCGTCCAGAGCGGCGCGCTGGCGTGCGGCGTCACCGTCGACCAGATCTACGGCCCCGTCGGCGGCGAGCACTGGAACCGCTACAACCCCAAGCACCAGATCGAGGCGCTGCGCGGCACCCGGCTCTACATCGCCACCGGCGACGGCCAGGCGGGCCGGGACCAGAACGGGGTCGGCAACCCGCTGCTGGTGGACGTGGTCGAGCAGTCTGTTTACGGCATGGCC
This sequence comes from Nonomuraea sp. NPDC049649, assembly GCF_040675175.1. Taxonomy (NCBI): domain Bacteria; kingdom Bacillati; phylum Actinomycetota; class Actinomycetes; order Streptosporangiales; family Streptosporangiaceae; genus Nonomuraea; species Nonomuraea sp. NPDC049649. The sequence continues at coordinate 50,927 of NZ_JBFAOH010000015.1, forward strand.
GCCCAGTTCACCTCCGCGCTGGGCGAACTGGACATCCCGGTCCGGGTGAACTTCAAGCCCTTCCACCGCCACGACTGGATCAACTGGCAGGAGGAGCTGGAGAACTCGATCGACTTCCTGGTCGGCGACCTATGACGGGGCGCATACGAGGTCAATCAGGCGGGCGGACGCCACCTGCTCCAGCCAGCGGCGCGTCTTGGCTCGGCTGGTCAGGAACACCACCTGCTTGTCCACGGTGTCGCAGGCTTCCAGCCGGATGTGCAGCGAGGAGTTGTAGTTGCCGTCGATCACCCAGCGCGGCTGCGCGACCAACTCCCGCTGGGCGGCTTCGAACTTCTCCGGCGGCAGCGGGTTCCACTCGTCGTCGTAGTAGACGGCGTCCAGGTGGATGACCGGCGCATTCAGCAGACGGCCGAGTTGGCGCGCCACGTACGACTTGCCGCTGCCGCCGGACCCGACGACGGCGACCCGGTTCATCCGCATGGTGCCCGACGATAGCCGGGATGGGATGCCGTCGATGGTCTGAGTCCTCGATTTCCTCGCGGGGTCACGATGTTCCTCGATCATCGTGCCGCTTTCTTGACGGCGGGAGTCTGAGAAAAGCCGAACCAAATCGCCAAGCGCGTAGTCGTTCAGGGAAACGCCTGATGACGGCGCCCGAGCGAAAGGCGGCCCTTATTGTTCTCGGTATCTTCACCCGTCATGCTCCTGATTATCGGGCTGGCGAACCTGGCGGGCGGTGCCTGGATTCTGCGCGGGGCACGGCAGGAGGTTCGGGTGCCCGGCGTGGTCACCGGCCTGGAACGGAGCAGCGACCCCGATGGCAAGGCGTCTTTTCCCGTCTTCCGTTTCACGACGCGCGAGGGCGAGGAGGTCGAGATGACCTCGCGTCAGGGCGAGAGCAGGCCGCCTCGGCCGGGAGATCGGAATGCCCGCATCGAAACCGCCGGTCAGGACGGTTCCGCGATGGGGAGGCTGGTCGCGGGCATGGGGCTCTTCCTCGTTACTGTCGGTGTTCTCACTACGCTGGAGATCATCTGATTCCGATCTCCCGAGGGAGCATTCATGTCCGCGCTGGTTTTAGTCCACGGTTTCTGGCACGGCTCCTGGTGCTGGAGCGAAGTCGTCCCCTATACGGTGGCCGCCGGGCGTCTGACCGTGGCGGTGGACATGGCGGGGCACGGGCTGTACGCCCGCCGTCCCCGCTGGTTCACCGAGCAGCCGTACGATCCCGAGAAGGCCGGCACCGAGGTGTCGCCGGTGGCGGACGTGACTCTCGACGACGCGGCCGAGCTGCTGACCGAGCAGATCAAGCGGGCCGGCGGTGGCGGGCCGGTCACGGTGGTCGCCCACAGCGCGGCCGGTCCCGTACTGACGCGCGTGGCCCAGCAGACGCCCGAGCTGGTGGCGCACGCCGTCTACCTCACCGCCTACATGCCGCCGTCGGACGTCTCCGCGGCGGCGTACACGCGGATTCCGGAGGCCGCCGACGGCCTGGTCGGGCCGCTGCTGAAGGGGGACCCGGCCCAGACGGGCGCGCTCCGGCTCGACTTCGCCACGGACGACGCGGCCTACCGGCAGGGCCTGTACGAGGCGTTCTACGGGGACGTGGACCGGGGCCTCGCCGACGCCGCGAGCGGGCTGCTGACTCCCGACAGCCCGGGCGGCATCATGATGGGCACCACCACCCTGACGCGTGAGGGCTGGGGGTCGGTGCCGCGCACGTACATCGTCTGTACGAACGACCAGGCGCTCCGGCCGGCCGTGCAGGAGAAGTTCATCGCGGAGGCCGACGCGGCGTTCCCCGGCAACCCGACCTCCGTCGTCAGGCTCGACGCCTCCCACTCGCCCTTCTTCTCGATGCCGGGCGAACTGGCGGAAATTCTCATCCCGCTCGGCCGGAACGGCTGACGAAGAGGACACCGGAAGGCCCGCCGAGGCGGGCCTGAAGACCGTGCGGGTCAGAGCAGCTTGTCCAGCGTGAAGGGGGCGTCCCTGAGACGCCGCCCGATGGCGTGGTAGATCGCGTTGCCGATGGCCGCGGGCACGCCGGTGCCGGGCGTCTCGCCGAACCCGCGGATCTTGGTCACCTCCGCGCCCGGCCGGTCCACGAACAGCGCCTCGATCGACGGCGTGTCCGCGCAGACCGGGACCAGGTAGGTGGACAGGTTCGGGTTGACGACCCGCGCGGTGTCCGGGTCCACCATCGTCCGCTCCATCAGCGCGAAGCCGAGCCCCCACATCACCCCGCCGATGACCTGGCCGCGCGCGGTCCGGCGGTTGAGCACCCGTCCGAGGTCGTGCGCGGTCACCACCCGGGTCACGCGCAGCCTGCCCAGCCTCGGCTGGATCCGCACCTCCACGAACGCCGCGCCGAACGCGTGCCCTGGCGTGCTGTCCTGCTCGTCACTGGTCGTCTGGACGGAGCGGCCGTGGCGGCGCATGACCTCGCGGTAGGTGTCCCTGCGGCCGCCCGGCCCGAGCAGCGAGCCGTCCCGGGCCACGACGTCGTCGGCGGACGCGCCGTGCAGCGGGGAGCGCGGGTCGGCGACGGCGAGCGCGATCACGGCCGCCCGCGCCTCCGCCGCCGCCTGGGCCGCCGGGCGGGCCACGCTGGGCATGGTGGACGACCCCGCCGACAGGGACGCGGGAGGGTACGCGGTGTCGCCCAGCAGCGTCGTGACATGGTCGAGCGGCAGGCCGAGCCCGTCGGCGACGATCTGGGTGAGCACGGTGTAGGTGCCGGTGCCGATCTCCTGGGTGGCGGTCCGCAGGGTCGCGCGCCCGTCGGAGCCGACGGTGAGGCGGACCGTGGAAGGGATGACGGCGTGGGTGTGGGTCTCGGTGGCCATGCCCCACCCGACGTACTCGTCGCCGTCCCTGGTCCTGCCCGGCCGGGGGTCGCGCCGGGCCCAGCCGAACGCCTCGGCCGCGGCGCGGTAGCACTCCAGCAGCCGCTTGTCCTCGTACGGCCCCTCAGGGTCCGGCGGCTGGCGGGCGTCGGCGTGGTTGCGGATCCGCAGCTCCACCGGGTCGATGCCGAGCTCGTAGCTCAGCTCGTCCATCGCGGTCTCGAGGCCGAAGTGGGAGGTCGTCTCCGGCGAGCGCATGTAGCTCGACGTCGGCAGGTCGAGCCGTACTCCCTCCTGCCGTACGTGCAGGTTGGGGCAGGCGTACAGCCGGACCGTGGAGTCGCTGCCGTTGTAGATGTGACCGTCGACGCGGGTCACCTGGGAGGTCGAGGTGCTGACGATGGCGGTCAGCCTGCCCTCCCGGGTCGCGCCGAGCCGCAGGTGGTGGCGGTACTCGGCGCGGTGGCCGTTGGAGGTGTACATCTGCGCGCGCGACAGCACCAGCCTCACCGGCCGGCCGCAGACTCGCGCCGCCGCCGCGGTGAGCAGCGTGTGCGGATAGGTCGGCCCCTTGGCGCCGAAACCGCCGCCCAGGTAGGGGGAGACGACCCGGACGCTGACCTCCTCGCCGAACGCCTCCCCGACGCGGGCGCGGGCGAGGACCACGCCCTGGGTGCTCTCGTACAGCGTCAGCGTGCGCTCGTCCTCCCAGACGGCGGTGGTGGTGTGCGGCTCGATCGGGTTGTGGTGCTGCATCGGGCTGCTGTAGGTCTGGTCGACCCGTACCGCCGCCTGCTCGAACGCCGCGGCGGCGTCGCCGCGGACGATCTCGTTGGGCCTGTCGCGGAAATTGTCCGGCAGGAACGCCTCGTCGAGCGCGTCCGCCATCCGGGCGACCGGGTCCTCCGCCCGATAGCGCACCTTCACCAGGGCCGCGGCCTCCTGCGCCTGCTCCAGGGTCTCCGCCACGACGTACGCGACGGGCTGCCCCTGGTGGTGCACGCGCGTGTCCTGCATGGGGACGAAAGTCCTGTTGTACGGGAACTCCGGCGTTCTCAGCTTGGGCATGTCGTCGTGGGTGTAGACCGCGACCACGCCGGGATGCGCCAGCGCCGCCCGGCGGTCGATCTCCAGGACCTCGCCCCGGGCGATCGTGCTCATCACCAGGGCGCCGTGCAGCACCCCGGGCACCTGCTGATCCGCCGCGTAGCGGGCCGCGCCGGTGACCTTCGCCCGGCCGTCCACCCGCGCCACGCCGCGCCCCACCAGCCCGCTCATCGGAGCCCTCCCAGTTCGCTGAGGACGCTCATCAGCGCCCGCTGGACGAGCTCGGTCTTGAACCCGTTCCCTTCGTACGAGGTCGCGTCCCTCACCAGGACCCGGCCCGCCTCGTCGATCGACTGCCGGGTGAGCGGCCGGCCTTGGAGCGCCGCCTCGACGCGGGTGTCGCGCCACGGCCGGGTGCCCACGCCGCCGAACGCCAGCCGTACGTCCCGTACGACACCGCCCCTCGTCCGCAGCGCCGCCGCGACCGACACCACCGCGAACTCGAACGTGGCCCGGTCGCGCAGCTTGAGGTAGCGCGACTGCCCGGCCAGGGCGGTGCGCGGCACGTCCACCCTGGTGATCAGCTCGCCGGGGCGCATCGCGGTCTCCCGGTCCGGGGTGGACCCGGGGAGGAGGTAGAAGTCGGCGATGGGGACGGCGCGCTCGCCGCCGGGGCCGAGCAGGCGCACGGTCGCGTCCAGGGCGGTCAGCGCCACCGCCAGGTCCGAAGGGTGGGTGGCGATGCAGTGCTCGCTGCCGCCCAGGATCGCGTGTCCCCGGTTCTGGCCGGTGATCGCCGGGCAGCCGCTGCCTCGTACCCGCTTGTTGCAGGGCGAGGCCGCGTCGCGGAAGTACCCGCACCGGGTGCGCTGCAGCAGGTTGCCGCCGATCGAGGCCATGTTGCGCACCTGCGGGGACGCCGAGGCCAGCAGCGCCTCAGACAGCACCGGGAAGTCCCGCCGCACGCCGGGGTGCTCGGCGACCCGCCGCATCCGGGCCGCCGCTCCGATCCGCAGCGAGCCGGCGCCGGCAGTGATGTCGCTGAGTTCCAGCCGGTTGACGTCGATGAGGTGGTCGTGGGCCTCCGCGCCGTCGCGCATCAGGTTGAGCAGGTCGGTGCCGCCCGCCACGAACGTCGAGCCGGGGGTGTTCGCGGCCGCCCGCACCGCCTCGGCCGGATCGCGGGCGACCGTGTAGCCGAAGGCCCTCATCGCCGCACCTCCTTGGCGGCGTCGGCGACGGCGGCGACGATGTTCTGGTACGCCGCGCACCGGCACAGGTTGCCGCTCATCCACTCGCGGATCTCCGCCGCCGATCCCGCATGCCCCTCGTCGATGCAGGCCACGGCGGACATGATCTGACCGGGCGTGCACGCGCCGCACTGGAAGGCGTCGTTGCGGATGAACGCCTCCTGTACGGGGTGCAGCTCGTCTCCGCGGGCCAGCCCTTCCACCGTGGTGATCTCGGCCCCCTGCCGCATCACCGCCAGCGTCAGGCACGACTTGATGCGCTCGCCGTCGACCAGCACCGTGCACGCCCCGCACTCGCCCCGGTCGCAGCCCTTCTTGGTGCCGGTGAGCCCGAGCCGCTCCCGTAGCGCGTCCAGAAGCGTCACCCGCGGCTCGACGGTGACCCGGCGCAGCCGCCCGTTGACCGTCATGGCGACCTGCACCGTCGCCCCCGGCGCGGCGGACGCCTGAGCGGCGGCGGGCGGGGCGGCCCGGACGCCCGCCGCCGCCACGGCCGTGCCCGCCGCGGCGACCTTGAACACCGTACGGCGGCTGGGCGTGCCGAGGAGGTGCCGGCGCGGCGGCCTGTCCGGTTCGAAGGTGAATCTGCTGCCGTAGAAGACCATCATGCTCCTTGTCGGTACGGAACCGGCTCTCGTCCGGTCCTTGGCCCCGCGAGCACCTTCCGGCCGCATGCCCGTGACCGGACGGCATGTAATCAATGGCAACAGTATTTCGTTAGCGGTGATGCCAGTCAAGAGCCGATAACAGATATCCGTTAACGACGCTATCGTCCGGCTCTAGACCAGGCCCAGCTCGCGCGCCCGTACACCCGCCTGGAACCGCGAGTCCGCGCCCAGCGCGGCCATCAGCTCGGCGACCCGCCGCCGATACGTCCGCAGGCCCAGGCCCAGCTGCCGGGCGGCGGCCTCGTCCTTGACCCCCTGGCCGAGCAGGTCCAGCACCGCGGGCGCGAGCTCGCGGATCTCGGCGACCTGCGCGCTGTAGACGGCGAGATCCGTCGCCGACCGCCACGCCGTCTCGAACAGCGACATCACACCCTGCACGGTCTCCGGCTGAGTGATCACGCTGTAACTGCGCTGACCCGTCCTGATGTCGCCCGCCAGAATCACGACCCGCCGGTCGATGACGATCGTCTCGTTGATCTCCTCGGCGGTGATGCGGATCCGCGCGCCGAGCTCGTCGCGGCGCCGCGCCAGCTCCCGCGAGGACGCCGAGTCCAGCAGCAGCCCGGACGGATAGATCTTGCGGATGCGCACCTCGCCCAGCCGCCCCGCGATCGCGTCCGGCTGATGGTCGGCCACCCAGCTGGTGAGACCGGCCGCCGCGCATGCCAGGTCGGTGACGGTCGCGAACAGGTGACCCGTCCGCCGGAACAGCTCTTCCTCGCCACGCACGATCGTGACCGATTCGCCCGCGCGTACGAGCCCGTCGCTCATCCTCACTCCATCGATTCTGACCGATCCGGCCGCGCCGTGGACGGATCGGCAGCTTGCTGCCAAACCCTGACAAGCGCCCGAGCCCGCTCGCACGCTGAGAACATGACGACCACCAACCAGCCGAACGCCGGCGCCGCAGGAACCTGGAAGCTCGGCGACCGTACCGTCAACCGGATGGGCTTCGGCGCGATGCGCCTGCCCGGCATGCCCTGGGACGAGAAGCCCACAGACCGCGCCGGCGCCATCGCCGTCCTGCGCCGCGCCGTCGAACTCGGCGTCAACCACATCGACACCGCCGCCTTCTACTTCATGCCCACCCGCTCCGCCAACGAACTGATCAGCACCGCGCTCCAGCCCTACCCCGACGACCTCGTCATCGCCACCAAGGTCGGAGCCGCCCGCACCCGCGACGGCGCCTTCGAATACGGCCGGCCCGACCAGCTGCGCGGCCAGGTCGAGGAGAACATCCGCCAGCTCGGGCTCGACCACCTCGACCTCGTCAACCTCCGCTGGGGCCTCGGCCTGGACAAGCAGCCCGGCTCCGTCGCCGAACACTTCGGCGCCCTCGCCGAACTCCGCGACGCGGGCCTGATCCGCCACCTCGGCATCTCCAACATCGACGCCGACCAGCTGAACGAGGCGATGACGATCGCGCCGGTGGCCACCGTGCAGAACCGGTACGGCCTGACCGAACGGCAGGACGAAGCCCTCGTCGACACCTGCGCCGCCCACGGCATCGCCTTCGTGCCCTTCTTCACCGTCGCCACCTCGGTCCCCGGCGGCACCGGGCACGACGGCCCCGACGAGACCGGCCAGGCCGAGGTCGCCCGGGTCGCCCAGGCCCACGGCGTCACGCCGGCCCAGGTGCGGCTCGCCTGGACCCTCCACCGCGGCGACCACATCCTCGCCATCCCCGGCACCGGCCGGCTCACGCACCTGGAGGAGAACATCGCGGCGGGCGGCCTGCGGCTGAGCGACGACGACCTGGCCCTGCTCGACGGCATCACCGGCTGAGCCACGCGCCGGGCAGCGTTCGCGGAGATCCCCCGGTCAGGGACATCACGGGCGAGCGCCACGGCCGGGCGCCCCGGTCCGTGAGAGCGCTCCCAAAATTCTGACGGAAAGCGTTTCCTGACTGTCAAGGCACGGAGATTCGCGGCAGCCGGAAACCACCTGACTACATGCACACATCGCGAATGGTGGGTGTTAGACCACGCTGAGCAGTCGAAAATGTGAATCAAGTGCTTGACCTGGAAGGAGGCTAAACCTAGCCTCGGCGTGGGAGCGTTCCCAAACTCCGATCTTGGCCTGGCCTCGCGGCTATGCCGATCGCATTTCAGCACATCCCGGTCCGGGGCGGCAACGGCGCGGGCCTCATACGGGTACCGGCACCACCGCGTGTTCCGAGGAGATAGACGCGTGACCAGGAGCGCCCTTTCACCTGCCAAGCAGGCTCTGCTGGAGCGTCGCCTGCGGGCACGCGCCGCCAAGGTCAGCGTCCCGCGCCGAGATCCCGGCAGCGCGCCGCCGCCGTCGGCGATGCAGGAACGCCTGTGGTTCCTGGAGCAGTACGCGCCGGGCACCAGCGCGTACACGGTGCCGTTCGCCGTCCGGCTGACCGGCGACCTCGACGAGAACGCGCTGGCCGGGGCGTTGACCGAGCTCACACGGCGGCACGAGAGCCTGCGCACGAGCCTGGTGACCACCCCGGACGGCCGCCCCGAGGTGGTGATCGCCGAGGAACCGATCGTGGAGTTCCGCGTCACCGGCGACCCCGGCGAGATCGATCGTGAGCTGGCCCGGCCGTTCGACCTGGCCCGCCCGCCGCTGCTGCGCGCCCTGCTGGTGCGGCTCGCGTCGCAGGGCGCCCCGCCGGAGCACGTGCTGCTGCTCACCATGCACCACGCCATCACCGACGGCTGGTCGTGCGACATCCTGTTCCAGGAACTGCTGGCGCTGCACGCGGGCCGCGAGCTGCCCCCGGTGCCGCTGCAGTTCGGCGACTACGCCCAGTGGCAGCACGGTCGGGCCTTCGACGACGATCTGCGCCACTGGGTGTCCCGGCTGGACGGCGTGCCCGCCCTCGAACTGCCGACCGACCTGCCCCGGCCCGCCGAACAGCGCTGGACCGGCGCCGCCGTGGACGTCGTCGTGGAGCCCGCGCTCACCGCGGCGATCGCGGAGCTGGGCAAGGCGCACCGGGCCACGCCGTACATGACGCTGCTCGCCGCCTTCCAGGTGCTGCTCGGCCGGTTCGCCGGGCAGGACGACTTCGCGGTGGGCTCGCCGGTGTCCGGACGGGAGCTGCCCGAGCTGGAGGGGATCGTCGGGCCGTTCATCAACACCCTGGCCATGCGGGCCGACCTGAGCGGCGACCCGACCTTCGGCGAACTGCTCGGCCGGGTCCGCGACGCCGCCCTGGACGACTTCGCGCACCAGGCGCTGCCGTTCGACCGGCTCGTCACCGAGCTGGCCGTGGAACGGGACGTCAGCCGCACGCCGGTGTACCAGACCATGTTCGCGCTGCAGAACTACCGCGGCGCCACCCTCGACACCTCCGGGCTCGGCGCCGAGCAGTACCCGATCCCCACCGTGGCCAGCCGGTTCGACCTGGCGCTCTACCTCTTCGAGGGCGGCGGCGGGCTGCACGGGCAGCTCGTGTACGCCACCGCGCTGTTCGGCGAGGACACCGCGCGGCGGCTGGCCGGCTGCCTGGAGACGCTCCTGCGGGCGGCGGTCGCCGACCCGGGCCTGCCGATCTCCCGGCTGCCGCTGCTGGCCCCGGACGAGCGGCGGCGCGTGCTGGACCTCGGCGTCGCCGAGCCGGCGCCGCCCGCCGGGATCCGGCTGCTGCACGAGGTCATCGCCGGACAGGAACCCGGAGCGGCCGCCGTGGTCGCAGGAGACGTCACGCTCACCTACGGCGAGCTCGACGCCCGCGCCGAACGGCTGGCCCGGCGGTTACGGGGCCTCGGAGCCGGGCCGGGAGACCGGGTGGCGGTCTGCCTGGAGCAGTCGGCCGGGCTGGCCGTGGCGGTGCTCGGCGTGCTGAAGGCCGGGGCGGCGTACCTGCCGATGGACCCGGAGCATCCGGGGGAGCGGCTGGCGTACGTGGTGGAGGACGCCGGGGTGCGGATCGCGGTGACCGACGCGCCCTCCAGGGAGCGGCTGCCCGGCGACCTGGCCACGGTCACCCTCGACGGCGCCGGCGCACTCGGCGACGACGGACCCGAGGCGCCCGCCACCCGCGAGGCGACCCCGGACGACGTGGCCTACGTCATCTACACCTCCGGCACCACCGGACGGCCCAAGGGCGTCGAGATCCAGCACCGGCAGGCGCTGGTCTACCTCGCGGGGCTGCGGGCGCGGCTGGGCCTCGAACCCGGCGGCTCGTACGGGCTGCTGCAGTCGCTGGCCTTCGACTTCGGGGTGACGGTCTTCTACGCCTGCCTGATGACCGGCGGCACGCTGCACATCATCCCGTCGCGCACGGCGGGGCACGAACTGGCCGAGTACGTCAGAGACACCGGCATCGACTACCTCAAGATCACCCCGTCGCACCTGGCCGCGTTACAGGCCGACGTGCTCCCGCGCGAGCTGCTGATCCTCGGCGGCGAGGCGGCGCCGCGCGACTGGGCCGAGGAACTGGCCGCGTCCGGGCGGTGCCGGGTCGTCAACCACTACGGGCCGACCGAGGCGACGGTGGGCGTCACCACCTACCCGGTCGAGGGCACCGGCGGCACGACGACGACGCTGCCCATCGGCCGGCCGCTGCCGGGGGCGCGGTCGTACGTGCTGGACGAGCATCTGCAGCCGGTGCCGATCGGCGTCGCGGGAGAGCTGTACCTGGGCGGGGACCGGCTGGCCCGGGGATACCTCGGCCGTCCCGCGCTGACCGCGGAGCGGTTCTTACCCGACCCGTACGGCCCGCCCGGCGCCCGCATGTACCGGACCGGCGACCTGGCCCGGCACCTGCCCGACGGGAACCTGGAGTTCCTCGGCCGCCGCGACCTGCAGGTGAAGATCCGCGGCTACCGGGTGGAGCTGGCCGAGGTCGAGTCGGTGCTCGCCCGCTGCCCCGGCGTGACGTCGGCGATCATGGACATGCGCGGCGGCCTGCTGGTGGCCTACCTCCTCGGCGAGCCGGGAGCCCCGCGGGAGACGGCCGAGGTGCGGGCGTGGCTGGCCGAGCGGCTGCCCGACTACATGATCCCCGCCCGGTATGTGTGGCTGGACGAGCCGCCGCCGCTGAAGTCGCACGGCAAGGTGGACCGGGCGGCCCTGCCCGACCCGGCCCCCGAGACGACCGGCCGGCACGAGCCGCCGCGGACCGAGGCCGAGCGGGCCGTCGCCGAGGTCTGGGCCGAACTGCTCGACGTCCCCGAGGTCGGCGCCACGGACGACTTCTTCGATCTCGGCGGGCACTCCCTGCTGGCCATGCGGGTGGTGGCCCGGCTCAGGCAGGTGGCGCCGGAGCGTGCCGTCACCGTGCTCGACCTGTTCAAGCACCGCACCGTACGGGAGCTGGCCGCGCTGCTGGAGTCGGCCGCCGACGGCCCGCGCAGCCTGCTGCACCGGCTCACCCCCGCCAGGACGACCACCTCGACGCTGGTCTGCGCGCCGTACGGGGGCGGCAGCGCGGTCATCTACCAGCCGCTCGCGGACGCGCTGCCCGCCGACTGGGCGCTGTACTCCATCGCGGTGCCCGGTCACGAGCTGGGCGAGGAGGCCCGCCCGCTGGACGAGGTCGCCGACGGCTGCGTCCAGGAGATCCTCGACGGCGTCGAGGGCCCCGTCACCCTGTACGGCCACTGCGGGCTCGGCGTGATGCTGATCGCCGAGATCGCCCGCCGGCTGGAGGAGGCCGGGCGTGAGGTCGAGGCTGTGTACCTGGGCGGCGTCTTCCCCTTCGCCCGCCCGCGCGGCCGCCTCGCCGGTCTGACCGATCTCGTCGAGCGCCTCCGCGGCGACCAGGCGTGGATCAACGACCTGCGGGCAGCCGGCCTGGACGTGGACGAGGTCGGCCGCGACCAGCTCCAGCTCATGGTCGCCAACCGGCGGCGCGGCACCCGGCAGGCGGAGCAGTACTTCACCCGCCTGTTCGAGGGGTCCGCGGCCCGGCTGCGGGCGCCGGTGATCGCGCTGGCCGGTGAGCGTGATCCGGCGATGGAGTTCTATCAGGAGCGCTACCGCGAATGGCACGTGCTGTCGGAGCTGACGGCTCTGGTGGTGCTGGACGAGGCAGGCCACTATTTCCTGAAATATCGGGCGGAGGAGCTGGCGGTCATCGTGACCGGCACCCACCGCGCCATCGCCGCCGGACAGGCCGAGCGCCTGCACCGCACCCCCCGCTCGACCTGGTGGCTGGACGGCGTGTCCGACAGATCCGCCCCGGCCGGCGGCGACTCCGGTGACTCTGATGACACGGCGCGGGTGGTCCGGCCGGGGATGGGGCGCTTCGCGGCGGTCGCGGCCGCGCAGCTGGTGTCGATCCTGGGAGCGTCGCTCACCGAGTTCGCCGTGCCGCTGTGGATCTACACGACCACCGGCTCCCTGGTGGACTTCGCGCTCTTCTCGGTGCTCGCGCTCCTGCCCGGCATGCTGGTCGCGCCGCTGGCCGGAGCCATCGTGGACCGGCACGACCGGCGCAAGGTGATGATCGCCGGCGACGTCGCCGCGGGCAGCTCGCAGCTGATCCTCGGCGTGCTGCTGTGGACCGGAAACCTGGCCATCTGGCAGATCTACCCGCTGCTCGCGCTGCTGTCGATCGCGCTGACCTTCCAGCGGTTCGCCTACGCCTCGGCCATCCCGCAACTCGTGCCCAAGCGGTTCCTCGGCCACGCCAACGGGGTGGTGCAGATGGTCACCGGCACCGCGCAGGTGGCGGTGCCGCTGGTCGCGGTCGGGCTGATGGCGGTCATCGGCCTGGAGGGCATCCTGGTCATCGACGTGCTGTCGTACACGATCGCGATCGCGATCGTCCTGGCCGTCCGGTTCCCGCGCAGCATGGCGTGGCGGCGGCGGGAGACGGTCCTGGCGGAGATCGCCGGCGGCTGGCGGCTGGTCTGGGGGAACCGCGGCTTCCGCGGGATGCTGGTGTACTTCGCCGTCCTGAACGTGTTCCTGTCGCCGCTGTTCCTGATGATCTCGCCGCTGGTGCTGTCGTTCGCGACGCTGCAGGACGTCGGGCGGGTGTCGCTGGCGGGCGGGATCGGCGTGCTGGCCGGCGGCGCGCTGATGGCCGTGTGGGGCGGGCCGAGCCGCCGGCGGCTGCACGGCGTGCTGATGTTCACGCTCGCGCTGTCGGTGTTCTGCGTGCTCGTCGGCCTGCGGGCGGACCTGGTGGCCATCGCCGCGGGAGCGTTCGGGATGTCGCTCTGCCTCACGCTGGTCAACGGGGTGTACGCGACGATCATCCAGGTCAAGGTGCCGCAGCGGTTCCACGGGCGGGTCATCGCGCTCAACACGCTCATCGCCTGGTCGACGCTGCCGATCGGGTTCGGGCTGGTGGCGCCGTACGGAGCCGCGGTGTTCGAGCCGCTGATGGCGCCCGACGGGCCGCTGGCCACCACGGCGGGGGTGTTGCTCGGGACCGGCGAGGGGCGCGGGGTCGGGCTGATGTACGTGATCTTCGGCCTGGTCATCGCGCTGATCGTGGCGGTCGCGATGCGGGTGCGGGTGCTGGCCGGGTTCGATCGGGAGGTTCCCGACGCGCTGCCCGATGACCTGGTCGGTGTTCAGGAGTTGCAGCGCAGAGCGGAAGGCGAGTCATGATCGTTCCGGATTTACTGGCCCGGCGGGCCACCGAGGAGCCCGGCCGGGTCGCGCTGGAGGTCGCCGGGGCCGGCACGCTGACCTTCGCGGACTGGCAGGCGCGGGCGGAGGCGCTGGCGCGCGGGCTGGTCCGGCGCGGGGTGCGCCGCGGCGACCGGGTGGGGCTGCTGTTCGGCGCCGACCACTGGCTCGACTTCGCGGTGGCCTACTGCGCCACGCAGCTCGCCGGCGGGGTGGCGGTGCCGATCTCCGACCGGCTCGCGCCGGCCGAGGTGGCGTACATGCTGGAGCACTGCTCGGCGACCGGCGTGCTGCACGCCGCGTCGGCCACGCCGCCCGGCGGCGACCACTGGAGCGCCGTGCCCGCGGAGGTGGAGCCCGGTTCTCAGGACCCCGAGCCGCCGGGTCCGGCGGATCTGGCGCAGATCCTCTACACCTCCGGCACCACGGGACGGCCCAAGGCGGTGGCGGCCACCCACGCCAACCTCACCTACGGCAGCGCCCCCCGGGCCAACCGCCGCAGGTTCGGGCACTCGGATCTGCTGCTGCACGCGTTCCCGATCGGCACCAACGCCGGCCAGGTCATGCTGCTCAACGCGCTGGACGCGCGGCCGACGGTGCTGACCCTGGCCCGCTTCACCCCGGGCAGGTTCGCCAGGCTGATCGAGTCGCGGCGGGTGGGGACCGTGTTCCTGGTGCCCGCGATGGCCCTGGAGCTGCTGAACGCCGGGCTGCACGAACGGCACGACTTCTCCGGCGTGGTCCTGCTCGGGTCGGCGGCCTCGGCCCTGCCGGCGGCGCTGTGCGCGCGGCTGGCGGAGGCGTTCCCCAAGGCGACCGTGACGAACTACTACACCTCGACCGAGGCGGCGCCCGCCCAGACCGTCATGATCTACAACCCGGAGCGGCCCGCGGCCCTGGGCCGGCCGGCGCTCGGCAGCGGGCTGAGGATCACCGGCCCCGACGGCGAGCCGCGGGCGACCGGGGAGACGGGGGAGATCTGGCTGCGCTCGCCCGCCGCCGCGCGCTCGTACTACCGGGACCGGCAGTCCAGCGCGCAGACCTTCCGCGACGGATGGGTGCGGATGGGCGACCTGGGCTATCTGGACGAGGACGGCTACCTGTATCTCGTCGACCGGGAGAGCGACGTCGTCAAGTCCGGGGCGTACAAGGTGTCGACCGTGCAGGTGGAGGGCGCGCTGCACGAGCACCCGGAGGTCGCCGAGGCGGCGGTCACCGGCGTGCCGCACCCCGTGCTGGGGACCGTGCTGGCCGCCGCCGTGGTGCCCCGGACGCGGGCGCCGCAGGTGACGGAGCTGCGGGCCTTCCTCATGACCCGGCTGGCCTCGTACGAGCTGCCGCAACGGGTCGTCTTCGTGGACCGCCTGCCCAGGAACCACTCGGGCAAGGTCGTCAAGTCCGGCCTGCGCGACCTGATCGAGCAGGCGGACCAGGTGATGGAAACGGGCCCGGCGGGCCCGATGGAGATAGCGCGGAAAGAAGGCGAAAGATGACCGGATCATGGCCTGCCTCCCCTGCGCAGCAGGGGATGTGGCTCACCGAGCGGGCAGGCGCCGCCGGGCGGGCCTTTCACATGCCGCTGGCCGTCCGGCTGGACGGCCCGCTCGACGTGGCAGCCCTGGAGGAGGCGTGCGCGCAGGTGGCGCGCCGGCATCCCGTGCTGGGCGGCGTGCTCGCCGAGGACGGCGGCGAGCTGCGCGTGGTCCCCGGCGCGATGCCGCCCCTGGGCCACGGCCGCGACCTCGAGGAGGAGCTGGCCCGGCCGGTCGACCCGGCCGGCGGGCCCGCCGCCCGGTTCACGCTGATCAGGGAGGACACCAAGCGGCACGTGCTGCTGTTCCAGGCCCATCACGCGGTGTTCGACGGGGAGTCGAAGGACATCCTGCTGCGGGATCTGGCCGCCTGGTACGGGGGAACGGCACCGGCCCCGCTGCCGCTGACCTACCCGGAGGTGACCGAGCAGCAGCGGCTCAGGCTCGCCGAACGGCTGCCGGACGCGCGGCGGTACTGGGCGGACCGGTGGCAGGACCCGCGCGAGCTGTGCCTGCCCGGCCTGAGCGGGGTGTCCGTGGCCGCGGCGCCCGGCGCCGCCCTCGACTTCGCCGTCGAGGACCTCGGCGGGCTCGCCGGGCGGCTGGAGGTCACCCGGTTCGAGGCGGTGCTGGCCGCGTACGGGGCGCTGCTCCACGCGTACGGCAACGCCCGGCCCGCCATCAGCGTGGACCTGTCGACGCGGACCGACCAGAGCCGGGACCACCTGGGCACCTTCGTCAGCGAACTGCCCGTGATCGGCACGCCCGAGGGCGGCACGTTCGGCGAGGCCGCCAGGAACCTGCGGGCCGAGCTGCGGCGGATGTACCGCCATCGCGAGGTCCCGCTGGCCAGGGCCGTCGACGGGATCAGCCCGCGGGCCGCGCTCACCCCCGTGTCGCTCAGCTACCGGCGGCGGCCGGAGACGAGCCCGCTCTTCCCCGGGCTGGGCGCGTCGGTGGAGTGGATGATGTTCAACGGCTGGGTGCGCAACACCCTCCACCTGCAGATCGTCGACGACCAGACCGGCACGGCGGCACGGCTGCAGTACAACCCGGCACTCCTCGACCGGGCGGGCGCCGAGCGCGTCCGCGACGACCTCGTCGCGCTGCTGGCGGCGCTCGCCGCGGACCCGGAGGCGCCGCTGGACCGGCTGCCGCTGCCCGCCCCCGTCCCCGCCGCGTCCGTCGCCGCCGCCACCGCCGTCAAGGGCGGGCCGGCGGACGCCGAGCTCGTACGGGAGATCCAGGCGATCTTCGCCAAGGAGCTCGAACTGGACGAGGTGGAGGCCGACGACGACCTGTTCGACCTCGGCGGCCACTCCCTCACGATCACCCAGATCATGGCCAGGACCACCGAACGGTTCGGCGTGGAGCTCTCCTTCGAGCTGTTCATCGACGACGCCACCGCCGCGGGCATCGCGGCGGAGGTCGCCCGGCTGCGGGAGGAGGCGTGATGAGGGAACGCCTGGCCGCGCTGATCGCCGAGGCCAGCGACGGCGAGATCACCGCGGCACAGGTGCTGGAGGCCGACTGCTCGCTGACGGCGCTCGGCCTCACCTCGCTGGGCTACATCCGGCTGATCGACGCGATCGAGGACACCTTCGGCGTCGACGTCGAGTTCGACGGCGCCCACGACACCCTCGACGCCCTGGTCGACCACCTGTCCCGGCCGGCGGGCCACTCGTCATGACCAGCCCCGTCACCGTCGAGTTCACCGGCGCCAGGTCCGGCGACGGGCCGCTCACCTGGGGCCAGCGGGCGATCTGGCGGCTCACCGAGTGGCTGCCCCCGGGCGACCCGTACTTCAACATGCCCTGGGTCCTGCCGGTGCACGGCAAGCCCGGCCTGCCGGCCGTCCTCGCCGCCCTCGCGCGGCTGCTCGCACGGCACGACAGCCTGCGGACCACCTGGATCCCCGGCCACCTGGCCGGGGATCCGGCCGGCCTGGTGCAGCGGGTCGCCGGGCAGGGCGGGCTGACGGTCGAGCTGATCGACGCCGCCGGGACCAGGCCCCGCATCCTGGCGGGGGAGATCGCCGCCGAGCTCGCCGCCAAGGGGTTCGACTACGCCGGCGAGCTCCCGCTGCGCTGCGCCGTCGTCATGGACGGCGGCCGGCCGCGCGCGCTGGCGTTCGCGTTCACCCACATGGCGGTGGACGGGCGGGCCCTGGACGTCATCGCGGGGGAGTGGCCGCGGCTGCTGGCCGGCGAGCCGCTGCCGCCGGCCGCGCCGCAGCCGCTCGACCTGGCCGAAGAGGAACGCTCACCGGCGGGGACGGCACGCTGCGAGCGGGCCATGCGGTACTGGCGGGCCGCGCTGGAACGGATGCCCCGTCCCCTGTTCGCCACGCCGCCCGGCACACCGGAGGAGCCCAGGTTCGTCAAGCTCGGCATGGAGTCGGCGGCGCTCGGCGCGGCGGTCACCGGCCTGGCCGCCCGCTGGGAGGTGAGCACCAGCAGCGTGCTGCTCGGCGCGTACGCGTCCCTGCTGTCGCGGCTGACCGGCCGCGGCACGGTCGCGCTGCAGCTCATCGTGGGCAACCGGCACGACCCCCGGCTGGCGCCCATGGTGGCCACCCTCGTCCAGGACGGCATCTTCGTCCTGGACGTGGCCCCGGGCCAGCCGCTCGCCGACGTGGTGCGGGCCGCGCACCGGGGGGTGCTGGCGGCCTACCGGCACGCCCGCTACGACCCGGCGGCCCAGCGGGCGCTGATCGAGGAGACCGGGGCGCCGCCCACCGCCTACTTCAACGACGTCCGGGCCGCCGCAGGCTGGCCGAACCTGCCGCGGCACCCGGCCCCCGGCCGGATCTTCCCCGTGGGGGCCTGGCCGGAGGTGGACGCCGAGGTGTTCTGCACCGTCGGGCCCGCCACCCACACCTGCCGGCTGGACCTGCTCGCCGACACCGCCCTGCTGCCCCGCGAGTCGATCGAGGCGACGCTGGGCGAGGTCGAGACGCTGCTGGTCGCCGAGGAGAGCACATGAGCGCCGGGCACCGGGAGGAATGCCTGGCCCTCATCGACACCGTCTGGACGGACACGCGCCCGTCCAGCCTGCGAGACCGAAAGGCGATATGGATTTGATCGACGACACGGGGGCCACGATCTGGAGCCGCCTGGACGAGTGGCTGGACAAGGCGCCCGACGCGGTGGCCGTGACCGCCCCCGACGGCCAGGTGACCTACCGCGAGCTGCGGCGGCGGGCCGAGGATCTCGCCGGTGTGCTGCGCGGGCACGGGGTCGGCCCCGAGACGCCGGTCGGGTTGTGCCTGGAACGGACCACCGGGATGCTCGTGGCGGTGCTCGCCGTGTGGGCCGCGGGCGGCGCGTACGTGCCGCTGGATCCGGCGTTCCCGGCCGAACGGCTGCGGATGATGCGCGAGGACGCGGGCATCGGCCTGGTGCTGACCCAGGAGGGCGTCGATCCGGCGCTGCTGGACGGCGCTCCCGCCGTGCTCACGCTCTCGCCCGGCGGCCGGCCGCTGACCGGCGGCGCCGCGCCGTCCGGGCCGGGGGAGTTCCCGGACGGGGAGAGCCTGGCGTACCTCATGTTCACCTCGGGGTCCACCGGGCGCCCGAAGGGGGTGGGGGTGCCGCATCGGGCGGTGGCGAACCTCCTGGAGTCGTTCGCCGAGCAGCTGCCGATCGGGCCGGAGGACCGGTGGCTGGCCGTCACCACGCTGTCGTTCGACATCTCGGTCCTGGAGCTGCTGCTGCCCCTGTACACGGGCGGCCGGGTGGTGATCGCGGCCGGCGGGGAGGCCTCCGACGGGTGGGCGCTGCGCGAACGGGCCGCCGCCGAGGACGTCACGATCATGCAGGCGACCCCGGCGGGCTGGCGCGTCCTGCTGGAGTCCGGCGGCGTGCCCGCGACGATCAGGACCCGGCTGTGCGGTGGTGAGGCGCTGCCCCGCGACCTGGCCGACGCGCTGCTGGCCGACGGCGCCGAGGTGTGGAACGTGTACGGCCCCACGGAGACCACCGTCTGGTCCACGGCCGGCCGGGTGCGGCCCGGACCCGGGTCCGTGGACCTCGGCTCGGCCATCGGGCGCACCTCGCTCCACCTGCTGGACGAGGACGGGACGCCGGTCGCCGACGGCGAGGTGGGCGAGCTGTACATCGGCGGCGCCGGGGTCGCCAGGGGATATCACGGGCTGCCCGGCCAGACGGCCGCGCGTTTCCTGCCCGACCCGCACGCCGGCACCCCCGGCGCCCGCATGTACGCCACCGGCGACCTGGCCAGGATCACGCCCACCGGCCGGCTGGAGTACCTGGGCCGCGCCGACCAGCAGGTCAAGGTCAACGGATTCCGCATCGAACTCGGCGAGATCGAGACCACCCTGCGCGCGTCGGCCGAGGTGAAGGACGCCGCGGTCGCCGTCCGGGACGGCCGTCTGGTGGCCTACCTGGTCCCGCGGGATGACGACGTGGACTGGGCCGCGCTGCGCGAGCGGCTGGGCGCCACGCTCCCCGACTACATGGTCCCGGTCCGGCACACGACCCTGACGTCCCTGCCGCTCACCCCCAACGGCAAGCTCGACCGGGCCGCCCTGCCCGCCCCGTCGTGGACGCGCGACGGCACCGCGTCCTACACCGCCCCGGCCGCCGGGGTCGAGTCCGAGCTCGCCGAGATCTGGGCGGACGTGCTCGACGTCACCGAGCCCATCGGCGCCGACGACGACTTCTTCGAGCTCGGCGGTCACTCGATCGCCGCGATCCAGATCATCGCCAGGGTGCAGGCCAGGTACGGTCTCGAGGTGCCGATCGTGGCCCTGTTCGAGTATTCGACGATCGCCGGGTTCGCCGCCCAGCTCGACGAACTGGGCGACGCCGAGCTCAGCCTGACCGACGTCGCCGCCCTCCGCGACGAGCTGGACGGCCTCAGCGACGAGGAGCGCCAAGGGCTGTTCGACGACTTGGCGGCCGGCTCGTGAAAGCGCCGCTGTCGCCGGTGCAGGAGCGGCTCTGGATGCTCCAGCGGCTGCAACCCGGAGACGCCTCGTACACGATGTACCTCGTACGGCGTCTGCGCGGCCGGCTCGACCGCGACGCGTTCACCGCCGCCATCCAGGCGCTCGTGGCCAGGCACGACAACCTGCGGACCGCCTTCGTGGAGGAGGACGGCACGCCCTGGGCGGTGGCCGGACCGGCCGGCTGGGCTCCCCCGGTCGAGTGGCTGGAGGCGGCGGGGGAGCAGGTGGCCGCTCTGGTCGCCGAGCGCACCCACGCCGCCTTCGACCTGGCCGCGGGGGTCCCGCTGCGGATCGCCGTCATCGAGGCCGCCCCGGACGACCACGTGCTGTGCCTGACGCTGCACCACATCCTGGCCGACGGGCACTCCCTGGAGATCATGCTCGACGACCTGGGCGAGCTCTACGCCGCCGCCGTGGAGTCCCGCCCCGCCCGCCTGCCCGGCCTGCCGATCCAGCCCGTCGACTACGCCCGCTGGCAGCGGCGCCGGGCGGACAAGGCCATGCCGTACTGGGCCGGGGCGCTGGCCGGGTTCCCGGTCACCGAGCTGCCCTTCGCCCGCCCCGGCCCCCGGGCGGCCGTCCGGGAGGGCGGGTATCACCGGGTGACGCTCGGCGCGCGGCTGCTCGCCGAGGTGGAGCGGGTGGCCGTGGCCCATCGGGCGACCCCGTTCCAGGTGCTCATGGCGGCCTACCAGGCGCTGCTGTTCCGGCACAGCGGCCAGCGGGACCTGGTGGTCGGCACCGTGACCGCCGGGCGGGACCGGGTCGAGCTGGAGCGGATGGTCGGCAACCTCACCCAGACCCTGCCGCTGCGCGGCGACCTCACCGGCGATCCGACCTTCGCCGAACTGCTCGGGCGGGTCCGGAAGGTGACGCTGGAGGCGATGGGCCGGCCCGCGCCGCTGCTGGAGCGGCTGGCGCGCGGCGTGGAGAACCTGCTGCCGACCGTCTTCATGATGCAGGACTACGCCGCCGAACGGGAGCGCGTATACGGCGGCGTCCGGATGACGCACTACGCGGGCGGCCACGACCAGATCGTCGTGGACCTGGTGGTGGAGGTCTGGCCCGCCGGGGACGAGTTGTCGATCAGCTTCGGGTACGACGGCGCGGTGTTCGACGCCGGCGAGGTGGCCACGATCGCCGACCGCTACCTGACCCTGCTGGCCGGAGCCGTGAGCAGCCCGGACACGCCCGTCTCCCGGCTGCCCGTCTGGGCCGCGCAGGACGAGCAGACGATGGCGGCGATGGCCGAAGGCCCCGTCGAGCCGGTCGAGGGCACGGTGCTGGACCAGGTGGCGGACGTGGTCCGCGCCATGCCGGACGCCGTCGCCGTGCGCTGCGGTGACCAGGTGGTGTCGTACGCGGCGCTCTGGGACCGGGCGGGCGAGATCGCCCGTACCCTGCGCGAGAGCGGCGTGCGGGACGGCGACGTGGTGGCCGTGCGGCTGGCGCCGTCCGCCGAGGTGATCGCCGCACTGCTGGCCGTGTGGCGGGCCGGCGCCGCGTACCTGCCGCTGGACCCCGCCGACCCGCCCGCCCGGCACGCCGACGCCCTGGCCGCCGCGGGCGCCGCCTGGCTGATCGGCGCGGACGGCGTGCGCGCGGTGGGGGAGGGGACCCCGGCCGGCGGGGTCGCCTACGTGATGACCACCTCGGGGTCGTCGGGGCTGCCCAAGGCGGTGCTCGTCGAGCACGGCTCCGTGGCGGCCCGGGTCGGGTGGATGCGGCGGGAGTACGGCCTCGGGCCCGGGGACCACGTGGTGCAGTTCGCGTCGCTGGGCTTCGACACCCACGTGGAGGAGATCTTCCCCGCACTCACCTCGGGGGCGGCGGTGCTGCCGCTGCCGGACGGCCCCGCGAGCCTGCCCGACCTGCTCGCCGGTCCCGACGGGAAGCGGATCACCGTGCTGGACCTGCCGACCGCGTACTGGCACCGGCTCGTCGAGTCGCCGGCGGAGGTGGCCTGGCCGCCCGCGCTGCGGCTGGTGATCCTCGGCGGCGAGCAGGCCGACGCGGCGGCCGTGGCCCGCTGGCACCGCGAGGGCCCCGGCGCCCGGCTCCTCAACACCTACGGACCGACCGAGGCCACGGTCATCGCCACCTGGGCCGAGCTGGACGCGACCGCCGCGGGCGGGCCGCCGCCGATCGGGCGGCCGCTGCCGGCCACGTCGGTGCGGGTGCTGGACGCCCGCGGGGAGCCGCTGCCGCCGGGCGCGGCGGGCGAGCTGGCCATCGGCGGCGCCGGGGTCGCCCGCGGCTACGCCGGGCTGCCCGGGCGGACCGCCGCCGTCTTCGAACCCGACCCGTACGGTGCCCCCGGCGCGCGGCGGCTGCGCACCGGGGACCGGGCGCGGTGGCGGTCCGACGGCCTGCTGGAGTTCCTGGGCCGGCTCGACGACCAGGTCAAGGTCCGCGGGGTACGGATCGAGCCGGGCGAGGTGGAGGCCGCGCTGCGCGCCCACCCCGGCGCCGGCCAGGTCGCCGTGGCCGCCCGCGGCGAGGACCTGGTGGCGTACTTCACCGGACCCGCCGACCCGGCCGAGCTGCGCGCGCACGCCGCGGCCCGGCTGCCGAAGGGCTTCGTGCCGACCCGGTGGCAACGCCTGGCGGAGCTGCCGCTCACCTCCCGGGGCAAGCTCGACCGGGCCGCGCTGCCCGAGCCGGACCGCGTCGCCGGGACGGACCACACCGCCCCGCGCAGCGACAGCGAGGCGCTGGTCGCCGAGGTCTGGGCCGAGGTGCTCGGCCTCGAACGCGTCGGCGTGCTGGACGACCTGCTGGAGCTCGGCGGGCACTCGCTGATGACCACCAGGGTCGCGGCGCGGCTGCGGGCGATGCTGGAGGTGGAGGTGCCGATCCGGGTCGTGTTCGGCTGCGGCACCGTCGCGGAGTTGGCCGAGGCCGTCGAGGACCTGCTGGTCCAGGAGATCGACGCGATGAGCGAGGAAGAGGCGCGGCAAGCCCTGTCGGGGTGAGCCGCTGCCGGGGGCCCGTGGCCCCCGGCAGGCCCTTCGCTACGGGGTGAGGGCCCTGCGCGCGGCGTTCAGGAACGCCGCCGCCTCACGGCCGTTGACGACCCGGTGGTCGAACGCCAGCCCGAGGGTGACCGTGGTGCGCTTGACCACGTTCCCGTCCGGGCCGAGGACGAACTCCGGCTGCGGCGCGCAGAGCGACAGCGCGCACGTCTGCCCGGGGAACACGATCGGCACGGCGAGGAGCACGGCCGCGTCGGTGTGCAGGGTGACGACGATGTTCCCGCCCGCCAGGTCATCCTCGCGGAACGTCCCCTGTGAGGCTTTCGTCCGGTACGCGGTGAGCCGGCGCGCGATCTCCTCGACCGGCAGGCGGCCGGCGTCACGCAGGACCGGGACGTACAGGCCGTGGCCGACGTCCACGGTGACCCCGACGTTCGGCTCCGGCGAGGGGCGTACGGTCACCTCGCCGCCGTCCGTCACCACCGGCTCGGCGAAGCACATCGGGAACGAGTCGTGCAGCGACGCGACCGCCGAGACCAGTAGCTCGGGCAGCCCGATCAGCGTCCGGGTCTCCTTGCTGAGGGCCCGCGCCCGCGCGATGGCCGGCCCGGCGTCCACCTTCACCGCGGTGAAGGCGGCCGGGATCGTCTGGTGGGACCGCGTGACCGCGGCGGCCACGGCCCGCTGGACCGCCGGCAACCGCTGCGCCCCGGCACCGTCGTCCGTGACGGTTTCCAGCAGGGTTTCCACGTCGGAACGCCTGATCACCTTCTTGCCCAGCGCGCGGATCCGCGCCGGGTCGACGCCATGCTCGTCGATCAGCGCCTGGGCCGGCGCGGTGACGACCGGCGCGCCGGCGTCCTGACCGGCGGCGGGCGCCGGGCGGACCTCGGCGACGGGCGGCGGCGCCGCATCACCGGAGATGTGGGCGATCACGTCCCCCAGCCGGCAGGTCGCGCCCACCTCCACCGTCCGCCGCAGCACGCCGTCGGCCTCGGCCATCAGTTCCTCGGCCGCCTTGGAGGTCTCCAGGACGACCACCGGATCGCCCTTCACCACCGCGGCACCGTCCTCGGCCAGCCACTCGACCAGCACGTACTCGGTGTCGTTGTTGTTGAGCTTGGGCACGCGCAGTTCGGTCAAGACAGCAGCTCCTGTACGGCGCGGACGATCGCGGTGTCCTGCACCAGCACGTCACGTTCGAGATGGGCGGCCGACGGGATCACGCTGGCCGCCGAGTGGACGAGGGAGACGGGCCGCCGCAGGCGCCCCCAGAGCCGGCTGTGCACCTGCTGCGCCACCTCGGCTCCCCAGGTGCCGCCGGCGGTGCTCTCCTCGGCGACGACCACGGCGCCGGCCCGCTCCAGCAGCGGCGCCAGCGGGGCCACGTCGAAGGGGTAGAGGCGGCGCGGCACGAGCAGCAGACAGGTGATCTCCTGTTCCAGCAGCAGCGTGCGCATGGCGGCCAGGGCCCGGTGCGTCATCCCGCCCGGCGCGATGATCACACAGTCCGCCTGCTCGGGGTCGTCCAGGTACACCCTGGTCACCTGACCGGTCTCCGGCGTCGCCGGCAGCGTGTCGTACCGGAACAGGTCGCCGGCGACCCCGCCGGCGAAGACCTGCCGGGTGTAGAGGATCTTGTCCTCGAACAGCAGGCACGGCTCGCCGCGGGCGAGCATCTCGCCGAACAGCTCGTGGTGGTCGTCGAACGGGGAGACCTCGTACACCGCCAGGCCGGGCACGCCGATGAAGTGCTTCTGCAGGCTCTGGCTGTGGGTGGGGCCGTACCCGCGACCGCCTCCCGACGGGCAGCGCACGACGAGCGGCAGCCGCACCGGCCGGCCGTACATGGAGACGGACTTGGCGGCGAAGTTCACGATCTGGTCGAAGGCCAGGGTCACGAAGTCGGAGAACATGATCTCGACGATCGCCTTGCCGCCCGCGAGGGCCAGGCCGCCGGCCACGCCGACGATGCCGTTCTCACTGATCGGGGTGGCCAGCACCTGGCCGGGGAAACGGCTGGACAGGCCTTTCGTGATCTTGAACGCTCCGCCGTACGGATCGAGCACGTCCTCGCCGAGCACCCGCACGGACGCGTCGCCGTCGAGCACCTGGTGCAGAGCTTGGTTGAGGCTTTCCGCGACCCGCATCGTCCTCATCCCAGCCGTCCCGACAGCGGCCGCGCCAGCACCTCGCCGGCCACGGCCTCGACGAGCCCGCGCGCCTCGGCGTCCATACGGGCGAAGCGGTCGGACACGGGGGCGCCCTCGCGCGGGTACCAGTCGTGCTCGTGGGCGTGCCGGAGCTCCTCGGCGGAGCGGGTGTCGTCGCCCTTGCTGTGCGGCCCGAGCCGGTGCGTGGCGAACTCCACCACGAGCGGGCCCGCGCCCTCCCGGGTCCGCTCGACCAGCGGGCGCAGTCCGTCCCTGATCTCGTCGACGTGCCGCGAGGTGAAGTGCGCGAACCGGCAGCCGAACGCCCGCGCCCGGTCGCCGATCGTGCCCGCCAGCTGCGCCGAGGTCGGCGTGGTCTGCGCGATCCCGTTGTTCTCGGTCACCACGACCAGCGGGAGCCGCCATAACGCGGCCATGTTGAGCGCCTCGTACACCGCGCCCTCCCCCCACGTCCCGTCACCGATGTAGGCCAGCGCCAGCGCGCCCGGCTCGGCGTCCCGCAGCCGCAGGGCCACGCCGGTGGCGACCGGCAGGCTCTCGCCCTGGATCCCGGTGGACAGGTAGCGGCCGGACAGGATGTGCTGGCTGCCGCCGACCCCTCCGCAGACCGCGCCCTCCCGTC
This sequence comes from Nonomuraea sp. NPDC049649, assembly GCF_040675175.1. Lineage (NCBI taxonomy): Bacteria > Bacillati > Actinomycetota > Actinomycetes > Streptosporangiales > Streptosporangiaceae > Nonomuraea > Nonomuraea sp. NPDC049649. The sequence continues at coordinate 76,585 of NZ_JBFAOH010000015.1, forward strand.
CCAGGATCTCCGCCAGCAGTCCGTACGGGTCGCGGAACCTGGCCAGGTAGTGGCCGTGACCGCGGTGGTTGCTGAAGACGTAGTCTCGCTCGTCCAGCAGCGGAGCCAGGGCGACCGGCACGTACTCCTGCCCCAGGCAGGTGTGGGTGGTGCCCTGGACGAGTCCTTGGCCGAACAGATCGAGCAGTTTGCGTTCGAAGTGCCTGATCAGCAGGAGCAGTCCGAGGTCGTCGTCGGACAGACTCTCTGTGATCCCTTCCAGCAGTCTTTGTGGCACGAGCGGCATTCCTTGGACTGTCGGGGGGAAGAATTGGGAGCGCTCCCAGCAGGAGCTTAGCGATCGCCCCGGCGGTCGGCAATGGGCGGCAACGGTGCGGCCGGATCGAGTCCCGGGCGTACGGTGAAGAGGATCTTGACCTTGGGCGAAGGTTGACCCTAGCCTCATGGGAGCGTTCCCACGGCGCCGGCGGGAGCATGCCGCCGATCAACGAGGGGGGCTCATGAGCAGCCCCGGGATGAGGGTCGTTCCGTCGGCCGTCTGAGAGGTGAGGGCCGTTGAGCACCCGGAATTCCGGCGCGGACGAGCGCGAGGCACTGCGGCGGCGCCTGGCCGCGCTGCCCCCCGAACGCCGTGCGGCGCTGCGCCAGGCGCTGCTCGCCCGCGGCGAGCGGCAGACCTGGCCGCTGTCCACCGGGCAGGAGCGGCTCTGGTTCCTGCAGCGCTTCAACCCAGAGGACAGCGCCTACCACATCACCTGGCCGGTACGGCTGCGCGGCCCCATCGACGAGGCCGGCCTGGCCGCGGCGTTCACCGCGATAGCCGCCCGCCACGAGACACTGCGCACCCGCTTCGTCCTGAACGGCGACCTGCCCGCCCAGACCGTGGACGATCCCCGCGAGGTGCGCCTGGACCACCTGGAGCCGGGGCGTGCGGAGGAGAGCGGCTCCGACGCCGTCGGGGCGGCGATCGTGGACTACGCCGGTCGGCCGTTCGACCTCGGGGCGGCTCCCGCGTGGCGGGCAGGGCTGCTGCGCCTGGCCCCCGACGAGGCCGTGCTCTGCATCGTCATGCACCACATCGTGGCCGATCACTGGTCGCTCGACGTGCTCATGCGCGAACTCGGCGAATGCTACGCCGCCCACCGGGAAGGCCGCCCGCCCCGGCTGGACGAGCTGCCCCTGCAATACCGCGACTTCGCCGCGGCGGAGCGGCGCCGGGCCGAGGAGGGCCGGGACCACCTGGACTACTGGACCGAGCGGCTCGCCGGCTCGCCGCCGCTCGACCTGCCGCTCGACCGTCCCCGCCCCGCCCGCTGGACGGGCCGCGGCGCGAAGACGGACGTGGCCGTGCCGCCCCTGGAGGTCGACCGGCTGGAAGGCGTCGCCCGCGCCCACCGGGCCACCCTGTTCATGGCCCTGCTCGCGGCCTGGCAGGTCACGCTGGGCACAGCTGCCGGTCAGGACGACTTCTGCGTGGGCGTGCCCGTGGCCGGGCGGGACCGGCCCGAGCTGGCGCCGCTGATCGGCTACTTCTCCACCACGCTCGTCGCACGGGCCGGCCTGTCGGGCGACCCGACCTTCAGTGAGCTGCTGCGGCGCACCCGGGTCAGCACCCTCAAGGCCCTCGCCCACGCCGGCACCTCGCTGGACCGCATCCTGGGCGCCCTCCACCTGCCCCGCGACCTGAGCCGTCCGCCGCTGTGCCAGGCGATGTTCAACCTCACCCACCACCTGCCCAGCGCCGACCTGCTCCGCACCGAACTGGGCGACCTGACCGTGGAGGTGGTCCCGCAGCCCGACCTGGGCCGGGCGCGGGTGGAGGTGTCCCTCGACCTGTACCGGGGGCCCGAGGGGGTCGGCGGCTGGCTGGAGTACTCGACCGACCTGTTCGAGCCGGCCACCGCACACCGCCTGGCGGACGCGTTCACCCGCGTGGTCACGCGCGCCGGCAGCGACCCGGACCTGCGGCTGTCCGAACTGGGCGCCTTCGACCGATGATCCAGCGGCCGTTCCGGCACGACGGCGGCCCGCCAAGCAGGAGGTGGCCGACCTCCTCGACGCCCTCGGCTTCGACACGGTGGACCTCGGCATACTCGCGGAGAGCTGGCGCAGCGAACCCAACACCCCCCTGTTCGCCCAGGTGTACAGGGGACAGCCGCCGCCAGGCCTGGCCGGACACGAACTGGTGGCCTGGGTTCAGGCGTCGCCCGGCATTCCCGCGCCCGCCTCCCGGGTCAAGGAACTGGCCGCCGCCACGGCACGCGGACCCGCCGGACTCCGCATCTGACAGACGGCGGCCCATCCCTCCCGGCCGCGTTGCTCTGGTACGTATATGAACCAATCGGCTCATCTGTCCCTGCGCGTGCTGAACAGAGAAGGCATGCATGGGACGGCGGCACCTACGTCGCAGCGTTGGGAGAACCCCTATGACCACCGGCGTTCCCGCCCGTTCGACGGTCCCGGCCACCGGCGGGCCCGGCGGGCGTGCTGCGCTCAAGCTCGTCGCCGTCCTGCTGGTGGCCAGTTGCCTGCGTCCGGCCCTGACCTCCGTCGGGCCGGTCCTCGACCTGATCGGCGCTGACGCCGGGCTGGGCAACACCGCGCTGGGCGTGCTGGGCGCGCTGCCTCTGTTGGCCTTCGCGCTTCTGTCGCCTCTCGTCCACCTGCTCAGCCGCCGCTTCGGCGACGCCGACCCGGTGATCTTGTGGGCGATGGCGGCGCTGGCGGCCGGTACCGCCCTGCGTTCGCTGCCGGGCCTCGCATGGCTGTGGGCCGGAACCGTCGTGGTCGGCGGGGCGATCGCCGTCGGCAACGTGCTCGTCCCCGCGGTGGTGAAGCGTGACCATCCCGGCGACCTCTCGCGCGTCACCGGCATCTACACGGCTGTCATGACAGGTTTCGCGGCGCTGGCGTCAGGCGTCGCCGTGCCGATCGCCGCCGCGACCGGAGGCGGCTGGCGCTGGTCGCTGGCGGTCTGGGCCGGTCTTGCGCTGGTGGCGGCGGCGGTCTGGGCGATGCGCATGCGCGACTCGTACACCCCCGCGGCCCTCAGCGCTGAGCCCGCGCCGGCCGCCCCGCGGGACAGGCCGATGTGGAAGTCGGCCACCGCATGGCAGGTGACGCTGTTCATGGGACTGCAGTCCACGACGTTCTACCTGCTGGCCAACTGGCTGCCCGCGATCGAGGCCGAACACGGGGTGGACGCGGGCACGGCCGGCTGGCACCTCTTCCTTTACCACGCCGTCGGCATCGTCTCGGGGCTGGCGGTGATCGCCGTCATGGGCCGGAAGGCGGACCAGCGGGCGGCCAGCGTGCTGGTCAGCGTCCCGATGGCGGCCGCGATGGCGGGCATGCTGTGGGTGCCGGGCTGGGCGGTGGTGTGGGCTCTCCTGGCGGGGATCAGCGCGGGGAGCGCCATCGTCGTCGCGCTTGCCCTCATCGGGCTGCGCACCAGGACGCATCTGCACACGACCCGCCTGTCGGGCATGGCCCTGTCGGTGGGGTACGTGCTCGCCGCCATCGGCCCGGTCGCCGCGGGCTGGCTCGCCGACTACAGCGGCACCTGGACGCCTGTCCTCGTGCTCGTCGCCGTACTCGCGCTCGCGCAGGTATACGTGGCGCTCCTGGCGGGCCGTGACCGCTACACCCATCCAGATGGTTCGAGTTCCGGCCTGCCTGCTTGAGGGTGTCAGCCCGCGCTCAGGTCGCGGACGTAGCACTTGAACTGGGTGCCGTCCGGATCCTGGATCTGTGTGACGTAGCGGAAACCGGACCGCTGCGCGACGGCGACGGACGCGGCGTTCTCCGGCTCCACCCTGATCACCGCCTGTGTCGCCCCTTGGGCGGCTGCGAATCCGCAGGCCAGGTGGACCGCGCGGGTGGCGAGGCCGCGTCCCCGCCACTGCGGGTAGAGCCCGTACGCGAGGCTCACCTGGTCTTCCGCCAAGTCCTCTATCCCGAATCGCACGTCCATGGTGCCTACCAGGTCCGCCTGGACGGCGACGTGGATCCCGAAGGCGCGCAGCGGGCCGTTGGTGCTCCACTGCTGCATGCACTTTCGTATGTACGCCTCGGTTCCGGCCCGAGTGCTGGGCCCTCCGTTGAGCCATCGCACCAGCTGGTCGTCCTCACCGGCCAGGTGCGCGTCCAGGTCGTCCAGGCACAGCGGGGAGAGGGTGACAACGCCGTCGGAGAGCCGAGATTCGCCCATCTGCCAACATGTAGTTGTCGAGAACCCCCACAAGCAACCCGATATCGCTCGGCTGCATAGGGAAGATTTGAACGCCGGAATGAGAGAAGCGTTTCCCCTCGTGGACCAGTGGAGTCTGCTGGCAGCGCGTGGTTTCGCTACGCGCTTTTCGGGGCTGTGGGTGAAGAACGACGACCCCGAGGAGGTTGCCCGGCTTTTAAGGGCGGATCCGGAATCTCGGCTGGACGCACGTCCTCGGCATCAGTGGGAGCTATTTCGAAGAACATGTGCTCAGCAGGGGAGGGCGCAGCGTCTTCCGGGTGGAGTACGATCGCCACGTCGATGGGATCCACGACCTGGATCATTTCCACGACGGCGCGTTCGTCGAGGCGATGGGCCCCGTGGATGACGGTGAGACGGGCCGGGATCAGTGCTCGGCCAATACCTGGCGGGGCTGGATTTCCCTGGAGACATGCGATCTCTGTCCGCCTTTCTCACCCTGGTCGGCCGGATAACCGGGCGTTTCATCGACTCGGGGTGGCTCACCGAGATCCGGGCGCTCTATCGAATCCCGGATGACGCCTGGAGGTAGGAGGATCGGTCAGGTCTCGTCCGGGAGCGCTGTGCCGGGCGGGGTGGGCCGGCGTCGCGACCACCGCGTCAGTGCCAGGGCGGCAACCAGGATGAAGGCGCTGCCGGCGTAGATGGCGAGCTCCGTGAGCTGCTGGCGGCTCTCTGCCGGGTTGACCGGGATGGTCAGCCGGACGACCACCGACAGGATGTGCCGGATGATCGCGATGATGCCGACGATGATGAACGGTTCCAGCTGCAGGCGGCCGCCCTCCAGGTGGGTCTGCACCGTCACGAAGATCTCCAGCACGATCAGCACCAGGAGCAGCTCTTCCAGGATGATGATGATTTTCTCGGCGCCGGATACGCCTCCTTGGACGATCGTGAGGGTCATGAGGGCGAGGATGCCGACGCCCAGGGCCAGCAGCGCGAACGACACCAGGTAGAGGATTCCGTGCTCGGCCGCGGCCAGCATGGCGAGCAGCCTGCTGTTCCCCGGCCTGCGGGGGATCCCGGCCGGAGCCGGAGGTCCGAGTGATTTGTCCGTTGGGTTGTCCATGGTCCGTACCTGGCATCGTGCGACCGTCGTACGGGTGACCACTACCCTCGAACGGGCACGCGTGAATCTCCCTGCCCGTCCATCAACTGTCCAGCTCAGGCGGCGACGTCCGTCTCTTGTGGGCGGCGGCCAGGTGGAGGTAGGCGGCGGCCGTCCAGGTGTAGGCGCGGTCGCGCAGGCCCTGGCCGGTGCGGGCGTCGAAGTTCTCGGCGAACCCCGCCTTCTCGCACAGCGCGCGGAAGCGGCTGCTGATCTCGTCGGCCAGCTGCGGGTAACCGGCGCGGCGCAGGCCGTCCTCGATCAGTACGGTCGAGGGCGCCCAGATGGGGCCGCGCCAGTAGCCGTCGTCCTGGTAGTGCGGTGAGTCCGGCAGCTCGGTGGCGAGGCCGAACGGGGTCAGGTGCCGCTCGATCCGGGCGGCCAGCGCCGCGCGGACGGGGCGCGGCAGCTCTTCGCCCAGCACGATCGGCATGAGGTCGAGCAGGCTGGAGCTGGACCAGGTACGTCCCGACAGCACGCCGCGGGCGACGAACCGGTCACCGTCCCACAGTTCGGCGAGCAGGGCGTCGCGCATCCGGCCGGCCTGCGCGTTCCACGGACCGGAGGGGGCCAGGCGGGCCAGTGCGCGCAGCTGGAGGATGAGGAAGGCGGCCAGGTCTGCACTCTGCACGACGCGTTCGGGGTCGAAGGTGGTGGCGTTGTCCCAGCCGCTGTCGTTGCCGTGCTGGTAGTGCGGCAGTTCGTGGCCGGGGGCGCGGCGGGCGGTGAGCCAGAAGGTGGTCCAGCGTTCCAGCAGCGGGTAGACGTCCGGCGCCGGGGGGAGATGCCGCAGGGCCCAGCCGTGGATGGGTGGTTTGACGAAGTTGTAGAGGATTTCGGAGTGGGTGATGGAGTCGGGGAGCGCGCCGGCGGCGTCCTGGTGGTCGAAGGGGAGGCGGTACTGGTCCCAGGCCAGGCCGGGCAGACCGCCGGCGAGGGCGATGGCGTTGAAGCAGTGGTCCCAGCTCCACACCTTGTCCATCCAGTGTTTCGACATCAGCACGGCCGGGCGGGTGACGAACCCGGCGGGGCGCACGGTGGCCGACCAGAGCACGTAGGCGGCCAGTTCGGCGGCGGGCGTGTCGTCGCCGCGCCACGGCGCGACCGCCTCCGCGAACGTGCCGAACTCCGCCCGCGCCGCCTCGGCCACCTGGTCGAAGGGGGTTCCGGCGGTGTAGGGGGCGCGTGCCGTCTCGTACTCCTCGATGGCGATCTCCCACGCGCCCCTCAGGCGGATGCCGCGCTCGGCGGCGCCGAGCGCCTGCGCGCCCAGGTGCTCGGCCCGCCCGGCGAGCAGGGTGATCCGGTAGCGGCGGCCGGTCTGGTAGAGGGTGAGGACGTACGAGCCGTCCACGGGGTCTTGATAGAAGTACGGTCCGCTGAACGGCGTCAGCACCGGGTCGGCGGCCAGCAGGCGCAGCCCGAGGCCGCGGCCGCGCACCCGCACCGTGTCGACGTTCTCGTAGGCGAGGTCGATCAGGCGCTCACCGTCGTGCCAGGTGAGCCGGTGCGGGGTTGCGGTGATCGCGGCCGTGGTCTCGGGGATCAGCTTCATGACCGGGTGCATGCCGGTCTGGTGCGAGACCAGATGCACCTCCTCCGCGTAGGTTCCCTCCGCCACCACGGGCGAGAAGCAGAACCACGATCCGTGGTAGCTGAACGGGATCTCCCAGGGGGAGAACACGGTGGTCATGGCGCGGAGGGTCCCTTCGTGGTCAGGTGAGCTGGATGTAGTCCAGTTCGGCGTAGCCGGTGCCGCCCGCGAAGTAGGGCGAGCCCTTGGCCAGGCGGATCACGTTGTATCCGGCGCGCAGGTCGACGGTGGTGCTGATGGTGGCGCCGAACTGGCCCCAGCCGGCGGTCGGCGGGTAGCTGACCGTGCGCCAGGCGCCTCCGTTGTAGGCCAGGCCCTGGGTGGCGGTGGCGCCGGTGCCGTTGGCGTAGCCGATGGTCATGGTGTAGGTGCGGGCCTCGGGCACGTTGACGATGAAGTCGACGTAGCTGTCGGTGCGCGGGGTGCCGGAGTTGTCGATGCGGCCGACGTATCCGCCCGCCGACGCGCTGGAGGAGGTCAGCCGCAGGGCGCGGAAGACGGACGCGTTCTCGGCTTCGTAGCGCTGCTGGTAGGCGGGCACGCCGGAGGCCGGTTCGACGACGAGCTGGTAGGCGCTGGTGGCGGACATGTTCGGTACGGAGACGCTGAGCCGGCCGCCCGAGACGGTGCGGGTGGAGGTGGAGACGGTGGTGGGGGCGGTCACGGCGGTGAAGCGGCCCCGGGAGGGGGTGGACAGGAGGGTGACGCGGACGCTGGAGCCGAGCGCCTGCAGCCCGGTCAGCTCGATGGTGTTGGTGCCCGCCTCGTCGCCGAAGACCACGTTGACGATCCTGCGGGTGGGGTCGTACGCGGCGAACCCGTCGAGGCCCGTCTGGCCGCCGGGCGTCGTGGTGACCATGTTGCCCGCCATGTCGCCGTACCACTTGTACAGCCACCAGGTGCCGGTCGGCTGGTTGTTGTTCACGACCAGGCCGTTCATGGTGCCGTACTCGTACCAGAAGGCGCGGTGGGCGGACTCGACGCCGGCCCGCTCCAGCTTGGCGACGTAGCTGGCCACCCGGCCGGGCACGTCCACCTCGGCGGGGGCGGCGTACTCGTTGATGGAGATGCGGCGCGGGCTGATGCCGAGCGAGGCCTCCAGGTTGCGGTAGTCGGCGACGTCGGAGGCGATCCTGTCGGGGTTGATCAGCTCGTGCCAGCAGATGATGTCGGGCAGCGTGCCGGTGTCGCGGGCGCGGATCAGGAACGCCCGCATCCAGGAGCGGCTGTAGACGGCGGTGCTGGGGCCGACGATCGGCGTCTGCTGGTCGAGTGCGCGGACGGCCCGGTACGTACGGACCCAGCCTTCGTTGAAGTCGCCCGCGGCGGCGGTGTCCCAGGTGTAGTCGGGCTCGTTCCAGAGCTCCCAGCCGAGGACGTTGGTGACGGTGGTGGCGTTCAGGCGGGCCCGCACCATGGTGTCGACCTTGGCCAGCCAGTCGTTCCAGCTCACCCAGCGGTAGGGGAAATTAGGGTAGATGTCCGGCATGCGGATGTACTGACCGGCGCCGACGCGGTCGGCCTGCGGGGCGATCAGCAGGGAGTCGCCGCCGGGCGGCTGGCCGTTGGGACGCTGGCCGACGCCGGGCGCGGGCTGCGTCAGCGAGTTGACCTTGATCGGCAGCAGGGTGGAGTCGGCCGGGCGGGAGTTCTCCGCCAGCCCGTACAGGCCGCCGGTCGCGGCGTGGGTGACCGGGCGGAACGGGCGGGAGACGTCGACGGTCAGCGTCGCCCCGGCCGCGGCGGCCGGGGGAGCGGGGGTCACCACGGTGGCGGCCGCGGTGACCAGGGCTAACGCGAGCACTCGGATGCGGGACATGGACATCACTCTCCTTCTGGTGGGGGTTGAGCAGAGGAAAGGGGCAGGAAGACACGCATGCTCGACGGGCCCCGCCGCGCCCACCGGTGGTAGGGCGCCAGCGGCACGTCGAACCACTCGCCGCGGGCGGCGCGGACCGGGTCCGGGGGATAGGGCCAGGCCCCGCCGTCCAGGCCGAGCACCCGGCCGCGGACCACGGCTCCACCGGGAACGGCCCGGGGCACGGCACCGGGATCGACCACCAGGGTGTCGAGCTCGCCATCGGGCAGGTCGAGGGACTCCAGGCACAGCACCTCGGGCCCGCGTTCCACCGCGACGCACCCCCGTACGGCGTCGATGCGCGGGTCGGGCCAGCTGAAGCGGGGCGCCATGGGCAGGTCGAGGACGATCTCGTCGCCGGCGCGGAAGGCGCGCCGCACGCTCACCACACCCGGCCCGGCCGGGAGGGTCCGGCCGCCCTCGGTCAGCGTGGCCCCCGCGGCCCAGGCGGGGACGCGCAGGGTGAGCGTCCAGGGCGCGTCCGCGTCGGCCGCGATCCTGACCCGGACGGTCCCGCTCTCGGGATAGGCGGTCTCGACGTCCACGGACGCCGCCCGCCCGCCCGGCAGCTCGGCGCGGATCTCGCAGGGCGCGTACTGGTGGATCTGCAGGCCGTCGTCGTCGCTGGTGGCCAGGTAACCGTGCAGGCTGGCCAGGGTGCGGGCGACGTTCGTCGGGCAGCAGGAGACGTCGAACCAGGCGGCCCGCGCGCCCGCCTCGGCCCGCGGGCTCACCTCGTCCGGGTCGGCGGGCCGCCCGGCGGCCCGCTCGTGCAGGGGGTTGGCGTAGAAGAAGGCCCGGCCGTCGTCGCTCGGCGAGGCGGCGATGACGTTGTAGAGCGTGCGCTCGATGAGGTCGGTGTAGCGCACGTCGCCGGTGGCCAGGTGCAGCCGCCAGGAGACCATGATCGAGGCCACTCCCGCGCAGGTCTCGCAGTAGGCCCGGTCGGGAGGCAGCTCCCAGTCCTCGCCGAAGCCCTCGTCCTGGTGGCGCGAGCCCATGCCGCCGGTGATGTAGGTGCGGCGGGCGACCGAGCGTTCCCACTGGCGTGCCACGGCGCGCAGCAGGTCGTCGTCGCCGCGCTCGACCGCGACGTCGACCGCCGCGGCGGCGAGGTAGAGCGCCCGCACGGCGTGGCCGCGCCACACGTCCGCCTCTCTGATCGGTACGTCGTCCTGGAAGTACGCCCGCCCCAGCGGGATGTCCCGCAGCCTTCCGTGGCCGCGGCGGTCGAGGAACAGGCGGGCCTGCTCGACGTAGCGGTCCTCGCCCAGGGCGCGGCCGAACTCGGCCAGGCCGACCTCGATCTCCGGATGGCCGCAGATGCCGTCGAGCCCGTCGGGGCCGAAGGCGCGGCACACGTGGTCGGCGGCACGGCGGGCGACGCGTACCAGGTCGTCCTCGCCGTGCGTGCGCAGCCGGGCCACGGCCGCCTGGAGCAGATGCCCGGTGTTGTAGAGCTCGTGGCCCATCTCCAGGTCGCTGTAGCGCGGCGGCTGGTCACCGTGGCCGAAGCAGGTGTTGAGGTAGCCGTCCGGGTCCTGGGCGCGGGCGACGCGGGCGGTGAGCCGCTTGATCGCCGCCTCCGCCTCCGGGTCGCCGGTCCTGGCGCTCTCCCAGGCCAGGGCCTCCAGCAGCTTGTAGACCTCCGAGTCGGAGAACGACCAGCCGGGACGGCCGGGCCCGGTGGTCCCGTCGGCGACCCGGTCGAAGTTGGCCAGCCAGCCGAGGCGCTCCATCCACGACTCGCAGTGGGCCAGCGTCGCCGTGGCGTTCACGGCCTGCCGGTGGCCCCAGAACCCGCCGGTGAGCCTGACCTGCGCGAGCCCGAGGGGGCGTGCCCGGCCGTGTGACGGCAGCACGGGGCTGGTCATATGGTGAAACCCTTTCTTTCAGTCCTTGACGGCGCCCGCGGTGACCCCGGCGGCGATGTAGCGCTGCGCGAGGATCAGCAGGAACGCCGCGGGGACGGACGCGATCACGGCGGTCGCCATGATCGAGTTCCATTGCGTGGTGTTGTTGCCGATGTAGCGGAAGATGCCGAGCGTGATCGGGATGACGTCGCTGTTGCGGTTGAGCGTGGAGGCGAAGATGAAGTCCGACCACGCCCACAGGAACGTGAACAGCGACACCGTGATCACCGAGTTGCGTGACAGCGGCAGGATGATCGAGCGGAACGTCCGCCACGTGCTCGCCCCGTCGATCTGCGCCGCCGCCAGCAGCTCGCCGGGGATCCCGGCCATGAACGCCCGGAACAGCAGCACCCCGAACGGCACGGCGAGCGTCGAGTCGGCCACGATGAGCCCCGGGACGGTGTTGAGCAGGCCGAGCCTGATGTAGATCGCGTAGAAGCCCATGGCCATGACGACCGCCGGGATCATCTGCGCGACCAGCAGCAGGAAGTCGATCGCCCGGCCGCCGCGCGGGCGGAGCTTGGCCAGCGCGTAGCCGGCCGGCAGCGACACCGCCAGCGTGAGCACGACGGTGCCGAGCCCGATGAACAGGCTGGTGGCCAGGGCCGGCAGCTGCTGGGTGAACGCGGCGGCGTACCCCTCGAACGTGGGGTCCCACGGGAACCAGTGCGGCGGGTCGGCCCGCATGTCGCTCGTCTTCGTGAGCGAGACGTTGATCATCCAGTAGACCGGGAAGAGCATCACCATCACCAGGACGACGCCCACGGCCGTCTTCCACGCTCTCATGGCGTCTCCCTCTGCAGCCGCACGTACAGCAGCCCGGCGGCGAAGGCGATGAGGATGAGCAGGTTGCCGACCGCCGCCGCGGGGGAGAAGTCGGGCTGCCCGGTGCCGAACGCCTCGCGGTAGGACCAGATGGCCAGCGTCGTCGAGGCGTCCGCGGGCCCGCCCCTCGTCATGATCCAGATGATGTCGACGACCTTGAGCGTGTAGATCAGCCCGAGCAGCAGCGTGATCGCCGAGACCGGGCGCAGCAGCGGGAACGTGATGCTCCAGAACCGCTGCCAGCCGTTCGCGCCGTCCAGCCCCGCGGCTTCGTACAGGGTGGCCGGGATGTTCTGCAGTCCCGCGTACAGAATGACCAGGTTGAACGGGATGCCGAGCCAGATGTTGGCGATCGTGACCGCCAGCAGCGAGGTGTCCGGCGAGGTCAGCCAGTTGATCTGGCCGATCCCGAACGCCTGCAGGGCCGCGTTGACGATCCCGTGCTCGCTGTTCAGCATCCACGACCAGGTCGAGGCGGACACGATCAGCGGCAGCAGCCACGGCACCAGGAACATCGCCCGCAGCACCGCCGACAGCCGGAAACTCCGGTGGAAGAAGACCGCCAGGGCCAGCCCGAGCGCGTACTGCGCGGCGATGGAGCCCAGCGTGAACAGCGCCGTGTTGCCCAGCGCGCTCAGGAACGCGTCGTCGGCCAGGATCTTGACGTAGTTCTCCAGGCCGGTGAACTCGGGGTCGCCCTGGATGAAGGCGCGGGGCGTGTAGTCGTGCAGGCTGAGCTCGATGTTGCGGTACAGGGGATAGGCGTAGAACAGCAGCAGGTAGACCAGCAGCGGGGCGAGGAACGCCAGCGCCGGCCACCTGAACGGCCGCCGCGCCGCCCGGTGCGCCGGGCGGGTCACCGCCCCGATGCTGCGAGATGAGGCCATCGGCGTTCCGATCAGCCGCCGACGGCCTGCTTGGCCCGGGCCTGGGCCTCCTTGAGGGCGTCGGCGGGGCTCGCCGCGCCGCTCAGCGCCTTCTGCACGCCGGTCCACAGCGCCTCGGAGATCTTCGGGTAGTCGGTGCCGAGGTTGTCACTCGTACGGCCCTTGGCGCTGCGCACGGCGTCCACCCACGGCTTGAGCGTGGCGTCCTGCGCGAGGATGGCCTCCTGGCCCGCGGCCGTCGAGGGGATGTAGTACGCGAAGGTCGTCCCGGTCTCCACCAGGCCCTCGGGCGTCGTCATGCATTCGAGGATCTTCTTGGTGACGTCGTAGCGGCCGGTGTCCTTCTGCACCGGGACGGTGATGAACTCGCCGCCGGTGGGGGTGGGGGCGACGCCGCCGTCCTTGCCGGGGATCTGCACGATGCCGGTCGGGAAGTCCGCCTTCGCGGCGCTGTCGATCTGCCAGGTGCCGTTCTCGGCGAAGGCGAACTCGCCGGTCAGGAACTCCTCCCAGGTGGTGTTCTGCGAGTTGCTGATGACCGAGTTGGGCGCGGTGCCGTCCTTGACCCAGGAGGTCCACAGCTCCAGCGCCTCGACGGCCTGGGGCGAGTCGAGCTGGGTGAGCTGGGCGCCGGCGCCCCAGAACCAGGGCAGGAACTGGAAGGAGCCCTCCTCGGTGCCGATGGCCGCGAAGGTGATCGGCTTCTTGCCCGCCTCCTTGACCTTCTTCAGCGCCGCGTCCAGCGAGGCCCAGTCGGTGATCGAGGCCGGGTCGACGCCCGCCTCGTCCAGGATCTTCTTGTTGTAGTAGAGGGCGAGGGTGTTCGCGCCGATGGGGATGCCGTACGTCTTGCCGTCCAGTTCGCCGGCGGCGATGAGGTTCTCGTCGAACCGGTTCACCTCAAGGCCGAAGTCGGACATCGCGGTCAGCATGCCGGCGTCCGCCAGCGTCGAGACGGCCGGGTTGTCCAGCAGGATGACGTCGGGGGCGTTGCCTTCCTGGCCCGCCAGGAGCGCCTGGTTGGTGAGGGCGGTCGTGTCGTAGGCGGTGCGCTGGATGGTGACGCCCGCCTCCTCGCCGCAGGCGCCGACCCGCTCAGCCCAGGCGGAGCCCGCGTCGTGCTGCGGGTACGGGTCCCACCAGGTGTACGCGCCGCTCGCGGTGGCGGAGGAGGTGCCGCTCTGCGGCGGAGTGGAGGCGCAGGCGGCCAGGGCCAGGACGGCGGTTCCGAAGACCGCCGCCCTCGTGGACACCGACGGACGGTTCATCGATTACTCCAAGTGTTAACGCTCCCATTGCGAGCGTGTCGTACGTGTGGGGGGTCGGGGGCCTGGTGCTAGCGGGAATGCGGGGGCGCGGTGCTGCCCCGATCGGTCAGTTCGGGCGAGATGAAGCGCACCACGAACGGCTCTTTCCTGGCCGCCGTGGACTCCACGCGGCGCACGAGCTGGCGCACGGCCATGGAGCCGAGGCGGTCGGGCGCGCTCTCGATGTGGGAGTAGGGCAGGGAGAAGGTGGCGGCGAAGTCGGCGGAGTAGCGGCCGATGACCGACAGGTCTTCGGGCACCCGCAGCCCCCGCTCATGGGCGACGGAAGGCAGCGCCGCCGCGACCGCCTCGTTGTTGATCAGCAGGCCCGTCGCCGCCGGGTAGGCGTCGAGCAGGTCGTTGAGCAGGCGTCCCACGGCCGGTTGCCGGGACTCCCCGTAGACGGCGTGCAGGGTGAGCCCGAGCTGGCGGGCGCGTTCGAGCGCGGCGTCGCGCAGCCGCCACACGTACGCGCCGCCCCGCTCGACCACGTGCTCCGGCTGGGAGATCAGGATCAGCTCGCGGTGGCCGAGCCGGTGCAGGTGATCGACCATCACCCGCCCGGCCTCCTCGAAGTCCAAGTCGAACACGTCCAGGCCGGCGCAGTCGCCGGGCAGGCCCACCAGCGCGCCGGGCTGCGGCGCGGCGCGCAGGATGGGCAGGCGCGCGTCGTCCTGGGCGATGTTCATGAGCACCACGCCGTCCACCATCCGCGAGTCGGTGATACGGCGCAGCGCCCGGACCCCGTCGGCCTCGGTGACCAGCAGCGTGTCATAGCCCAGGTCACGGGCGGTGTTGGTGACGCCCAGGATGTACTGCAGCATCGCGGGCGCGAACTCGTCCTCGTGGAACTGGGCGAGCAGACCGAGGACCTTGGTCTGGGCGGTGGCGAGCGCGCGGGCGCCGGCGTTCGGCGTGTACGCGAGCGCCTCGGCGGCCGCCAGCACGCGCCGGCGCACCTCCTCCGAGATGGGCCGCTTGCCCGACAGCGCGTACGACGCCGTGCTGCGGCTCACCCCGGCCTCCCGGGCCACGTCTCCGATCGTCGCCACTCACACCTCCTGATTCATCGAACCGGTTCGACGGTCGCGTTGCAGTGCTCCCTCGCATCGCTGCTCCGACGTCGCCTTCTTCCTGGAAGTGGGCAGGTCTGCGCCGCACCGGCGCATCCTGCGTTCCCCGGTACGGGCGAACCGGTTCAACGATGTGGCACGACTGTCGCGCTCGATGAGAGTGACGTCAAGACCCGCCGCAACCGGCGATACCTAATCGTGACATCGCGGAAAAGTGCCCCATTGACGGCTGGAAAGCAGCCAAGTAACCTGCGCGAAACCCCTCGGTCGCGTTGCCGATCTGCTCCCCACAGCCTTGTTAGCGCTCACATTCAGGGGACATCGCCATGGCATTACCGATCAGGGCCTGGTGCGCAGCACTCCTTCCCGCGGCCCTCACCCTCTCGCTGACCACCGGGATCGCGGCCGCCGCCGCCGCTCCGGCCCCCGTGCTCGTGTACGAGTTCGACACCGACGACCTCACCACCGCCTCCATCACCGACTCCTCCGGCAACGGCCTGCACGGCGAACTGGTCAACCCGGCCACCGCGGCGCTGGTGGACGGCGCGGCGGGCGGGCACGCGCTGAGCCTGCCCGGCGGCGCCCCCACCTCCGACGGCGCCTACGTCAGGATCCCGCTGGCCGCGATCAAGGACAGGACCGACCTGACCGTGTCCGCCCGGGTCAAATGGGACGGCACCACGTCCCCCTGGCAGTGGATCTACGCGCTCGGCAAGGACAACACCCGATACCTGTTCAGCACCCCGTACAACGGCGACGGCCTGTTGCGCACGGCGGTCACCACCGCGGGCGGCGGCGCGGAGGCGCAGGTCACCGGCTACGCCCCGCTGCCCGCGAACGCCTGGAAGACACTGACCGTCACCCTCGACACGGCGGCCGGGAGGATCACGACCTACCTCGACGGGGCCGCCGTGGCCTCCGCCCCCACGACGATCACCGCGGCGCAGCTGATCGACGCCTCGACGACGTCCGCCGGGTTCATCGGGCGCTCGTTCTACCCCGACCCGCTGTTCGGCGGCGCGATCGACGACTTCCGCATCTACGCCGCGGCGCTCACGCCCGAGCAGGTGGCCGAGCTGGCGGTCGGCGCCCCGCCGGCGCCCACCGCCCTCGCCCAGGACGCCTTCGGCGTGCGGACGGTCATCGGCACCGCACCCGACCTCCCGCCCGCCGTCCGCGCCGCCTTCTCCGACGGGTACGACCGCGACCTGCCCGTCACCTGGCCGGCCGTGGACCCGGAGAAATACGCCGCCGCCGGGACCTTCACCGTCACGGGCACGGCGGGCGGGCACCCCGTCACCGCCGAGGTCACGGTGATCCGGGAGGGCCAGCTCGTCATCGACCTGGCAAAGAACACCGGCGCCTTCCACGGCGGCGCGTCCGGCACGCTCTACGGCCTGTACGGGCCCGGGGTGCCGACGAACAACCTCATCGAGGGCATGCGGCTGCGCACGGTTTCGACCAAGGCCCAGGACGGCCCGCAGCATCCGGGGGCGGACGCCCTGGAGGTGGTCAAGCCGCTGGCCGACAGCACCGACGGCGACGTGTACATCTACATGACCGACATCCACCGCGGCTTCCCGTACCAGTGGCCGGGCAGCACACCGGAGGAGAAGCTGGACCTGTTCAAACAGAAGATCGCCAAGCAGGTGGACCAGGTCCTGACGCTCGACCCGAAATATCAAGACAACATCGTGTTCGTCCCGTTCAACGAGCCCGAAGGCAACATGTTCGGCACGGGGGAGTGGAGCTACAACGGCGTCAGCTGGCTCAGCGACCCGCGGCACTACTTCCAGGCCTGGGACGAGATCAACGCGCTCATCAAGGGCAGGATGCCCGGCGCCCGCATCGCCGGACCCAACACCAGCGTGCTGTACTCCCAGGTCAAGGGCTTCCTTGAGCACACGGTCGAGGCGGGCACGGTCCCCGAGGTGATGACCTGGCACGAGCTCAGCCACCCCGCCCAGGTGCGCGCCGGCGCGCAGCGCTACCGCGAGATGGAGGCCGAGGTCTTCGCCGGCACCCCGTACGAGGGCAAGAAACTCCCGATCAACATCAACGAGTACGCCTTCAACTACCACACCTCGGTGCCCGGCCAGATGATCCAGTGGGTGTCGGCCATCGAGGAGTCCAAGGTCGACGCCGACATCGCGTACTGGAACATCGACGGCAACCTGTCCGACTCCGCCGTGCAGGCCAACCGGGCCAACGGCCAGTGGTGGCTGCTGCACGCCTACGGCCAGATGAGCGGCCACACCGTCCAGGTCACGCCCCCGTACCCCGGAAAGAACTACAGCCTCCAGGGACTCGCGACGCTCGACCCCGCCAAGAGACAGGCCCGCACGATCTTCGGCGGCGCGAGCGGCGCCGCCCACATCCGCTTCGAGAACGTCCCCGCCAAGCTCTTCGGCCGCAAGGCGCACGCCTGGATCAGGGAGATCCCGTGGACCGGGCAGCTCGGCGACTCGCCGCAGCCCGCGCTCGTCGCCGAACGCGACATCACGGTCAAGAACGGAACCGTGGTCGTCGACCTGCCGGCGCTGGAGGAGTCGTCCGCGTACGAGATCATCCTGTCCCCCTCGGGGACCGGCACCACGACCGCCCCGCCGCCGCACCTGTGGCAACGGTCGTACGAGGCGGAGGACGCGCAGTACACCGGCGGCGGCTACAGCCGCAACGGACCCGAAGGCTCCCCGTCGGACGTGTCGAAGTTCTACACCTCCGGCCGCTACAACGTCGGCGGCCTGCGCACCGGCTCGGACGGCGTGCTCGACTTCACCGTCGAGGTGCCGCAGACCGGCCGCTACGACCTGAGCGTCTTCGCCAACTCGCTCAACACCTACGACCTGGTGCGCGAACAGGGCCCGACCAACGTCTTCGTCCGCGTGGACGGCGGCGCCGAGCAGGAACTCCACCTGCCCCTCGGCTACAAGTGGGTGGTGTGGGACCACGCCGGCACCACCGTGGAACTGACGGCCGGCACCCACGTCATCTCCCTGGCCGCCCGCAGCCTCGACGGCTCCAAGACCACCAAGGGCGACGCCATCATCGACCGCATCCGCCTGACGCTGCCCAACCCCGCGGCGGCCACCACCCGGTACGAGGGCGAACTGGCCGAACTGCACGGGGCGCGGGCGGTCTACGACGTCAAGGGCGCCGGAATCTCCGGCTCGGGCGCGGCGGCGGTCTCCCGGGGCCAGTCGGTGACGTTCTGGGTCTACTCGGCTGCGGACGACGCCGCCGTCCTGGACCTCAAGCTGTCGGGACCCGGCAAGGCGCGGATGGCCGTCAACGGCCTGGAAGTCCTGGACGACGCCCGGCGCGGCCACTCCACCGCGACCGTGTCGCTGTCCGGCGGCGTCAACAAGGTCACGGTCACCGGCCGCGCGGCCACGGTGCTCGTCGACCGTCTGGACGTGCGCCCCGGCACGCTGCCGGCCACCGTCTACGAAGCGGAGTCGGCCCAGCTCGCGGGCACGGCGGCCGCGAAACCGCTCTCCCTCGCCAGTGGCCAGTCCGCCGTCACCGGCATCGGCGGCGCACCGGGCAACGCCAACACCCTGACCTTCACCGTACGCGCCGACGCTTCCGGCACGTACGCGATGCGGGTGCGCTACTCCAACCCCGAGCAGTCACCCGCCACCCACTACAACCCCGACCCGCTGGCCCGGCACGCCGACATCGCCGTCAACGGCGGGGCGCCGCAGCGCGTGCTGTTCCCCCACACGTTCCACGAGAACAACTTCTGGGAGCTCACGGTGCCGGTGAGGTTGAAGAAGGGGGCCAACACGATCCGGTTCTCCAGCGAGGAAATGCCGAACTTCGACGGGACGACGTACGCGTCGAAGACGTTCCCGGGAGTGCTCCTGCGCTCCCAGTACGCACCGGTGATCGACAAGATCACGGTGGCGCGTTACAGCCGCTGACCCGCCGGACCCGCCCGTGCCTGCGGCCAGGCACGGGCGGCGACCCTGCGCCTGCACCGTCGCGGTCGAGAACCCCTTGCGCAGCCCGTCGATCGAGGGAACGTGTCACGCAGCGTTCACCCCCCCGCTATCCGCCTCTTGATCACCATCACTTGACCGGCGGTACTTTCCTGGGGAGCTGCAGCCCGATTACGTAGCGTTCCCTCACATAGGTGGAAGATGTTGCAAGCGCGCGGTTTATCGGCATTCTCCCGTCGTTTCGTGGTCCCCCTGCTGTCCATCCTGATGGTGGTGTGCCTCGCCCCCGCCATGCCGGCGCGAGCGGCCGACCAGGCCATCACCATCACCCTCAACGCCTCCGACCTCGGCCTGGACCCTGCCGTCATGCGGGACATCGTCCCCGAGATGCAGGCGGAGATCAGGGAACACGGCAGCCTGGGCGGCGCGCTCAAGCAGGCCGTCGCGGACAGCCCGACCCCGCTGCCCGACCGGTTCGACCCCTCGGTGTGGCCCGACTTCGCCGGTTCGGTGGAGCTGACTCCCAGCGGCAGCGGGCTGGTCCTCACCATCCCGGCCGGGGAGATCACCAGCGCCGGTTTCTGGCAGGACGTCGCCGCCTTCGCCGTCGGCTACGTCGTCGGATACGGGCTCAGGATGCTGTGCATCGGCTCCATGATGGCCAGCGGCGTGGGAGCCGCGCTCATCCCGCTGATCTGCACCCCTCTCCAGGGCGCCATGACCGGCGTCATGTCGGCGCTGGTCTCGCACGTGTTCGCGGGCACCCTGGGCACCGTCGAGGCGACCAGGGACATCATCATCGCCGGCCTGCTCGGGCTGGCCGGCGGCTTCGTCTGGGAGAAGTACCTCGCCCCGTGGGCGAAGGCGCAACTCGCCACGTCCCTCGCGAAGGCCGGCGGCTGGATCAGGAACCAGGCGCCCTGGCTGGAACGCTGGTTCGGCCGCACCGTCGCCGAGAACGTGACGCAGCTCGGCCTGCGGTTCGAGAGTCAGGAACTGAGGGAGCTCCTGGAAGCGGAACTGGCGGCCTGGGCGGGGACGGCATCGAACCTCCAGCGAAATCTGCGGATCATGCCGCTGGGCGACTCGATCACCCACGGTGCGGGCAGCTCGAACGGCGGCGGCTACCGGCCGATGCTCAACGACCTGCTGAGGGAGGAGGGGGCCGACGTCACGTTCGTCGGCTCACAACGCTCGGGCCCGGCGCCCGACGCCCACGAGGGACGCCCCGGCTGGACGATCTCCCAGCTCGCCGGCATCACCGACGCGGCGCTGGCCACGTACCGGCCCAACGTGGTGCTGCTGCACATCGGCACCAACGACATGAACAACAACGACGACCCGGACGGCGCGCCGGCCAGGCTCGGAGCCCTCATCGACCAGATCTTCCGGGCCGCCCCCGACGTGACCCTCCTCGTCTCGACGATCGTCCCGTCCAACTCGGGGACGACCCAGGAGCGGATCCGTCGGTTCAACGAGGCGATCCGGCCGGAGATCGGGGCGCGGTGGGCCTCCGGCAAGCACGTCTACCTGGTCAACATGGCGTCGGTGACGCTCACCGACCTGGCCGACCTCCTGCACCCCAACGACTCCGGCTACCTGAAGATGGCGGGAGCGTTCTACCACGGCCTGGTGCAGGTGGGGCGGGCCGGCTGGATCGGCGCACCCGGCGGCGGGAACCCGGCCCCGGCCCCCGTCAGAGGCTGGTTCCCGCAGGGCACGATCGCGTCCGGGACCAACGGCGGAGACACCAGCAGAGTCCTCTACGCCGACCTCGACGGTGACGCCAGAGCCGACTACATCGAAGTCAACGATGACAGCTCCGTCCGCGCCTGGCTCAACGGCGGCCCGAAGCCCAGCGGCGGTGACTGGTACTGGTTCCCTCAGGGCACGATCGCCGGCGGTGTCGGCGCATCTGGAGCCGATATCCGTTTCGCGGACCTTGATGGTGACGGCAGAGCTGACTATGTGAAGGTCAACGATGACAGTTCCGTCCAGGCTTGGCTCAACGGCGGTCCGAAGCCCAGCGGCGGTGACTGGTACTGGTTGCCCCAGGGCACGATCGCCGGCGGTGTCGGCGCATCTGGAGCGAATATCCGTTTCGCGGACCTTGATGGTGACGGCAGAGCTGACTATGTGAAGGTCAACGATGACAGTTCCGTCCAGGCTTGGCTCAACGGCGGTCCGAAGCCCAGCGGCGGCGACTGGTACTGGCTCCCTCAAGGCACCATCGCCGGCGGCGTCGGCCAGCCCGGCCACCGAATCCGGTTCGCCCCGCTCCACGGGTCCCGGGCTGCCGACTACATCCTCATAGGCAGCACCGACCCCGATCCCAGAGAGGGCGGCGTCAATCCCGACGATCCCAGAGAGGGCGGCATCAACCCTGTCGATCCCAGAGAGGGCGGCTTGGCGCAGTACGACAGCTCTGTTCATGTCTGGCGGAACGGCGGCCCCAAGCCCGACGGCGGCGACTGGTACTGGTATCCGGGCGGCGAGGTCGCCAGCGGTGTCGGCGTCGACGGCAGCCGGATCCAGTTCGCCGACCTCAACGCCGACGGCCGGGCCGACTACCTCGACGTCGCCCCGGGAACAGGCGCGACCCGGGCCTGGATCAACTTCGGCTGACCAGCAGGACTGAACGACGCGTCCCTGCCTCGCCGTCCGGACTCCGCGGGCAATCTCCTGATGGACCTTGACGAGCGGAGGCAGCGGAGCTTGATCACTTCAGACATCTACACCTCGGTGCTTCCGGAGATGGCGCGTGCGGCCGCGGAGGCCAGCGCGGCTCCGGTGCCTCGAAGGGGGCTGGCGGAGGGGTGTCCGCGACTGGCGGTCCCCCTTCGGTCTCCCAGCCCCTGCTTCCCCCGCCCGCGGAAGCGGGATAGGGTGCCTCGTACCTGGTGAGGTGGGTAGGGCGGGTGGGACTTGAACCCACGACCCACGGATTATGAGTCTGACGATCAGCATGCCGGGTGATGCCGAGCCTTGCCGCTTACTGGCATTCCCGCAGGTGAGCAAGTTGTAGAGGGGCCGGACAGTATCGGAAAAACCGCCCCGAAACGGGAGTGTCCGATACTGCCGGTCCCCCTACGGTCCCCCAGGCATGAGGTGCCGTGGGCCATGGCAGCTACCTGATGTGGACTTTGGGCTGGCCAACGCGCAGCGTCGCCTGAACGATCTGCTCGGCCGCGACACCGCCGGATGAAGGCTGCGCAGAGTCACCGCAGATTGGAGGAAGCCAGGCGGCGGCTTGGGTAGGCGGACCCGCTGGGCAATTCCGGGAATCTGTGGGTGGTGCCCGCTCACCCGCGGTTATCCCGGGCCCCCGACAGCCGATAGCTGGTCCAGCAGCACCGGGACCTCGGCGAGTGCGCGGAGTGCGTCGTTGAGGTGGGTGCAACCATCGGTGCCGATCACCAGCTCACGCACCCTGTGCCGCAGGCTGCCCATCGGTTCGCCCAGCAGCAGGTCCACATTCGCAGCCGCGGCAGGGCAGGTCTGAAACGGGAGTACCCGCGGATCTGCGCTGATCGCAGATAGCCGCATCGTCTCCCGATCCACGGTGGCATGCAGGCCGTACTCGTGGACGACCATCTCGACACGTTCAGGGCTCCACATACTGTCCCGGAAAAGCGAGTTCACCCGCACTTCTCCGTCGACCACGACGACGTCCACCAGGCGGCGGCGCCTGAGCATGGGCGAGGCGGCCGGAGGCTCGGGGATCGGGTGCCAGGCCAGCGGATCATCGGGCTGAGCCAGGTCCAACGCGGGCACCAGGTTGTAAGGCGGGTCCACGCCGTCGATCATCTGTTTGATCGGCAGCCCGTCCGAACGGAATCCTGCGCAGACATCCTGCATGTGCCGCGCGGTGCTGCCCTGGGAACGGCTGGCGTACCCCGCCATTCCCTGGCGCCACAGCCACCAGGCGAACGGCCCGACGAGGGTCACACCCGGCAGGTCATCCAGCAGGAAGTACAGCGGGGTCCCCTGGGCCAGGTCATCGGGTACCAGGGACTGCAGGCGGGACCGGTAGCCGCTGCCGCCGCCCGTTCCTACCAGCTCCCTAAGCTCATCCCGGTTCGGCTTGCTGGTCACGCTGGTAAGGGTCCGGCTGCGGTCCACAGTCACATGCAGGGTGGCATCAGCCAAGGCGCGGGGATTCGCCTCAGTGTCGGTGACGAGGTCGCGTGCTGCCGCGTTTATGTGCATGTCGTTTTCCAGCCCGCCTGGCCAGGTCATGTCGAGGTGGCTCGTCCGGCGAACGGATGACGGCTCGCGCCGGGGCGTCCCCTGATGAGGATTCTTGGGTGCCGGCCCCAACTCGTTGAGGAGTGGCAGAAGTCGCGAGGGAGACGCCATAGGGGTCCTTCGTATCGGTTGCCGGGTCGAGGCCACCGGACATGTCAGTGCACAGCCCGGTGTTGTCTGCGCCTTTCGAAAAGCATACGGTAATGCTTATGGGAGTGCGCTCGGCGCCTCCGTGCTGACATCGTGAACTGGAAGTGGAGGGGCACATGGCCCTGGCGATCACGGATGACCACCGCACGCTGGCCGAGGTCGCGCGCGCGTTTCTCGCCGACCAGAACGCGCGTACGGCGGCACGCGAACGGCTCGACGGCGGTGAGGAGTCAGCTCCGCCGTACTGGAAGCAACTCTGCGAGTTGGGCTGGCTCGGACTGCATCTGCCCGAGGAGTACGGCGGGCAGGGCTACGGCGTCCCCGAGCTGGCCGTGGTCCTCGAGGAACTGGCCCGAGAGGTGGTCCCAGGGCCCTTCCTGCCCACGGTGCTCGCGTCGGGAGTGATAGCGGCAGCGGGATCGCCTGAACTGTGCCGGGAAGTGCTGCCCGGCCTTGCCGACGGCTCGCAGCCCGCCGCGCTCGGTTTGGGCGGGGTCCTGGCCAAGGACGCCGCGGGAACCTACAGCGGGGACGCCGGTCTCGTACTCGGTGGCCATGTCCCCGGCGCGCTGCTGGTTCTCGCAGTCGGCGACGACCTCGTAGTGGTGGACGCAGACGCCCCCGGCGTGAATGTCGTGCCGTTGGACGGGATCGACCCGACCCGTCGGGCGGCGGCGGTGTTTCTGAAAGGTGTCGCGATCGACGACGCCCGGGTACTGGCCGGTGCCCGCACAGCGGGGATGCGGCTGGTACGGGCGCTGACGGCTGCGGAGGCCGCGGGCATCGCGCACGCCTGCGTTGAAATGGCCACCGAGTACGCGAAGATCCGGGTCCAGTTCGGCCGGCCGATCGGCACCTTCCAGGCGGTCAAGCATCACTGCGCGAACATGCTGGTCGCCGCCGAGCTGGCGACTGCGGTCGCCTGGGACTCGTCCCGGGCGTTCACCGCGGGCAGCCAGGGGGGTGACCAGTCGGACTTGGCTTCCGCAGTCGCTGCGTCGATCGCGTTGGACGCGGCGGTGCGCAACGCACAGACCAACATCCAGATCCACGGCGGTATCGGCTTCACCTGGGAACACGACGCTCACCTGTTCCTGCGGCGGGCAGTGGCGACGGCCGCACTGTTCGGACCGGTTTCCGCCGCAGAGGAGGAAATTGTGCGGCTTTCCCGCGCCGGGGTCCGCCGCTCCTACAGCCTTGATCTGCCCGAAGAGGCGGATCGCTTCCGCGCTGACGCCCGGGCGTTCGCCGAACGTTACTCGGCGTTGCCCGAAGAAGAGCGCCGCCAAGCTCTGGTCGAGTCCGGTTACCTGGTGCCGCACTGGCCCAAGCCGTGGGGCCGCGGCGCAGGTGCGGTCGAGCAGCTCGTCATCGAGGAGGAGCTGACCGGCGTCGAGTTCCCGAATCTCGGCATCGGCGGCTGGGTGGTCCTCACCCTGGTGCAGCATGGCACACCCGAACAGGTCGAACGGTGGGTCGGGCCGAGCCTGCGCGGCGAGCTGGTCTGGTGCCAGCTCTTCTCCGAGCCGGGGGCGGGCTCTGATGCGGCGGCCGTGCAAGCCAGGGCGACCAAGGTGGAGGGCGGCTGGCGGGTCAGCGGCCAGAAGGTGTGGACCAGCGGGGCGCAGGACTGCAACCGTGGCCTGGCCACCGTGCGCACCGGTCCCGATGCGCCTAAGCACAAGGGCATCACCACCATGGTGATCGACATGCACGCCCCCGGGGTGGAGATCCGGCCGCTCCGCGAGATCACCGGTGAGGCGCTCTTCAACGAGGTCTTCCTCAACGACGTGTTCGTCCCCGATGCAGACGTGGTCGGCGAGGTGAACCGGGGCTGGACCGTCGCCAGGGCCACGCTGGGCAACGAGCGGGTTTCCATCGGTGGCGGCAGTCGCGAGGGGCTTTCCGCACTGGATGTTCTCTCGCTGCTCGACCGGCGTCTGCCCAGCGATGTGGCCGAGGGACGAGCCGTGGCCCGGCTGATCGCGGAGGAGCAGGCGATGCGGCTGCTCAATCTGCGTCAGGCCGCCCGGGCGGTCGCCGGTGGCGGCCCCGGCCCGGAGGGCAACATCACCAAGCTGCTCTCGGCCGAGCACGCTCAGCGGGTCTCAGAACTCGGGCTACGGATCGCGGGGGACGCTGCGGTAAGCGATGGCGAGCCGGAAATCGTCTTCGAGTACCTCTTCGACCGGTGCCTCAGCATCGCGGGTGGCACCTCGGAGATCGGTCGCAATGTCATCGCCGAGCGGCTGCTCAAGCTGCCCCGCGACCCAAACCTCTCGTGAGGCCGACATCCGTAGCCCATCAGGCCGTACGCAGCGGATGGGCGTCGAACGGCGATGTACGACTGCATTATGTGGAGGGCGGCAGGGACGACGCCCCCGGCGGGGCGGTGCTCGTGGTGCCTGGATTCGGTGAGCTGGCCCGAGAGTATGCCTGGCTGATCGAGTCCCTGGCCCCGCGCAGGGTGGTGGCCGTCGACCTGCGTGGCCGGGGGCCGAGCGACGTGCCGGACTCCGGGTACGACCTGGCCGACCACGTGTGCGACCTGGAAGCGGTGGCCGAGGCGGCCGGACTGCGGGATTTCACCGTCGTCGCAATCTCGCGTGGGGTCAGCTACGGCCTCGGCTACGCACTGCGACATCCCTGCCGGGTTCGCGGATTCCTCGCCGGAGATTACGGCGCTGAGCACGTTGCCCTGCCGGAAGCCTGGCCCCGCAAGGCACTCAGTCAAGTCCTGCGCGGAGTGCCCATCCCCGAGCGGGTCGCTCCTCACGCCGTGCGGGCCATCCAGCGTGAGGCGGTCGACCGGCCGATGTGGGACCGCCTGGGCGAGCTGCGCGGCCCGTTCTTGGTGGTACGGGGCACTCGGCGCAGCGTTCTGGTGACCGACGCGACGGCCGACCGTTACCGGGAGGCGCTGCCGGGCGTGGAGGTTCACACGCTGGAGGGCCTAGGTCACGACCTGTGGAACCCTGACCATCGTCCGCTGCTCGGCTTGGTGGAGTCCTTGCTGGGGCGTGTCTGGGATGCGGAACAGGGTGACTGAACAGGCGGGACGCTGTGGCAGGCCGGAGAGCGACAGTGGCTTTGCAGGGTTTACCTATCGCTCTCCAGTCAGCTACGGTTAGATATACCGTATAGCTTTCGATAAGCGGATGTCCGCACTGGCGCGCGCTGCGACGTCGGTGCCTATGGTCAGGGAGAGACGAAGGATGGGATTGGTTAAGGCGGGGGACCGTCTGCGCAGCCGGGTGTGCACGACCGAGGTGATCGTTATCCGCGCTCCGGGTGAAGACGTGGAGCTGCGCTGCGGCGGCCAGCTGTTGGCTCGCGCAGACGAGCAGGTTGATGTTGCGGCCAACGGCGGTCCCACCACCCCCGACATCGTGCTCGGCAAGCGCTACTCCGACGAGGCGCGCCGGATCGAGTTGCTGTGCGTCAAGGCGGGAGGCGGTCCGCTCACGATGGACGGGGAGGTCTTGTCGGTCCAGACCGCGAAGCCGCTGCCGGCCTCCGACTGACATGGGCAGCACGTAGGAACGGGAGCATCAGTCTCTCGTCGAGCGCGCCCCCGGGGCCAGCCCCGGGGGCGCGCTCGTAGTTGTGATCGCTCGCAGGAAACCCTGCGAAGAAGATTCAACTCGTGGTGCAGTCGGCGTCTCCGCCGCCAATGTTCAATGGGTGGCGATCTCGTCTACCAAACCCCAGGCCAGCGCGGTCTCCGCGTCAAGGAGGGTGCCGGTGACCGCGAGGTGGAGCGTCCTCCACCGGCCGATCCGGCGTGGAATGCTGACTGTGCCGCCTGCCCCAGGGATCAGCCCCATGCCTACCTCGGGCAGCCGAAAAGTCGTGCCCGGCGCGGCGACCACCCGCCCGGCGAAGGCAGGCAACTCGATACCGGCGCCGACGCAACTGCCGTGCACCCGTACCTCGAGCCGGTCCGCCAAATCGTGGAACAACCGCCCTGCCCCGCCTCTGGTGCGCACCAGGTGAGCGGTCACCGGGTCCGGGGCCAGCCCGAACTCATCCAGATCTCCGCCGGAGCAGAAAGACGGCCCGGCCCCCGTGACTTCTACACGGGCGATGCTGTCGTCCACGATCGCAGGGAGCAGGCTCTCCACCAGCGCATCACGTAGTGCCCTGCCGTATGCGTTGCGCCGTTCAGGGCGGTTGAGTGTGATCCGCATCGCCTCGTCAGTCCGCTCGGCGAGCACCGGCGGCGCAGGCGGATCCGGCACCGGCCTGCGCCGCCGTCCCTCCAGCCAGCGGCGAAACTCCGGCCCGCCCAGCAGAGTCGAGTACGCCAAGGACTCGGCGTCGAGTGCGCACGGCACCGTCATCGGCTCGGTCATCCGCAACACGCCTGCCAGCAGCACGGACGCCTGCGGATTGCGTGCGACAGCCTCTGCCAAGATGGCCAGCCCCTCGCTGAGGTCCGGGACGGCTACGCACGGGCGTCCCGCCTCACCGGCCGCGGGGCCGGTCAGGGTCAGATCGAGGGCCTCGATCAGCTTGTCGTACGCGGCCGACAGCGGCATGGCGGCAAACCCGGCGAGTATGCGGTCGCAGGAGCGAGCGCGTTCCGCCGCCGTCCTAAGAGTCGCCACGTCGTCCTCGCCGGTCAGTTCCACAACCGCCAGCGGATGTTGTACACGCCCGGAAGAGTCCAGCAGTGGTCCACCGGCGGAGAGCCCGGGGAGACCCGCGGCCAGCTCGGCGACGGACAGTCGCTGGACGTCGGCAGGGAGTGGAAGATCCGTCATCGTGTCCGCCTCTCGCCTTCGACCACACACGGCTTTAACGGAATAGGTACGACATCTTGCAAAACTTTTAAAAGTGTATCCTTTGCTGTGTGCTGGACGACGAACGGGACGACATATCGCGGTACCCCCGGGACCCGGTAGCCGACTGGGCCCGCAGTGGCGTCATGCCGCTCACCGGCCGCCCGGACGGGCCCCCGTTGGTGCCGTCCGGCTACGCCGCCACCCTGGCGCACGAGCTGGCAGACCGATTCACTGAGCTGACCTCCGTGCCGCTGGACGGCGCCCGGCTGCTGTCGGAGCGGGCGGCCTTCACGGGGGGCCGCAGGAGAGGCGCGGTGTCCGTGGGAGGGGCGTGCCGGTTGCTGCCCACCGCGGATGGCTGGGCGGCGGTCTCCTGTGCGCGGCCGGACGACCCGGCGCTGCTCGGTGCGCTGGTCTGCGCCGACGTCGGTGACGACCCCTGGCCCGGCGTCGCCCGTTGGCTGCGCGAGCATACCGGGGCGGAACTCGCCGAGCGCGCCGAACTGCTCGGCGTGGCCGCGGGAGCGGTGCGGCCGCCCGCCGAACCGGTCGCGCTCCCCAGACCGGGACCAGGCGGGCGGCCGCTGCGCGATCTGCTCGTAGTGGACTTCAGCGCACTGTGGGCGGGACCGCTCTGCGCGCACCTGCTTGGCCTCGCCGGGGCGCGCATCGTCAAGGTTGAGACGCCGCGGCGGCCGGACGGCGCCAGGGACGGCAACCGGGGCTTCTATCGGCTGCTTCACGCTGGACATCGCTCGGTCGTGCTCGATCCGGACACACCAGCGGGGCGACGCGCGATGGCCCGGCTGGTGGGCGCTGCCGACATCGTCATCGAGGCGTCGCGCCCTCGCGCGCTTGCCCGGTTCGGCCTCGACGCGGACGAGGCGGTCGCCTCCGGGACCGTCTGGATCTCCATCACCGCGTACGGCAGGTCCGCGAACCGGGTCGGCTTCGGCGACGACGTGGCAGCGGCGAGCGGGCTTCTGGCGTACGACGCCGAGGGAAACCCTCTGTTCTGCGGCGACGCGATCGCCGATCCGCTCACAGGGCTGGCCGCCGCGGTGCTCGCGGCGAGCACTTCGCCGAGTGGTTCCGGTGTGCTGTGGGACGTGGCGATGGCCGACGTGTGCGCCGCCGCACTTGACCCGGACGACACTCCGGGCACCCCTTCGGCAGCGGCGCACAGGCGGGGCGACAAGTGGGTCGTGGACACCGTGCACGGCCCGGTGGAGGTCCAGGAGCCGCTGCCGCGCAAGGTCACCGGCACCGCGCCGGCCAGCGGGCAGGACACCGGGCGTGTGCTCGCCGAGCTGGGCATTCCTGCCCCCTGAACCGTCCGGGGCGTGTCATGCGGCTCGTGCAGCAGCATGACACTCTCGCCACCAGGGAGGACGGGCTCCAGCCGGGAGCATGCCGCGCGCCCGCTCCGACCGCACGGTGGGAGCGGGCGCGAAACACCAGGAGCGGACCCGTCTCACGGAACGTGAGGGTCAGGCCGGGAAGTTGTACACCCGGCGGGCGTTCAGCTCGACCATCTTGCGCGCCTCGTCGTCCGGCACGTCGAGCAACGCCTCGGCCAGGATCTTGCGGGTGTTCGGCCAGTTGCTGTCCGAGTGCGGATAGTCGCTCTCAAACATGATGTTGTCGATCCCGATCAGGTGCCGGTTCGCGATCCCGGCGTAGTCGGAGATGAAGCAGCCGTAGATGTGTTTGCGGAACAGCTCGGACGGCCGGACCTCGCGGTTGACCTCGTTATACCAGCGGTGCCGTTCCCAGACGAAGTCGATCCGCTCCAGCATGTACGGCATCCAGCCGATGCCGCCCTCGGACAGTGCGACCTTCAGGTTCGGGAACTTGTGGAATACGGGAGACAGCAGCAGTTCCGCGGTGGCTGACATGGAGTTCAGCCCGAAGAGCGAGATCGCCACCGTGAAGTTCTTCGAGCTGCCTTCGGGTGACACGTCCGGAGCGCCGCCAGAGCCGAAGTGCAGCGAGATCGGCATGTCGGTTTCCTGGGCCGCGGAGAGTAGCGGGTCCCAGTGGTCGGTGTGCCAGGAGGGCAGGCCGAGCCGGTGTGGCAGCTCGATGAAGGTGAACGACTTCGCCCCCTTGGCCGCCGTTCGGTACACCTCGGCGACCGACGCCTCGACGTCCCACCAGGGCACCATGACGAGCGGGATCTGGCGCTCCGGCGCGTAGGCGCACCACTCGTCGAGAATGAAGTCGTTGTAGGCCTGCACGCAGAGCTTCGCCAGCTCCATGTCCTTTGATTTGGAGAACACTGTGCCGGCGAAGCCGCCCATGTTCGGGAAGCAGAGCTGGGCCCAGACCCCCTCGGTGTCCATGTCCCGGATCCGATCCTCGATCTTGTAGCAGCCGGGGAGCATGTCGTCGTAGGAGCGGGGGTCCAGGCCGTACTCCTCGGGACGCTTGCCCGCGACGGCGTTGAGGGCGAAGTTCCCGGCCTTCTCGCCCTCGTAGATCCACCAGTCATTGCCGTCGGCGACGCGTTCGATCCGGGGTGCGACGTCCCGGTACTTACTTGGGAGCCGGTCGAGCCAGACCTGCCTGTGCTCGATCACGTGATCATCAACGGAGATGATTTTCGCGTCTTCGGGAAGCAACGGGATCCTCCTTCTGAAGGACTTCGGGCGCAAAGCGCACGCATTTCGGCGAGACTCCGCCTGGCCGACCGCGCGACCACCGGAAAGCCTGGCTCCGGCTGAAACGCCTGCCGTCTGTTAGTTCGTAAGGCTTACGGTACTTCCAACTGGACGTCTTGTCACTACCTGCTTCTCCCGCTAGCGGCGGGTTTGTCGCACGGGCAAGGCGAGAGGGCCCTAGTCCTGGTGCAGATCATCCCGCCAGGCGGGTCCGCGGCGGGTGTCTGCTCCCCAGCCGGCGCTCACAGGAAGTTTGAAAGCAGTTGCAAACATGCTTACCGTAAGATATACGGTGATGTATGAAAGAATGAGGAGCGCGTAAATCCCGCCTGTCTGGGTGGACGTCAGCGCACGGAAAGGAGTCTCGTCGAAGAGATGGGGCGGCCCTGCTCGGGGACGACCGTGGCCCGGAGGGCTGGACGGCATGAGAGTCGCCGATTCCGGTATCCGTAACGGCAAACCACCGTAGACTGGCTTCGGTAATGTTAACTGTAAGGCACACTGCTGGGAGAGATCCGCATGCCGCCGAGAGCAGGGCAGACGAGGACAAAGCCTGGAAGGTCGACCCGTCGGCCACGGGGGTCGCTGAGCCGTGAGGAGATCATCACGAAGGCCTTCGAACTCGTCGAGGCGGAGAGTGTCGATGAGCTGAGCATGCCCAAGCTCGCTCGCCATCTCGGTGTCGGAGTCACCAGTATCTACTGGTACTTCCGCAGCAAGGACGAGCTGATCGACGCGCTTGTCGAGCAGGCCGCCACACAGTTCGACGAGATCATGCCCACGTTCACCGGTTACGCCTGGGACGATCACCTGCGGCACTATTTCCGCGCCTTTCGGCGGGTCTTCGTCGAGAACCCGGCCCTGTGCGACCTCATCGTCCTGCGAGCCCCTATGCGGTCGGAGCGAGCGAAGGAGCTCATCTTCAGACGGCTGGAGCGGGAGCTGAAGGTGCTCGTGGACGCCGGTTTCCCGGTACGTGAGGCCCTTCACGCCTATAAGACGCTATCTGTCTACACCAGAGGCTGCGTATTGCAGGACCGGCTGTATGCGGCTGCGGGCCAGCCCACTGACGACAGGAAGGCACTGGCCTCCATCGCCGACCCGGAGACCATGCCGGTCATGTCTCAAGCGGTCGAGCACTGGTCGAGCAGCTTCGCCACCGACGACGATTTTGAAGCTGGCCTGACGACCGCCATCGAGGGCTTGGGTCAGCAGCTCGCCCGCGCCCGGGCACAAGCCTGAGACGGTCTTCCGGCCCCGGGCGTCCATTCAAGCCGGCTCTTCAGCGGGGACGGGTCGCCGCCGTCCCGTGGAGCCGGCAGACCCACGGGACGGCGGATTTCGAGACTATGATGCTGTCATGAGCATGGCGCCGGAGAACGGGCCAGCCGCGTTGGTCCACACCGCTACCTCGGCTCCCGGGACCTGACGCTCCCCACATTCACCGCGAAGCTGGCGGATCGACTCGATGCAGAAGTTCGCCCCGTGCCTGCGGCCCACATTGCACGCGCCGCCGTCAGTGTTCACCGGGATCCTGCCGCCGAGCCGCGTATGCCCCTCCTCCACGAACGGGCCCGACTCGCCGAGCCCGCAGAACCCGAGCGCCTCCAGCCACTGGAGGACGATGATGGTGAATCCGTCGTAGAGCTGGGCGCAGTCTACGTCCTCTGGACGCAGGTCTGTACGCTTCCAGAGTTCACGGGCCGCGTGGAACGGCGACGACTGGGTGAAGTCGTCCAGGTTTTCAAAGGTCATGTACTTCACGGACGAGTAGGCCGCCGATTCCACATATACCGGCTTCTTCCGCCAGTTGCGCGCCCGTTCACCGCTGGTGAAGATGACCGCGGACGCCGAGTCCACCGGATAGTCACAGTCCAGGACTCGCACCGGCGTGCTGATGTACCGCGCGGCCAGGTAGTCGTCCACGGTGAGCGGATCACGGAAGAACGCCTCTTCGTTCATGCTCGCGTGGTGGCGCTGCGCCACGACGTGCGCACCGAACTGCGCTTCTGTGGTGCCGAACACGTCCATGTGTCGCCGGGTGGGGAGCGCAGCGACCGACTGCACAGGGGAGACCGAGCCGAACGGTGCAGTGAACTGGCTGTCGCCGAGGGCAGGGGTCGGCTCTGGCGCGACATCCGTCCGGGCCAGCTGGTCCTTCGCGCTGACCGCCTGGTTGATGATCCGCAAGGTCAGCACGGTATGGCAGAAACCGGCCTT
Organism: Nonomuraea sp. NPDC049649; assembly: GCF_040675175.1. Classification (NCBI taxonomy): domain Bacteria; kingdom Bacillati; phylum Actinomycetota; class Actinomycetes; order Streptosporangiales; family Streptosporangiaceae; genus Nonomuraea; species Nonomuraea sp. NPDC049649. The sequence goes on from NZ_JBFAOH010000015.1 coordinate 109,411, forward strand.
GATCGCAGCGACTGCCTGCAGTGCGGGCCCGATGTAGGACGGCCCCGCGGTGGCATACCAGTTGAGTTCCTCGACACCGAGCATGTAGCCGAGATCCTGCGGATCGACCACGTCGAGGCCCTCCGGCGCGGGTCCTGCCACACCCCACAGCAGAGCGACACCGTCGAGGTCCTTCGCCGTCATTCCGGCATCGGCGAGCGCAGCGGTGGCCGCCTGGATCGCGAGCTGCCAGGAGGTCAGGCCGGTACGCCGCCCGGTGGTCGAATAGCCCACTCCAACTGCGGCGACCCGCTCGTTGCCCTTCATCGCTCCTCCTCATTCTGTGTGGATACCGGCTCACCCGTGGTGTCCGGCTGGAACAGCGGCAGGACCAGGTCAGGGCCGACCTGCCGGAAGACCACCTCGACCGCCATGCCAGTTCGCAGCGTCTGCGGCGGGCAGTCCACGACGTTCGTGGTCATGCGGAGCCCCGGCTGCTCGACCAGTTCGACCACCGCGATGTTGTACGGCACGCGGTCCACGAAGTAGGGATGGAACGCCTGGGCCGCCCACGTGTAGCTGTAGACGACGGCCCGTCCGGAGACTTGTTCCGGTGCGAGGTCGGTGGATCCGCACTTGTTGCACAGCGGGCGCGGGTAGTGCACGAAGTACCTGCATGCCTGGCAGCGCAGGATCCGCAATTCTCCGGATCGCACGCCCTCCCAGAAGAATTCCGTAAGGGCGGTGGGCACCGGCACCGGCGGCGTGTTCAACGCCGTCGCCCTCTCGGTCATCGTCATGTCCGCTCCCTTTCCGCAACCGTGCCAGGCCCTGATGCGACAGGCCCATAAAATGCACGATCATCATGGGTAATAGCCATACCGATAGTCTTACCGAAACCATTTCGGCATGCAACACTTCGATCGTGGACTGAGTCGCACCCGACGTCCTGATCGGCGACATTCTCGGTCCGGGGGAAGCGTGGCTTTCGCCCACGACATCGCTCTGCGGTATCGGCCTGGGCGGGGAGCGGCGTGTGTCGTCAAGGTTCCGTCCGCGGGGGAGAGGGCAGCATCCACGGTTCCCGGCGGATCGCGCGTGACCCGCATGAGGCGGGCCAGGCGCGGCGAGTTGACCGCCGAGGAGGGGTGCTGCCCATCACCACCGAATGTCAGTGGCCGAGAAGAGCAGTCTGGGCCACGCCTTGCCGAGGACTGCTGTGGCCGAGACCGTCTCGATGATTGCAGGGGTGTGACTCGAGTGGCCTGGCTTCTCCCGCCGTCACTTGTTTCCCTCTGAGACCTCAGGCGGGGTGGGACGCCAGGCCAGGGCGAGCAGCAGCCCGGCGCCCACCAGCCCGAGGCCCACCGCGACGGCCAGGCCGGTCACGCCGGCCAGTTCGAGGCCGAGTGCGTGGTCGATCGAGGCTGCCCCGGGACCGGCGAGCGCGACGGCGGCGCACATCATCGCGATCATCAGAACGTACTCGTAACCGTCCTTGAACACGAAGAAGCCGTTGCGACGATGCGAGATGACCCCGGCAACCGTCATCACACCGATCCCGGCAGCGCAAGCCAGCGGGGTGAGAAGGCCGAAGACGAGGCCTAGCCCGGCGGCCACTTCGGCGAGCACGCTCGACCAGGCGTGCACAACGCCCGGCCGCAGCCCAAGCCCTTCGAACCAGCGCGCCGTTCCGGCGATCTTGCCTCCGCCGAAGGCGTGATTGAGGCCATGCGCCACCAAGGTGAGTCCAACGCACACCCGGATGACGAGCAATGCCACGTCTGTCTCTTCCACGTCCAGTTCCTCCTTAAGCTGCCAGCCCATTCGGCGGCCCCGCCCGCTGACGGCGGACAAGTCATGCCACCCGCCTCGCCGGGCCGCAGGCACGGTGTCTGCTGCCAGGAGAGACGCCCAGAGGCGAGGGCTCGCGCCTCTCCCCTCGGCTTAGGGGCAGGTGATGCAGGCAAGAGATGATGAATTGCTTCGGAAAGGCCTCGCTGATTGTCGTCAGCCCGCGGCCAGCTTTACCAGCTCTCTCCGCAGGATCTTGCCAGTCGCCGTCTGCGGCAGCTCGCTGAGGAACAACACCTCGTCCGGCGTGCGGGAACTGCGCAGCCTGGCCCGCACCCACTCGCGGATGTCCTCGGGGTCGACAGGTTGCCCCGACTTGGTGACGACGAATGCCACGATGCGGTGGCCCCACTCGTCGTCGTCCACCCCGGCGACGGCGACCTCGGCCACCGCGGGATGATCCAGGATGACGTCCTCCACCTCGGCCGGGGCGATGTTCTCCCCGCCGCGGATGATCGTGTCGTCCGACCGGCCGCCGACGAACAGATATCCCTCCTCGTCAACGTGACCGTGGTCGCGCGTGGCGAACCACCCGTCCGCGTCCAGCAGTGTGCCTGACTCCAGGTACTCGCCGGCGACCTGCGCGCCGCGAACCCAGATCTCGCCCGGGAAGTTCGGCGGGCAGACCTCCCCCCGATCATCGCGGATCTCGATCGTGATCCCCGGAAGAGGTCGTCCGACCGACCCCAGCCTGGCCCGCACCGCCGGATCCTCGGAGGCGGCGGCCTGACGGTGGTCCTCGGGAAACAGCACCGCGATCGACGACGACGTCTCGGTCAGGCCGTAGGCGTTGACGAAGTCGGTGCTGGGGAACAACTTCAGAGCCTTCTCGATCACAGGGCGCGGCATCTTGGCCCCGCCGTACGACAACGAGCGCAGGGAGCCGGGCGCGGACTCTCCGGTGCGTTCCAGCTCGTCCACGATCCGGGCCAGCATAGTCGGTACGACCATGGTGTGGGTGATGCCCTCCTCCCGCACGATGTCGAGCCACCCGGCGGCGGAGAAAGCGTCCAGGTAGACGATGCGGCGCCCGGCGTACAGGTTCGTCAGCAAGTTCGCTACCGCCGCGATGTGGTAGGGCGGAACCGCGACCAGCGTGGCCTCGTCCGTACCGGCGGAGCCGAACTCCACCGTGCCCAGTGCGTACGATGCCAGGTGACGGTGGCGCAGCACCGCGCTCTTGGGCGCTGAGGTGGTGCCGCTGGTCTGCAGCAGGACGGCCACGTCGTCGGCGTCGGCGAACTCGACCGGCAGGTCGAGGTCAGTCTCGGCCAGGCAGCGGGCGGGCCAGTCCGCGAGCGGGACCGACGTCACCTCCTCACCGGCCAGTGCGGCGATCTTGTCGCCGGCAATGAGCAGCGGGGCATCCTGCTTCGACAGGGCGTCGGCGATGGCTTCCGGTGCGAGCCGGTAGTTCAGCGGCAGGAACGGCACGTTCGCCGCGGCTGCGGCGAACATCGCGACCGGAAGGGCCGGGCCGTTCTCGCCCACGAACACGACGGTCCGCCGGCCCCCTTCCCTGATCAGCTTCGCTCCAACGGCGGCGGCCGCTCGCAGCCGCGCGTAAGTGATGCCGTTTCGGCGGGATCCGAGGGCTACCCGGTCCCCGAATCCCGACACGGCCATGTCCAGCAGCATCAAGGTGTTCATCGCGGCTGTCCGCCTCCTCCCACAGGGCCTCAATCCGTACGCACGAGATCGAGGCCGTCCCATTGCACAGGCTTATAGTGAGCCATACAGTAGTCACTACGGTAGAACGCTACAACGGGCGTGCCGAGCTTTCCGGTCTCCTAGCCTGATCAGGAACGACCGCGCTGCTCCCGCCCCGAGCGCGGCCTTGTGCCGCACGGCCCAGAGGTGGTTTACATGACCGACGTGCTTTCAGGTGTCCGCGTGATCGAGCTGGCGTCCTGGACCTTCGTCCCGGCCGCGGGAGTGGCATTGGCGGACTGGGGTGCCGATGTGATCAAGATCGAGCACCCGCAGGGAGGTGACCCGGGCCGTGCCCTGGTGGTCGGAGGGCTCGCACCCGGCAAGGGCAAGACCGCGCTGGATTACATGCTGGAGCTGGGCAACCGGGGCAAGCGCAGCGTCGGGCTCGACCTGCGCCACGAAGTCGGCCGGGAACTGCTGCTCAAGCTGGTTGAGAATGCCGACGTGTTCCTCACCAACTGGCTGTCCGACGCGCGTCGCAAGCTACGCATCGACGTGGAGGATCTGCGCGCCGTCAATCCTAAGCTGATCTACGCCCGAGGCTCTGGACTGGGTCCCCGCGGCCCGGAGGCCACGAACGGCGGTTTTGACGCCGCGTCGTATCTTGCCAGGGGGTCGGTGGCCTACGCTCTGGCCACTGACCCCACGGAACGGCCCATGGCACAACGCCCCGCATACGGCGACCTGCCCTCTGGTCTGACGTTGGCCGGGGGGATCGTCGCCGCGCTGTACCGCAGGGAGCGCACTGGTGAGCCATCCGTCGTGGACGTGTCCCTGTTGTCCCAGGCCATGTGGACGATGGCCCCCGACATCATGGCCGCCGACTTCTTCGACGTGGACCGCATTCCCACGGGCGTCGGCAAGATGGCGCTCAACCCGATCACCAACTCCTACCGGACCAGGGACAATCGCTGGCTCCAGCTCGTCATGCTCCAGCCTGACCGCTACTGGCGCCCTCTTTGCGAGGCGATCGGTCGCCCCGACCTTGCCGAAGACCCGCGGTTCCCCGACGGTGCCTCGCTGGTGAAGAACGCCGCCGAGGCGGTCGAGGAACTGGACCGGACTTTCGCCGAACATGACCTCGACCACTGGCGTCGCGCGCTTGCCAAGCAGGAGGGCGTCTGGGCGGTGGTCCAGTCGCCGCAGGAGGTGCTGCGTGACCCTCAGGCCGTCGCCAACGAGTACCTCGTCGAGGCCACGGATGCGGCGGGTGTGCCGTACCGCTTCGTTGCCAACCCGATCCAGATCGACGAGAGCGCTCCCCGCCCGGCCCAGGCGCCCGAGCACGGCCAGCACACCGAGGAGGTGCTGTTGGAGGCCGGGATGACCTGGGACGACATCATCGCCGCCAAGGAGCGCGGCGCCGTCATGTGATCCGGCGCGGACCTCCTCGTCGTCCGCTGGCGATCTCCTCGCTGGCTGTATGGCGATCATGGCGGGAGCAGGCCAGGGCCTCGGGCATACGGCAGGGCGCGGCGACCGGCCGACGAACTGCCCACCGGGCCCTGGCCCCGGCCGCGTTCCTAATCCGATTCACCGCCGCGGGCCAGTGCCCGGAGCGACGCGAAGCTGTCCTTGATCAGCTCAGCCAGGTCGCGCCGAGATGCCAGCCAAAGGCGGAAGGTGCGTCCTATCGTTGCCGTGGCGACAGCTGCCGCTAGATGACAGCTCTCGTCGGGGCGAGCCAGTCCCCGGCGTGCCGCCAGTGCGACAGCGAGCGCCGCATTGTGGGTGGCGTTGGCCCGGGCATGCTGACCCAGCAAGGCGGTAGAGCTTTCCACCGCCTTGTAATAGAGCCGGATGCGCTGTTTCAACGGCACAATGCGCGGGGCGATGTCGATCAGGACTGCCGCCAAAGCCGCGAGATCTCCGATTTCTTGCGGCTGAGCCGGCAACGCACGAACGACTGCCTGATTGAAATGGTCGCCGCCGAAGAAGAGGACGCGGTCCTTCGTCTCGAAGTAGCGGAAGAAGGTGCGCGGGGAGACCCCGGCCCATTCGGCGATCTCCTCCGTCGTCGTCGAGTCGTAGCCCTTCGTCGCGAACAACGTCAACGCGGCGTCGATGAGTGCTTGCCGGGTCCGAGCCTTGTGATCTTCACGTGTGGTGGGTCGGACCCCAGAGCTTGGGTCGGTTGGGGACATCCGATGGGCGCTCATTCGGATCGGGAGCCGGTCACTGGTCAGGTCGGAGCGTCGTGAGAGCATGACGAGCAGCTGCTGGGCGGAAAACAGGCACCTTGAAGTCACCGCCGGGCAGGTCGACGAACTCTGCTTCTACGCGCATGCCGCAGGTGACGTCAGGCGGGTCGACTCCCACGATGCGGGTCGGCAGCCGAAGACCGGGCTGCTCGTCCAGCTCAACCAGAGCCACAACGTATGGGGTCTGGTCGACGTAGCCGGCGACGAGGGGTTGGCGCTGGACGATGAAGGAGTAGACCACGCCACTTCCCGTGACGTATTCAAATGCCGTAGTACCGCCGCATTCCCGGCAGCGTTCGAGCGGCGGATGCATCCACTTGCCACAAGACTGGCAACGGCAGACGGCCAGCCTCCCGTCGGCCGTCGCCTCCCAGAAGGCCCTCGTGTCGGGATCGGGCACTGGTTGCGGTGGGTATCGAAGCGCACCCGGGAGCGTCCGTCGGGTCGCTTCACCTGAAGTAGGCCTATCCGCGCTTCGCTGCGCGATGTCCGGCTCCCTGTTGATCACAGCGTCGCCTCCGTCCCATAGATCAACGCGCCTCCGAAAGGTCCAGCTCCAGAGGTGACCAATGCGGTCTGGGCATCGCTCACCTGCCGCTGCTCGGCGTCACCACGAAGCTGCAGCACGGCCTCGTAGTGATGATTGAGCCCATGGATATAGCCCTCGGACAGAAGCCCGCCATGCGGATTGACGACGACATCCCCGCCGTACGTGGCTCGCCCCTCGCGGAAGTAGTCCCCGACCTCGCCCTTCTGGCAGAAACCGAAATCCTCAAAGGTCGCCATGAGTGTGAAGGTGAAGCAGTCATACATCAGTGCGATATCGATGTCGGAGAACTTGAGGCCGCTTCGCGCCCAGAGCTTGGGGGCGGCGTCACGTGAGTACATGCACGTCATGTCATCCCATTGGTCGACCGAGCCGCCGAAACGGTTACTGTCGGCTGCGCCGAGAATGTACACGGGTTTGTGGGGCAGGTGCTTGGCACGCTCTGCTGTAGTCAGCACGATCGCGACAGCCCCGTCGACTTCATAGCAGCAGTCGAAGACCCGGAACGGCTCGCTGACCCAACGGCTCGCCAGGTAGTCATCGATCGTGATCGGCGTGCGTGCTACGGCATGGGAGTTGCGCGATGCGTGGGTTCGACTCTGTACTGCGATGGCGCCAAGATCCTCTGCGCTCGACCCGTATTCGTACTGGTGCCTGCGACAGAACATCGCAAACCATTGCGGTGGAACGAGGTACCCATGCGGGCCCGCGAATTGACCCTCTCCCGCGACTTCGATCCGGCCGGCCGCCTTTCCATAGCGAGTGTCCGAACCGATGACCCGATAGACGACAACCACTTCCGCCTGGCCTGATGCGATCGCCGCTGCTGCTCCGGTCACGGTGGTCGTCACCACGTTGCCTCCGCCGGAAACGCTGAGGCACCACCCCAGGTCCTCCACCCCAATTGCGTAGGCAACCTGACTCGGACGGAGCTGGTCGGTACCGAACGCAGTGATGCCATCGACGTCGGCGGCGGTCAGACCGCAATCTGCCAGCGCGTTCCGGGCCGCCTCGGCTGCCATTGCCAAGGTCGTCCGGCCGGACGACCTGACGTACTGGGTTCGTCCGATTCCGACGACTGCGGCTCCTTGCAACGAACGGAGCATCTGCCCTCCCATCTCTGCGGATGCAACGCAACAGACGAGCCTCGCTGGTGCGGTATCCGTCCCGATCGCTATGGTGACACATGGCTGTCATCTACGCAGCATTCGGGGAGGTCGATTTTTCCTAGACCTCGCAAATGTCGGCGAAACTCGACAGTCTTGAGTTCGAATTGGCAGTCGACTGCCACAGATTTGATATCGGCACGACGTCCCTGCTAACACAGGCGGGCGTAGCGACCGGGGCTATGGCAGCGGCCACACGCCGCCCCCAGCACATCCGGGCTCAGGAGCGAGGCCCCGTGAGCACGAACACCGCACCGTGGTTCGCCTCCGGAGACAGCCACAGGGCGGACTCGGTGTCACAGGCACCCGCCCGAAGCGCCTCAGGAAGCGCCGCACCGGCCGCCGCGAGGTCGCCGACGGGCAACTCGACCGCCCAGACACCGGGCGGTTGGGCGTCGAGGCGACGGCTGACGGCACCGTAGGCGTTGGGGACAGGTCCGACGTACTCCACGTGATGGTCGGGAAACGCGATCACGCTCCCGATCCCACCGATCTCGGAACGGTCGACTACCTCTACCGGAGCACCGAGCAGCGCGGCAAGCCTGCGCGCCGACGAAACCGGGTCGGGCACAGCGACCAGGATCCGCGGGAGCCCGGCGAACGGGATGGTCCCCGCGAGCCCACGCGCGGTGTCCCAGTCGTCGGCTCCCCGCGGGTCGTCGTCGAAGAAGTGATGGGTCACCTCCAGGCAGAGACCGTCGAGGTCCTTGGGGTGAGTGAAGAGGTAATCGTCGGTCTTCTCGGTGATCCGTACGCCCGCCCTCTCCAGGACCGCGGCGGCTTCGGCGAGATCGGGCACGGTCCACTCCAGGGAGTGCCAGCCGGCCGGGTAGCGTGCCAACCACTGCCCGATCGGTCCCTCCGGGTCGCGCGGCGCGAAAACCTCCACGCACAGCGGCCCCAGAGACACCAACGCGTTGGCGGAACCGGCCTCGGGGGTTGCCCACTCGCGGAACGCGCGCCCTCCGAGTCCTTCAGTGAGGGCTCGCATCGTTTCGGCGTAGTCCGGGGTGAAATGGTTGACGTGACCATGTCTGAGGACCTCGAGGTGTTTGATGGAACGCTCCTTCCTCGGGAAGCGACAGGCAACAACAGGACAGGTCAGAACTGCAGCGACTTGACCTGCTGGAACTCCTCAATGCCGAGCGGGCCGAGCTCACGGCCGTAGCCCGAGCTCCGGTAGCCACCGAAAGGGGCGCCCAGGTTGAACCGGCCGCCGTTGATGTCGACCTGTCCGGTGCGCAGGCGCCGGGCCACGGCAACCGCACGCGCCTCGACCCCCGACCACACAGCGCCGGAGAGTCCGTACTGCGTGGCGTTGGCGACCGCGACCGCGTCGTCCTCGTCGCGGTAAGTCAGCACCACGAGTACCGGGCCGAAGACCTCCTCTTGAGCGATCTCTGCGTCGCGCTCGACGCCTCCGAGCACGGCAGGAGAAACGAAGTGGCCGGGGAAGCCAGTCTCAGGCGATTCGGCGGAGCCGGCGATCAGACGCGCTCCGTCGTCCAGCGCCCGCGCGATGTAGTCGCGTACCCGGTCCCGCTGGGTCGCGGAGACCAGCGGGCCGAGTCGCGTCGAGGGATCGCGCGGGTCGCCCACGGTCCACTTCGGAGTCTCCCGGACCAGCACTTCGACAGCCTCGTCGTACTGGTCCTCATGCACCACGAGCCGAGTCAGCGCGCGGCATGTCTGGCCGCTGTTGAGCATCACGTCTGCGAGAGTCGCCTTGACAGCGCGGGCGAGATCAGCGTCGGGCAGCACCACCGCGGCGGACTTGCCCCCCAGTTCCAGGGTTGTCCGGGTGCCCTGTGCCCCGGCGCCGGCCGCCACGGCGCGACCAGCGGTGACGGAACCGGTGAACGACACCAGGTCGACGCCCGGGTGAGCGGCCAGGGCGGCGCCTGCCACCGGGCCGGTCCCGGACACCAGGTTGAGAACTCCGGCCGGGATACCAGCCCACTCCGCGATAGCGGTCAGCTCATAGGCCGCAAGAGGGGCCACCTCGCTCGGTTTGAGCACCACGGTGCAGCCCGCGCCCAAGGCCGGAGCGATCTTGGCCATCACCTGGTACAACGGATAGTTCCACGGGGTGATGGCCCCCACCACACCGTAGGGCTCACGAATCACCCGCGAGTTGCCGATGCGCAGTTCCTCCTGCGGCTTCGACAGCCGGTCGGCGATGTCGGCGAGGACCATACGGGCCAGCCCGACATGCGCCTTGCGGGCGATCACGGCGGGTGCGCCGAGGTCGGCGACGACGATCTTGGCGAGCGTGCTGGCGCGCTCATCCATCAGCTCGCCCATGCGGCGCAGCCGCTCGACACGCTCCGCCCGCGGAGTCTGTGACCACGACTCGAAGGCATCGCGAGCAGCGGTGACCGCCTCGTCGACCTCCTTGTCCGACGAGTCCGGGACGGTCGCCAGCCGCTCCAGAGTCGTAGGGTTCTCCACCTCGATCGCCCTCTCGGCCGAGGGTTCGCGCCACTCCCCGGCGATGAAGTTGCCGAAGTCGTCGCTCATCGCATTTCCTCCGATTGTTGCGGTTCGTGACCGACGGGGTGCTAGGCCGGCCGACCGGAGCCCCGTAGCGCCTCGACGGCCGCCCAGAGGTCGCCTCGTACCTCTGTTCGCTCGTTGACCTCCTGCTGTAGCAGGGCAAGGGAGCGTTCGACCAGGTCGGTCTCGTCGGTCCACGCCCAGAGCCGACGGGTGTACAGGCCCAGCGGGTACTCCCGGCTTGTCCCCATGGCGCCTTGCAGTTGATGGGACAGGCGGGCCACTACCCCCGCTGCCTCCGCGGCCCGGTGGCCGGCAGCGAAGGCCTGTCCCGCGTGTCCGGTACGCGCCGCCAGGTCGAGCGCCGCCAGGGCGGCGCTGACCTGCTCGGCGATCTCGGCGAGACCTTGCTGCACGACCGGATGGACGGCGAGAGGACGGTCGAACTGCCGCCGCTCCGCGACATAGGTGACCGTGAGATCTCGGACCTCGCGGAGCGCACCCACGAGACGCGCGGCGGTCAGGAGAACGGCCGTGGCCTGGACCTTCCGGTACCGTGACAGCGCCCAGTGCGCGTCGAGCACTGTCACACGACGTTCCCTCAGGTCCAGTCGCGCCCGGGGCTCGCCGGCCAGGTTCTCGGAGACGACGACGTCCTTTTCGTCGATGTCCAGGCGGGCCAGGGACCAAGCCTGCGCACTGCCGCCGTCCAGGCCGAGCACGACTGGGAGCAGCAGCGAACTGGTCCCGCCGTACCACCAGACGCCGTCGATGCGGGCGGTCACCCGTCCGTCGACGAGTGGTGCGGGGCGCTGCGGCAAGAGGGGCAGGAGCCCACGCTCGCGCGGGTGGTCCAGGTCACCGAGCAGTTCATGAGTCAGGACGGTGGTTGCCAGTGCGGGCAAGCTCACCGGGACGGCCGCCAGAGTCATCTCGACGGTGACCACATCGTGGAGGGTGCCACCAGGTCCACCGAAGCGCTCCGGAAGTCCCACTCGATCGAACTCCATCGCGATCCATCGCTGCCAGATGTCGTTGTCCGGCGCGAGCACCGCACCCCGCTCGGCGGCGGATACGGATTCCCTGACGCTGTCCGCCAGGACTCTCAAGTCAGGGTCGTCGGGCCAGAAGAAGTCGCGGCCGCTCACCTCACCAGCTCCTTCGCGATGATGGCGCGCAGAATCTCGCTGGCTCCGCCACGGATGGTGAAGCCAGGTGCTTGCACACGCGCCTCGCGGAGCAGGCGCGTCAGCCGTGGGGACGGGGTGTCCACCGCTCGCGCGAGGCGGTGCGCCAGGTCGACTGTCTCCACCTCGAGGCGGGTGCCAAGGTCCTTGACAACTGAGGCTGCGACCGGGTCCGGGGCACTGCCGTCGGACATCGAGCGGGCCACTTGCTCCGACATGTGTCGCAACGTGCTGATATGGGACAGCAGGTCGGCCACCGCACGGTCAAGATCGTGACGACCGTTCGTCTTCGCTACCACGGCGCGCAGCAGGGGCATGGTCGAGAGGTACCGCTCCGGGCCGCTGCGCTCGAAGGCGAGCTCCCCGACGACCTGCCTCCAGCCGGCACCCACCGTACCCAGGACGTCATTCTTCCCGACCAGGGTGTCTTCGAAGACGACCTCGTTGAAGTGGTGCTGCCCGTCGATGGACTGGATAGGGGAAACCGTAACGGTGGGATCGGGCAACCGGACCACTAGTTGCGTGAGACCCGCGTGCTTGCGTCCCTCGTCCGACGTCCGGGCCAGCACGACGATGGCGTCGCAACGGTGTGCGTTGCTCGACCAGATCTTCGTGCCGTGGAGGCGGAAGCCACCCTCAACCGGCTCGGCGCGAGTCCGGACGGCCGCGAGGTCGGAGCCCGCGTCCGGCTCCGACAGGCCGATGGCGAAGCACACCTCACCGCGCGCGATGCGCGGCAGCCATTCCTTCTGCATGTCCTCGCTGCCGTAGCGCATCATGGCCGGGCCGACTTGCCGCTCCGCGAACCAGTGCGCCGCTAGCGGAGCACCGGCCGCGAGCAGCTCTTCGATCACCACGAACCGATGCAGGGCTGTGAGGCCAGCACCACCGAACCGCTCTGGGAGCGTCATGCCGACCATCCCCTGCGCGGCCAGACGCCGGCTGAATTCACGGTCGAATCCGATCAGCCATGAATCGCACTGGGGCTCGAAATGGCCGGCGGCCAGTTCCTCGTCGATGAAACGACGAGTGCGTAGTCGTAGCTGCTCGAAAGCTTCGGGGGTGATGACGCGCTCGTGCTCGGTCGCGTTCCCGCGCGGCGGGCTCACGTGCTCGCACCCGAGTTCTTCAGCTTGATCCGCTCGCCCCAGTCGTAGCCATGGTCCAGAGGCACTCCGTTTGCAGCGACGCCAGTTTCGGACGGTTCAATAGGCGGATGCTCGTTCACCGTTTCCACCTCATGGAGGTCCACTTTCCGTAGCCGCCAGGGACCGGAGAGTCAGGGTCCCGGCATTCGCCTGGCGGCCGACTTCCGGGGTGGGCGGTCACATGCTGTTGGGGATCCAAGTGACCAGCTCTGGGAAGAGCGTCAGCACCATGATCAGCAGGATGGGCACGGGCAGCAGCCACATCACGCCGACGAAGACGTCCTTCAGCGAGATCTCCTGGCCACCATGCACTTCCGGTTCCTGCGCGATGCCGTGCACGACGTAGACCAGGACGCCCGTGGGCGGCAGGACCATGCCGAGTTCGACGCAGAGCACGATGAAGACGGCGAAGAAGAGCGGGTCGATGCCGAGATGCGGCAACAGCGGCATGAGAATCGGCACGGTGAGAAGCATGGCGACCATGCTCTCGCCGAAGATGCCGGCGATGATGAAGACCACGAACATCACCGTGAGGAAGGTCACGCGCGAGAGGTCCGCGTCGATGACCCAGGTCGCGATCCCGTCTGCCACCCCGCTGTCACCGACGAGAAGCGTCAGGATCATGGCACCGATCAACATGAAGAAGATCGACGCCGTGGCGACCGCGGCCTCCACCATCGAGGTCCAGATCTCTTTGAGGGAGTCGCGTCGCTTGAACCAGAAGGTCAGCAACAGCGCGGCGAAGGCGCCGGTCGCACCGGCCTCGGTCTCGGTCAGTAGCCCGGTGAAGATGCCACCCAGAATGATGGCGATGAGCACGGGCGCCGGCCAGCAGGCGAGCACGATCTTGGCCTTCTGGGCGAACGACAGACCTGCGTTCGGGTCCACCCGATCGCCGGTCTGGCCGCCGCCGACCAGACTGGGCTTCACCAGTCCGATGCCGATCAGCACCACAGCTGTGATCGCAACCAGGATGACGCCCGGGAGGGCCCCCGCCAACAGGGTGGGGCCTACCGGTAGCGAGGCGACACCGGCGAACACCACCAGCAGGACGCTCGGCGGGATCAGCTGACCGCTCAGACCGGCGAAGAGCACCGACCCGGTCGCGAGCCGGCGGTCGTAGCCGGCCTTGAGCATCTCCGGGATGCCGATGCGAGCCAGTGCATACGTCGTGCCCATCGTCGAGCCACTGACCGCGGCAAGTCCGCCACCTGCCACGTTTGTGCCCACCGCCAAGGAGGCTGGGACCCGCTTGAACAGCACGTTCATCGCGTCGTACAACTTGGCGGTGATGCCGGCGCGCCAGAGGATCATGCCCATGAAGATGAACATCGGCACCACGCTGAGCGACCAGGACGCGCTCTCCCTGTAGAGCATCTCGCCCAACATGAGCGGAGCGGCGACGCCCCAGCCGTAGAGCTTCGTCATGCCGATCACGGACGGCACGATGAGGGAAATGGCGACCGGCACTCTCATGAACAGGAGCACCAGCATCATCAGCGTCGCGCCGACACCGGTCATCTCGGTGGCTTCGAAGCCGATGGTCAGCCAGAGGGTCATCGCGAGGAGGCCGTAGAAGGCCAGCCGCCACACCCATGGCTTGCCGGTCCGAGCTTGCGGCGCCGTAGCAACCAGCTGCGTCATCGTCAGACCACCTCTCCAGCCGGGACGCTCTTCGGCTGCCCTTCCTGCGGATTCACAGGCAATACGCCCGGTGCCTCGCGGCCGGTCGTCACCAGCCGCGTGGCATCGATGACAATCTGTACGGCGTACAGCAGGAACGCGATCGGCACCAGGAAGGTCACGGGCCAGATCGTCACGCCCGTCACTCCGGCGCTCAGCCCGATCGCCATGTTCTGCAGCGCATGCTCCCAGCCGTACCAGCCGATCCCGAGCGCCAGGGCGGCGGACAGGACGAAGGCGATGATGCGAAACTCGAACTGGATCGCCCTTGGAGCCCGGTGGAACAGCAACTCCGCCTGCACGTGCTTGTTGGACTGCTGGGCAACCACCAGACCCGCGAGCACGATGATCGGCAGGTACCAGTTACCCACCCACTCGAGAGTCCCTTCGACCGGGGCATTGCGGAGCCTGCGGCTGGCCACGTTGAGGACCACATGGATCATCAACACGACCATCGCGGAGCCGCTGATCAGCTGGAGGGCCAGGCCGACCCACCGTTCGTACGCGCTCGCCACTGTCTTCATTGGCTACAGCCCTTCTCTGGTGCCGTTCGCGACCGGCTCTATGCCGGGCGGTGAGGCAGCAGGACTTCCTGGTAGAACTTGTCGGCGAAGGCACCGACGTCGATCGCTTCCGCTTCCGCCCTCGTGACGGTCCCCCAGGACAGGTCGGCCGGGTTTCCCAGGTCACCTTCGACGATGCCAATCCACTTTTCGACGAGGTCCTTGTACTGCTTGACCACGGCCGCACCGTCGGTGGCCAGCCCGGCATCCTCAATCTGCTTTGCGACGTTCGCGGCGTTCTTCTCGTTGAACGCCGCGATCTTCGACGTCACTTCGTCGTCGAAGTCGTAGGTGCGGCCCTTCGCGGCTCTGAGGGCTTCGACGCCGTCCATAAGGCTGGTGAACTGGCCACGGAGCTGGCCCTCGACCATGTCGGCCTGGCTGTCCCAGATCAGTTGCTGCGCCGCGAGCGGGAGTCGGTTCCATAGCTTCTGGCTGATCCCCCAGCCCTGGGGTGTGTCGATGAAGTCGCCTCCCGGCTTGGTGCCGGAGATCCAGCTGCTGAGGACGGCGTCGAACCCGCCTGAAGCGTACGAACTGAGCGAGTTGATGGCACAGTCGACGACGCCACGCTGAAGGCCGGTGAACAGCTCAGGAAAGGTCAGGGAGACCGGGGTGGCGCCGAGTTCGGTAGCCAGAGCCGCCTGCGTCTTGTCAACGACTCGAATCTGCTTGCCCTTCAGGTCGGCGAGCGAGGAGACCGCGCCGTCACCGGCACACATCAATCGGGTGTCACCGGCAGGGTAGATCGGGTACAGCGGGTGGATTCCCGCCGCTTCCGCTTCCTTGGTGACCGGCTCCCACGTCAGGCCGAACTCGGCCTCCCCGCCGAACGTCGCCAGACGACCGGTGAGCGGCGCCGGGCTCACGTACATCGACATCGCCGTGACCAGGTTCGCCACCGGCCACTTGTCGGGCTGGTAGGACTGGATATACAAGCCCATGTCGATCCGGCCCTGTCCTAGAGCGTCAGCCATCTTGTCGAGGGGCACCTTCGCGCCGGCGAAGTCGAAGTCAAAGTTGATCTTTCCGCCGGACATCTCGGTGACCTTCTTGCCCCAGTCGACGAACGCGTCGACGCCAGGAGTGCCCGGGCCGGTGGTCATGCCGCCAAATCGGATGGTGACGGGATCCATGTCCTTCAGCGCCTCGGCGTACGCGGCGGAGTCACTGCCGACCGGGACACCCGATCCGCGCTCTACGTTGCTTGCCGCGCCGCTGGCGCCGCAAGCTCCAAGGGTCGTCGCGGTCGCAACTGCCAGGGTCAGGATGCTGAGCCGCTGGAGTCGTCCGGCCTTACGGGGAATCATCTTCTGTTTCCTTCCAAGAGCGCCTCATGCGCCTATTCGTCTGGCTGTTTCACCGATTTCGCCCAGTTGTCGCCGCAACAGGCTTGCCGTCGATGAGTGTGTCCGACAGTGTGACCTAACCGAATAGGTTGTCGCAATGCTTACTGTAATCTCATCAAACTGATAGCGTTCATGGTGCGAATGGGCGTGGGAGTCCAGTTAGGGGCGGACATTATGAGGTCACTACGAGGGCAGCCGCCGGGTGCCGGCTCGGCCGTTCCGCCGGGCGACGGCTGCAGACTCTGCCCCCGATCCAGGGAGAGGGCATGAGAGGCCGGCCTGGACCAGGCCGTGTGGTTCCACCACCCATTCCGCTCCGACAAGTGGGTGTTGTGCGGCAGCGTGCGAAGGCCGGCCGGGTTCGCTTCCGCGGTTCAACGGTGGTCTTCGTGGAGCAGGCAGAAGGCGTCTGTGACCAGGAGACCCGACTTGGTGCATGCCAGTGTGTTGACGTCCAAGGAACGCATCCAGCCGCGTGCCGCCACGGCCAGGCGCCCGGCGGCCGTCAGGATGCCGGCCAGTTCCTCCCGCTCGCGATCGTCCCAGCCGTCGCCCGCCACCTCGTCGAACTCATAGATGAGCGAACGGGCATCCTGCAAACTGAGAGGTGCCATCCTGCCGCCGACGGGAGCCTTCTCCGCGACGCTCCCGCCCGTACCGAAGATGACCGTCGAGCCCAGCTCGCTGTTGGGCAACAGGCCGACGAAGCACTGCGCCAGAACCTCCAGGTATGGTTGCACCACGACCACTGGCGGCACGTAGTACTCCGTCGCGACGGCACGCAGCCCTGTCACCGCCGAAGCGAGTTCCTCCGCCGGGACGTCCTCGCGGGCTGCAATGCGCGCCTGGAGGTCCCGGGTGTCTGCCAGCCGGAGGGCGTAGGGGCCGGGGAAGAGCATCCGCACAGCCATGGGGTCGTCATCGTCCCGCAGGACGTGATACGGAGCGACCGGGATGCCCGCTCCCTTCAGGACTTCCATAGTGGCCTCGAACGGGAGCAACCGCCCACCGGGAAGAGGCATGGTCGATGCCTGGGGGCGTGGCAAGGCCGCTACCGGTGGCGGAGTCTCCCTTCTGAAAGTCTTCCGAGCACGCGGAAACGTCATGAAGCTGCGCGGGTCAGGACGGGACATGCGGCCGGGCTGGGGCAGCGTGCTGGGCGCCTCATCGGGGTAGGGGCAATTGCGTCGGCCGCTGAACATGCTGGGGCCGGGGGTCCCTGTATCGGCACTCGAGCCGACCCCTGCGACGGCTGCCGCGGGGATAGGGCGAAGTGGGGCTCGGCATGAACTCGTCGGGTCCGCTTTTACTAGGTAATCCAGCAGCTCTCTTAGGTCGGCCACCACGGTGATCCCAGACTGGCGGAGTGCGATGTCGAGCATCCAAAGGTTCTCCGCCGGGTCGGGCTCCGAAGAGCCGGGGGATCGGTCACCCCGCGCCAGTTTGAGCATCGCGACCGGCTTGCCGGCCTCGGCTGCCCGTTGGGCCGCCGCGAAGAACACCTCCGGCCTGCGAATCGTCTGGACGATTAGGGCGATGGCGCGGGTGTCAGGGTCCGCTGCCAGGAACTCGACGTAGTCAGCCAAGTCGGTGACTGTCTCGCTGCCTGCGCTGATCAGCAGGTTGTAGCCGTATCCCGCGCGGTCGCCGGCCCCAGCGAGACGATTGAGGAGCGCGTCGCTCTGGGACACGATCGAAATACCTCCGGGACGTGCCCAACAGGACATAGCGGCGGTCAGATTGATACGTTGCGGCACGTTGACGAAGCCGAGGCTCTTCGGACCGATTAGGGGTATGCCCTTCTTGCGCACTACTGCCTTCATGCGGCTCTGAAGGGCCCTAGCGGCCGTGCCTGTCCCGGATGCGTTGCCGCCGACGGCGACCAGTCCGCCGATGTCCAGCCGCGCGGCCCTCTCGATCAGCGCGGTCGTAGGCTCATCCGGCATGACCGACATGACCGCGTCGATCGGACGGCCGATCGAGGACAGGCTCGGGTGCGTGCGGCGCCCGAAAACGGCCTCGCGATCCGGATTGACGAAGAAGACCTCGGCGTCGCTGTGCAGCGTGGCGTGAGCGCGCTCACGCCAACTCGACGCATCGTTGATGCCGACGACGGCGATGGTCCGGGGCCTGAGCAGACGGGCCAGGGCTTCATGGTCAACCACTGTGCCGGTTTGAAGATCCACGGTCATCACCCTCCGGGGGCGAAACTTCCATGTTTCGCTAACATTGAATGTATGAGCAGATTAGGTAGATGTCCGGGCCAGGTCAATGGTCAAGCATCACGACTCGGCTGCGGTCCCTGGGGAGCGGGATAGGCGGAGGCCTGTGAGGATCGGCAGCACCCGACGGAGGGGTGTGTGAGCGAGGGTCGCCGCCCACATCCCTCCTTTGAGCGGCGCAAACGATGGGCGTCAGGCTGGCAGCCGTCAGGGATCGGCATCTGCGGCGGCATTGCCGACGTCCATGTCGGGAAGGTCGCGGCGGTCCTGAGATGGCCTGGAGGGAGCTTTCCGTCTGCGCTGAGCGCCGGAGTGGCATAGCGAGCTTGACTGTGCCAAGGTCGTTCAGTACTTATGTAATCATCGAAATGAAGGAAGTCATCATGAGGCGACCACGGAGGCGAATGTGCCAGGCACCGTAATCTCGGAGGCGATGCGGGCCGCCGTCGGTTCGGAACTCGGCCGGCGGGTGAGCTACCCGGTCTCCGAGTCCGACATCCGGCGCTGGGCGCTGGCCGTCTACTGGCCGGAACAGCCTCCCCGGCTGTTCTGGGACGCGGCACACGCGGCGGGCACCCGGCACGGCGGCATCGTCGCGCCCGAGGACTTCAACCCCTTCGCCTGGATGTGTGCCGAGGTCAGTATGCCCCGGGCCGCCACCGAGGTCGACGGCATCGACCCCGACCGGACCGAACTGCTGCTCGGCATCCCAGGGCCAGGGCTCAAGTTCCAGCTCAACGGCGGCCTGACCGTCGAGTACGGAGAGCGGATCAGGCCCGGTGACGTTATCACCAGCGTCAATCGCCTGGAGTCGTACTCCGAGCGGCAAGGACGCCTCGGGCTGATGCTCATGACCGTCACCGAGGACACCTGGACCAGGGCAGACGGGACGCTGATCAAGCGCACCCGCACCACCCTCATCCGCTACTGATCAGGAGCGACGACGATGACGAACCAGGCATCGGGACGGCCGGTCGAGGTCGGCCAGGAGATCCCCGCGTTCACCAGGGAGACCGGGTTCGCGGTCTGGAACCGGTACGCCGCGGTCAACGACGAGTTCGTGCCGATTCACATGGACGACGAGGCCGGCCGCGCCGCCGGGTACCCCTCGGCCTTCGGCATGGGCAACCTCCAATGGTCGTACCTGCACAACGCGCTGCGCGCGTGGCTGGGGGAGGAGGTGTCCATCGTGCGGCTGTCATGCCAGTTCCGCGGTGCGAACACCAAGGGGATGACGCTGACGGTCTCCGGCACGGTCAGTGCCGTCTACGAGGACGAGAGCCGCCGGTACGCCGACGTGGACCTCGCCATCCGTGACCAGGAGGGGAACACCCTCACGCCGGCCACGGCGACGGTGGCGCTTTCCTGAGGCGGCTCTCCGGACTCCGGCAGGACGGCTTCCGCGGTAGCTGGGGCGCGCGTCTGCGGCCGGTGTCCGGAGCGGTGGATACTCGCCGCCGGGGTGCCCCTCGGCCAGTTTCATGGACGGTTGGGGGGCACCGCCCAGTCACTATGAGACGCGCTCCCGCACGCCGGTTCCGCCGGGAACTCCAAGTCCGCAGTTCCCGGGGCCTGCTCAAACATAGAGGTAAAACTTCGGGGCGCCGCCGACGTCGCCCGAGCCGGGACTTCCAGCCATGCGACGGGTTCGAGACCCGCGCCAGGACCGCCGGCCCTTACTCGCGGTCACCAGGTCAGCAGGACCAGGTCCCGCTCTGCGGTCTCGGTGCGCTCCGCGGCGCGCTGACGCCTGCCGCCCCGCCGCTTCGTGACTTCCGGGGCGTGGTCGATCTTGCCGTCGCGCACCGGGCGCGGCGCGGGGGCGAGGGCCCACATCTCGTCGACGAGGTGGTGCAGCACCTCGCGGCGCAACGTGTAGTAGTAGTTGCGCCCTTCCTTGCGCGTGTCTATCAGGCCGGCCTGGGTGAGGATCTTCGTGTGGTACGAGATCGTCGGCTTGGACACCGGAAGCGTGTCCTCCAGCGTGCTGCAAGCCAGCTCGTCCACCGCGGCCATCTGCTGAACGATCTTCCAGCGAATGGGGTCTCCCAACGCCTTGAAGATCTCAGTTGGAGACTCCGGCGCCGTCTTCTGCGAAGTCGCCACAGCGCTCCTCCTTTCGCCCCCGGTTCGCCCACTGATCGTGGCTAGTTCTAAAAATACCTTAGTTTCCGTGCGCTTGCTCCCGCAGATTTGAACAAACTTCTAAAACTAGTTCACCGCTCCTGATGTGGGAACCACCTCAGTTGCCCGTGAAGATGGGCGGGCGCCGCTCCCGCTTGGCCTGGATGCCCTCGTGGACGTCGGACGTGTCCAAGGTGACCGGCTGGGCCAGCGCTTCCCATTGGATCGACGCGGCGAGCCCGGCCGCGGACTGCTCCAGCCCCGCCTTGGTGAGGCGAGTGGCGATCGGCGCCGCGGTGGCGATGTGCTGTGCCATGCGCAGCGAATGGTCGAGCACATCGTCGGCCACTCCGGAGACCAGGCCCCACTCCAGGGCCTCCTGGGCGTTCAGCTCGCGGCCGGTGTAGAGCAGCTCACGCGCCCGGGGCACCCCGACCGCCTCGGGAAGCAGGTAGGTGGCCGCCATGCCGCCGTGCGTGCCCAGGTAGATGAAGGGAGCGCTGAACCTGGCCGTGGTGCTCGCGTAGCGCAGGTCGCAGGCGAGCGCGGCGCACAGCCCGGCGCCGATGGCGGGGCCGTTGATCGCCGCGATGACGGGGAAGGGCAGTTCGCGGGGGGACAACCAGGTCCGGTAGAAGGGCAGCATCCGGTCGCGCATCCGGTCGGGCGTGGTGTCCTGAGCCGCGCCCTGGTCGAGCCAGGACAAGTCCGCCCCGGAGCAGAAGGAACTGCCTGCCCCGGTGACGACCAGCACCCGCACGGTGGTGTCGGCCCTCACCTCGGACATGATCTCGGTCCACGCGGCGGTGACCTCGGCGGTCATGGCGTTGCGGACCTGGGGCCGGTTCAGTGTGACCAGCCGGACTCCAGGCACCGGCTCGTCGAGCAGAACGGCGTCGTCCGAGCTCATGTCGATGTCCTCCCTGTTGGGCAACGAGGTGCGCGGCACCGTCGCGGACGATCACCCGCGCGACGACCGCCGTGGATGACCACCGAGGTGCTCACTCTAGCGGCGGGCCGGCGCGCGGGTGATCTCACGGAGATGTCAGCTGAGGTGAGCGGGCTCGTACAGCGCCATCACCGGCGGCTTGGAGGTGTCCATCGCCGGGGTGAGATCGAGCCGGCCGGATGCCGCGGCCTTGTTGATCTCCTTGAGGACCGCGGCAGGGTCGTCCGCCTCGATCTCGTAGATCGCCAGGTAGCGCTCGGAGACGGGGGGTCCGTCAGGCGAGGCCAGGTATCGGGCCGCCCGTACGATGCCGGGGATCCGTTCCAGGAGCTGGGGAATGTGGACCTCGTCGTACCATCGGCGGTACTCGTCCTCCTTGTCGGGCCCGGCGGCATTGGTGTGCACGAGAAGCAGCGCTTTGCGGCTCATATCTTTCCGTCCTTGGGTGAGGCGGGGATGTCGGGTAGGGGTCAGCCGGCTGTTCGCAGCCAGGGGTAGGTAGCCCGGTCGCTGCGTACGTCGCGGTCGCCGGGCGTGGCGGAATCGAACGCCGTCAGCACCGCGTCGCGGACGACGTCGACCGCCTCGGGACCGGCGTCGGGCAGCAGATCGTCCACGATGCCGAGGCGGCGCAGCTCGGGACCGGTGATGCGGAGCGCGTCGGCCATCGCCGGGGCGCGACCGGCGTCGCGCAGCAGCACGGTGGCCGCCGCCTCGGGGCCGATCACCGAGAACACCGCGCCCGCCAGCATGAACGCGCGGTCGGTGTAGGCGAGGGCGATCGCGCCGCCGCTTCCGCCCTCTCCGACGCAGAGCGAGACGGTGACGCCACGCGCCTGCGAGATGGCCTGAAGCGTACGGGCGATCTCGCCGGCGATGCCGTCGAACTCGGCTTGGGGGCCGGGTTCCGCGCCTGGAGTGTCCACCAGCGTGAGGATCGGCAGGCGAAGCTGGTCGGCCAGCGCGACCGCGCGCTGCGCCAGCCGGTAGCCGTCGGGCCCCGGCCGGGCGGCGCCGTCCGCCCAGGCGTGCCGGTCCATCGCGATGACGACGGCGCGTCTGCCGCCGATGGTGGCCAGCCCTGCCCTGATGACCGGGTCGAGGCCGTGCAGGTCCACCCACGACGAGCACAGCGCGGCGGCCCACTCCAGGCCGGACGGGCGGCGCCGCCCGCGCGCGGTGAGCAGGGTGTGCCACCCTCCGCCGCCTTCGGCAGCGGGTGTACCCAGTGCCGGGGCCGCGCTGAGCGGCGCGGTCACCGCGGGACGGCGTGGATCCAGCGCCAGCGGCTGGTCGCGTACCCCGAGCACCGCCTCCAGCCAGGGCACCTCGTCCTGCGCGCCGACGACTGCGTCCACCAGCCCGCCCGCGTACGCGGACTCCGCGGTGTGCGAGATGGGCGGGGGAAGCTGCCCGGTGACCTGCTGCACGACCCGCGGGCCGCCGAAGCCGAGCACCGCGCCGGCGGAGGCGGCGCGGATGTCGGCGAGTGAGCCCCAGGAGGCGTAGACGCCTCCGGTGGTGGGGGAGCGGAAGACCGCGGCGGTCAGCAGTCCGGCGTCGGCGTGCGCGCACCGGGCCGAGGTCGTGCGGCCCATCTGGATCAACGCGACCATGCCCTCCTGGAGCCGGGCGCCCCCCGTACTGGTCAGCGCCACCACCGGCACTCTCAGCTCAGTGGCCCGCCGGAACGCGCGGGCGATCTTCTCGCCCGCGGCTGCTCCCATCGTGCCGCCGAAGTTCTCGTACCGGCTCTCGATCAGCGCGACCGACTGCCCGCGGATCACGGCCAGCCCGGTGCGCACGGACTCGTCCGCCGTCCTGTTCAGCGCGTCGGCGTACGCGGGGAACTGCAGGGGGTCGCCACCGCGGATCTCTGAGTCCCACCACTCGGTCACGGTCAGCGGAGCGGGTGAGGTGCTCTCCGCGCCGGTTGCGCCGCTGTCATGTTCGACCATGCTGGCCATCAGCACCACCAGGGAGTAAGTTGTTAGATAGCCATAAATGTATCGAATAACTTAGTCGTTGTGGTCACCGGGCGTCAAAACCCGGCGACCAGGTGCGAAGGGGAGAGCTATGAGTGCTGTCACGTGGTCGACGCGTGCGATGCGCGCAAGGGGAGAGAAGCGATGACCGTGCTCTCTGCGCCCCCCGTCCTGCTGGTGCACGGGTTCACCTCGTCGTTCGAGCACGGCTGGCGTCGCACGGGCTGGGCCGACCTGCTCAAGGACCAGGGCAGACAGGTCGTCGGGGTGGACCTCCCCGGGCACGGCACGTCGGGCCGATCCTCCGATGCCGCCGCCTACCGGGATGTGGAGGGCACGGTCGCCTCCGCCATATCCGGGCACGGGGTCCTGGACGCCGCCGGGTTCTCCGCCGGAGCCGGTATCCTGCTCCGCCTCGCCGCACGGGGCGGGGCCGAGTTCCGGCGGCTGGTGCTGATGGGCGTCGGCGACGGCCTGCTCGGAGAGCAGGACGCGACCGCGCTGGCCGAGAGCCTGGAGAAGGAGACGCCCGACCTCTCCGACGTCACCGCGCGGCTGTTCCACCGGATGGCCAGGGACCAGGGCAACGAGCCCGCCGCGCTGGCCGCCTTTCTGCGTCGCCGGGTCGAACCGCTGACCGAGGGCGAGGTGCGCGGGGTGAGGTGCCCGGTCCTCTTCCTGATCGGCGACCGCGATCCGGCGGGCGTCCCGGAGAGGCTGGCCGCGCTGCTGCCCGACGCCCAGGTGCGGGTGCTGTCCGGCTCGGATCACTTCGCAACCCCCACCGACCCGCGCGCAGTGGAAGCGGCGCTCCGCTTCCTGTCGCGCTGACATCACGGGAGCCCGGCCGCTGGGAGATCGGGCATGCGAGAAGCCCGGCCCGCCACGGCTACGAGCGGGGCCGGGCCTCGTGCGGTCACAGCGCCAGACCGACCAGCTTCGTCTCCAGGTATTCGGTGATGCCCTCCTGGGCGCCCTCCCTGCCGAGGCCGCTCTCTTTCATCCCGCCGAACGGCGCTGCGGCCGATGTCGGGTTGATGTCGTTGATGCCGACGATGCCGAACCGCAACGCCTCGGAGACGCGCATCGCCCGGCTGATGTCCCGGGTGTAGACGTACGACGCCAGTCCATAGGTGGTGTCGTTCGCCATCTCGACGACCTCCTTCTCATCGTCGAAGACGACGATGGGGGCGATCGGGCCGAACGTCTCCTCACGGTAGATGCGCATGTCAGGGGTGACCCCGGTCAGGATGGTCGGCGCGAAGAAGTAGCCGCCGTCCACCTCCTCACCGGCGAGCCGCTGGCCGCCGCAGACCAGTTCGGCCCCCTTCGCGACCGCGTCGGAGACCTGAGCCGCCATCCGCTCCCAGGCGGAGGCGTCGATGAGCGGCCCGATGGCGACGCCCTCGGTGAGGCCCGAGCCGGCGCGGAGCGCGGTCACCCGGTCGCGCAGTACTTCGATGAACGTCTCGCTGATCGAGCGGTGCACGAAGATCCGATTCGGGCAGATGCAGGCCTGCCCGGTGTTGAGGAACTTCACCAGCGCGGCGCCCTTGGCTGCGTGCGCGGGGTCGGCGTCCTCGAAGACGATGAAGGGCGCGTGTCCGCCCAGTTCGAGGGAGACCCGCTTCATCTGGTCGGCGGCGCCGCGGGCGAGCAGTTTGCCGACCTCCGTCGAGCCGGTGAAGGTGAGCTTGGCGACGTTCCGGTCGGTGAGGAAGACCTCGCCGACCGAGGCCGGGCTGTCGGAGGTCACGAGATTGGCGACACCGGCGGGGAGTCCGACCTCGTCGAGGATCCGGAATACCTCGATCGCGCAGAGCGGCGTCTGCTCGGCCGGCTTGAGCACGATCGTGCACCCCGCGGCCAGGGCAGGGGCGAGCTTACGCGTGATCATGGAGATCGGATAGTTCCACGGCGTGATCGCCCCGACCACACCGACCGGCTGCCGCATCACCAGGAAGCGCTGGTCGGGGCGGGCGGACGGGATGGTCTGGCCGTAGACGCGCTTGGCCTCCTCGGCGAACCAGATCAGGAAGTCCGCGGCGTACTTGACCTCGATGCGCGCGGCACGCAGCGGCTTGCCCTGCTCGGAGGTGAGCACCCTGGCCAACTCCTCCTGCCGGGACATCATCACCTCGTACGCCCGGTAGAGGTAGTCGGCCCGGTCGTAGGCCGTCCGGGCCGCCCATCCGGGGAAGGCGTCACTCGCAGCGGCCACGGCGGCGGCGGCGTCACCGGCGTCACCGGCGGAGACATCGCAGATCCACGCCCCCGTCGCGGGGTCGGTCACCGGGAACGTGCCCCCAGACGCGGAAGGGCGCCATGTGCCGCCGACGTACAGCGACGCGATATCGGAGGCGGTTTCCGGGCGCGGGTTCGAAGCAGTGGTCATGGTTGTGCCTCCAGGCATCCCTCACGGAAATCTTTCAAACTATGTCGACGGTCGCGCGCGGCATTGTGAGTGTTGACCCTAGCATTATGCTTCGATAGATTCATAACTATAAGATTCATGAAGTAGGAGCGGCTTGCGTAGCAGGTGTTCATGGCCGCGCAGGCGTGAATCGTGTGCCGCACCTGCCGGCTGTCGTCCCCCGCGGACATGCGGCCCGACAAGACCGCGGGCACCCCACTGACCAGGCGGACCATCTGATCCCCGCGGGGACGCTCGCCTATGAAGGAGTAGACCGTCGTGCTGAGAGTCGTCACACTCGTCAAATACACGCCTGATCCAACGGGCGACGTAGGCTTCGCCGACGACGGCACGGTGGACCGGGCCGCCGTCGACGGCCAGCTCTCCGAGCTGGACGAGTACGCCGCCGAGCAGGCGCTGCGGCTCGCCGAGGAGGCCGGTGACGCCGAGGTCACCTACCTGACGATGGGCCCCTCCGACGCCGTCGGCGCGCTGCGCAAAGCCCTGGCCATGGGCGGGGACCGCGGAGTGCACATCCTGGACGACGCCCTGCACGGCTCGGACGTGATCGCCACATCCCGGGTGCTCGCCGCCGCGCTGAGCAAGCTGGACTACGACATCGTGCTGTGCGGCATGGCTTCCACCGACGCGGGAACCGGTGTGATTCCCGCCCTGCTGGCCGAACGGCTCGGCATCCCGCAGCTCACCTACGCCCAGAGCCTGGCGCTGAAGGACCGTACGGTGCGGATCGAACGCGAAACCGACGTCGCTGTGGAGACGGTGGAGGCGGAGCTGCCCGCGGTGGTGAGCGTCACCGACCGCAGCGGGGACGCTCGATACCCCTCGTTCAAGGGGATCATGGCGGCCAAGAAGAAGCCGGTCGAGACCTGGTCGCTCGCCGACCTCGAGGTGCCCGGGGACGAGGTCGGCCTGGGCGCCGCCCTGTCGGCCACCGTATCGGCCACCAAGCGGCCGCCCCGCCAGGCCGGTCCCAAGGTCGTAGACGAGGGCGAAGGGGGAGTGGCGCTCGCCGACTTCCTCGCCGCGCAGAAGTTCATCTGAGGAGGCCATCCCCATGTCTCACGTTCTCGTCCTGGTCGACGCGCCGGAGGGCGAAGTCCGCAAGTCCACGCTGGAACTGCTCACCCTCGCCCGCCGGTTCGGCCGGCCCGCGGCCGTCGTCCTCCAGGCGGCGGACCCCGCAGCGGTGGAGCAGCTCGGCCGATACGGCGCCGAGACCGTGTACGTCGTCGATGACCCCGCCGCACGGGACTTCCTGGTGGCGCCCACGGTGGACGCTCTGGCCCGGGTAGCGGGCGGGCTCCTGAAGTCCGGGGACCTGGCCGGCGTGCTGACCGGCTCGTCTCCGGACGCTAAGGACGTGGCGGCGCGGCTCGCGGTACGGCTCGGCTCCGGCGTGGTGACCGACGCCGTGAACGTCGAGGCAGGCGACGACGGTCGGCCGGTCGCCGTGCAGTCGGCCTTCGCCGCCTCCTACGTCGTACGGTCCCGGTTCCCCGCCGGAGTTCCGGTGATCGCGGTCAAGCCGAACGCGGTCACGCCGGAGGAAGCTCCGGTGGAGCCCGCCGTCGAGCAGGTCCAGATCTCCTTCACCGACCTGGGCAAGGGGGCGCGGATCACCTCGCGCACCCCGCGTGAAGCGTCCGGCCGCCCCGAACTGACCGACGCCTCCGTGGTGGTGGCCGGCGGCCGCGGCCTCGGCGGCGCCGAGGCGTTCGCACTGATCGAGCGGGTCGCCGACCAGCTCGGCGCCGCGGTCGGCGCGTCGCGGGCCGCGGTGGACGCCGGGTGGTACCCGCATAGCCACCAGATCGGCCAGACCGGCAAGACGGTCTCCCCGCAGCTCTATCTCGCCGCCGGAATCTCCGGTGCGATCCAGCACCGGGCAGGCATGCAGACCTCGAAGACGGTCGTCGTGGTGAACAAGGACCCGGACGCGCCGATCTTCGAACTCTCCGACTTCGGTGTCGTGGGAGACCTGCATGCGGTGCTGCCCCAGTTCTCGCAGGAGATCGACCGCCGACGTTCCTGAGGCGCTGCCATGCCGCGCCCGGCCTCCGGATACATGCGCTGAGCGGGCATCAGCCGGACAAATAGACACGACAGGAGAAAGCGTGCAAATCAAGAGCATTGGCGTGATCGGCGTCGGCACGATGGGGGCGGGCATCATGCAGGTCGCCGCTGCCACCGGGCTGGAAGTCGTCGGGGTCGAGCGCAACGACGCCGACGTCGAGGCGGCCAGGCAGCGACTGGAGGCCGGGTTCGCCAGGACGGCCGCCCGGGGAAAGATCACTGAGGCGCAGGCGGCCGAGGCGCTGGGCCGGGTGACGATCGCCACGGAACTCGACGCGGTGGCGCGGACAGACCTGGTGGTGGACGCGGTCTACGAGGACGTGGCGCTCAAGTGCGAACTCCTCGCTGAGATCGACAAGCTGGTGCCCGCGGAGACGATGATCGCCTCGAACACCTCGACCATTCCGCTGGTGATCCTCGCCGGGGCCACCAGCCGCCCCGAGCGGGTGGTGGGCCTGCACTTCTTCAACCCGGTGCCCGCGATGAAGCTGGTAGAGGTGATCCGCACGCCCGTGACCCTGGACGAGACGGTGGAGACGATCCGTGCCTTCGCCGTCGAACTGGGCAAGGAGCCGATCATCGTCAACGACGTGCCGG
Source organism: Nonomuraea sp. NPDC049649 (assembly GCF_040675175.1). Taxonomy (NCBI): domain Bacteria; kingdom Bacillati; phylum Actinomycetota; class Actinomycetes; order Streptosporangiales; family Streptosporangiaceae; genus Nonomuraea; species Nonomuraea sp. NPDC049649. Next base: position 137,681 of record NZ_JBFAOH010000015.1, read on the forward strand.
GCTTCGTCGGCAACCTGCTGATCGTGCCCTACCTGTGCGACGCGATCCGGGCGTACGAACGGGGCGTGGCCGACATGGAGTCGATCGACTCTGTCATCAAGCTCGGCTTCAACCACCCGATGGGCCCCTTCGCCCTGAGTGACCTGATCGGCCTGGACATCGTGCACGACATGGCCGCCTCCATGTACGAGGAGTACAAGGAGCCGAGGTACTACCCGCCTACCCTGCTCAAGCAGTATGTCCGGCTCGGCTGGCTGGGCCGCAAGACAGGGCGGGGGTTCTACACCTACTGAACCTGAGGTAACCGCGCAGGAGAGTGCTCTCGCAGCCTGTCCCAGCCGTCCGCATCCCAACAGAGATAGGAGAGGCCCCCGTGCAGAAGCAAGTCAAGAAGACCGGCGATTACGGCATCGGACTCATGATCCACTCGGTCCACATGACCGACGACGTGCCGACGCTGAACAAGTTCTACGAAGAGGTGTTCGGCGGCCTGGTGTACATGGGCGTGGACGAGCCCAACTTCCTGGAGGTCGAGGACCGCTGGGCCGGCCTGATCATGATCAGCGATCTGTGCATCGAGACCATGGCCCCGAACTTCCCGGTCAACGCCGCCAAGCCGGTCGGCAAGTTCTACACGAAGTACGGTCAGCACCTGCACTCCGTCGGCTACAAGGTCGACGACCTGGTGGGGCTGGGCAACCACCTGATCCAACAGGGCGTCTACATCGGCCGCCCCGGCGGGGGCAAGCTCGAGGAGATGGCCCCGGAGACCGTCTACTTCTTCCCGAGCCCTCGGGACATGGCCGGCTTGATGGTAGAGCTGTGCGCCATCGACATGCCCAACGACCCGCGCCAGCTCGAAACCTGGTCGTCACAGGTGAAGATGTGGGAGTACGGCCACCCGCTGACGATCAAGCGGCTCGCGCACATCACCCTCGGCGTGAGGGATCTCGACGCGGCGGTGGACACGTACGTGGGCAAAATCCAGGCAGTGCCGGTCGCCAAGGGGATCGACGACGAGCTCCAGACCCGTTATGAGATCGTCCAGCTCGGCGACTGCCTGCTGCAGCTCGCCCAGCCGCTCAGCGAGGACTCCCATCTCGGTGAGCATGTCGCCAAGTGGGGCGACATGATCTACGGAATCACGTTCCGCGTGGTCGATCTGGACTCCGCCGAAAACTGGCTGAACCGCAAGAACATCCGCACTCGCCGGATCAGGCCCACCCTGCTCGCCGCGGAGCCGGAGGACTGCTTCGGCGCTCCGTACTTCTTCACGACGGAGGCCATTCCGAACGACCCGTTCGATTCCTGAGCGCGCATCCCACAACGGCTTCCGCGGCACGCTACCTTCGCCCGCTGTTTCAAGAAACCACGAGAAGGCCGGCTCCTCAGAGGAGCCGGCCTTCTCGTCCTCCGGGCGTACGGTTCAGGAGGTGCGGCCCTGCGGCACCTGGCTGAACGGCACATCGCGGTCGGCGGCGAACTCGCGTGGCATGCCGAGCACGCGCTCGCTGATGATGTTCCGGGCCATCTCGGTGCTCCCGCCGCCGAGGCTGGTCGACTGGCGGGTCAGGTAGCTCTCGCCGTACCGGAGTGGGCCGTCCTCGCCGACGACGCCGGTGACTGCGGCCGAGCCGGCGATCTGCAGGCCGACGTCGGCGTTCTTCCAGTCGGTCTCCGCGTGGAACAGCCGGATGATCGACGAGGCGCTATCGGGCAGGTGGCCGCGGGTGATGCCTCCGGTGACCCGGTCGATGAGCTGGTCCTGCACCCGCTGATGGGCGACGGCCTCGCCGAGCAGCTCCCGCACCCGGGGGTCCTCGGCCGTGCCGGTCTTCCTGACGAGGTCCACCAGGTCGAAGTTCGACGTCACCAGGTTGGGGCGGCCGACACCGCTGACGTACGGCGAGCCGCCGCCGACGGCGGTGCGCTCGTAGAAGAGCTGCCGGGAGGCGACCGCCCAGCCGTTGTTGACCTCGCCCACCACCGCGTCGGCCGGGACCATGACGTTGTCGAAGAACTCCTCGCAGAACTCCGTGGAGCCGTTGACCATCTTGATGCGGCGCAGCGTGACGCCCGGCTGGTTGACCTTGACCAGGAACATGGTCAGCCCGCGGTGCTTGGGGGCGTCCCAGTCGGTGCGAGCCAGCAGGAGGCCGTAGTCGGCGGCGTACGCGCTGGTGCTCCAGGTCTTCGCGCCGTTGATCACCCACATGTCGCCGTCGCGGGTGGCCCGGGTGATCACGCCGGCCAGGTCGGAGCCGCCGCGCGGCTCGCTGAGGAACTGCACCAGCACCTCGTCGCCGCGGATGGCAGCGGAGATGCGCTCCCGCTTCTGCTGCTCACTGCCCATGTCGAGGATCGTCGGCGCGCAGATCGAGAAGGTGGGGATGTTGAGCAGCAGAGGCATCTCGTACCCCTCTGACTCCTCGTTGAAGGCACGCTGGTGGGCCGGCGTCAGACCCAGGCCGCCGTACTCCTTGGGGAAGCAGATCCCGGCGAAGCCTCCCGCGTACAGCATCTTCTGCAGCTCACGGGCGCGCAGCCACTCCACGTCGTCGTCCTCGCCGATGCGGAGGGGCGGCTTGTCCTCGAGCTTCGGCATGTTCTCCTTGAGCCAGGCGCGGGCCCGGAGGCGGAACGATTCGACGTCTTCCATCTCGTCGAGCTGGTCAGTCATGTCGGCTTCCCTTTCAGACCTCAAGGATGTCGGCGATCCTGCGGCGGTGCTCCTCCGGCGTGCCGTACAGCGCGCGGTTCACCGTGACCCTGCGCAGGTAGAGGTGGAGGTCGTGCTCCCAGGTGACCCCGATGCCGCCGTGGAGCTGCACGCAGTCCTGGATGATCTCGACGGAGCGCTGTCCCACGTACGACTTGGCGACGCTGATCAGCTCGGCCGCGTCGGGGGAGCCTTCCTGGACGGCGCGGGCGGCCGCGCCCGAAGTGGCATGGCAAGCCTCCAGCCAGGTCTTCATGTCGGCGAACCGGTGCTTCAGCGCCTGGTACGACGCGAGCGGGCGGCCGAAGGAGTAGCGGTCGAAGGCCCACTGCACGGTGAACTCGAAGACGCGGTCCACCGCGCCGGTGCTCTCCGCGCACTGCAGGACCACGGCGACCTGGAGCTGACGCTCGATCGTCGCGGGGGTGGTCTCCACGCTGCCGACGACAGCGGCGGCCGGGATCTCGACCCCCTCCAGGCGCACCTCTCCGAAGCGGCGCACGAGGTCCAGGCTCGCGGACGGGACGACGGTGACGCCGTCGGCCGTCGCGTCCACCAGGAACTGCAGCGGTCCGCTGTCGGTCTGCGCGGTCACCAGGAACAGGTCCGCCTGCCCTGCGGCCTCCACCCGATCCTTGACGCCGTCGAGCACATAGGCGTCGCCCTTGGCGCGCGCGGTCACGGCGGGCCGGTCCGGCCGCCACCCGGCACCCGGCTCGTAGACGGCCCACGACGCCACGGCCTCACCGGAGACCAGTCGCTCGATCGTCTCCTCGTGCCCGCCCGCGTGAACCAGTCCGGCGATCACCGCGTTCGTGGCCAGCAGCGGCCCGGGGGTGACCAAGCGGCCCATCTCCTCGGCCACGATGGCCAGGTCCATCAGGCCCTGCCCGGAGACGCTGCCCCCGCCCAGTTCCTCCGGGACCAGCATGGCCGCCCAGCCGAGCTCGGCTCCCCGGCTCCACCAGTCGCGGTCGAAGCCCGCCGCATCCTCGGCCAGCTCCCGCACCCGGGTCAGTGGGGCCTCGTTGTCGAGGAACTTCTTGCTGGTGGTGCGGAAGAGCTTCTGATCCGCCGTCAGATCGAGATCCATACGGGCTCCCTCACTCTGGTGCTCCCACTCACTCGTAAACGGATTCGATGATTCTAGAAGTATCATCGCCAGTAAGGAAGCCCCGGGGTGGACCTGTCCGCTACGAGCAGGACATATCACACGTTGTGATCGCGTGTCGGTGGCCTCCGCTGGGTTGACTGTCGACTATCGTGCTGGATAATTTGATAGATGGCGAACTATTTAAGTCTGTAGAAGGTGGCCGCTGATGACGACACAGGAGACCTGGCCCTCCACGCCCACGTCCTTCACCTCCATGGCGGACACCGCGGATCGGCTGCGCGCGGTCGGTTACCTGGCGGACCGGCAGATCGCCGGGACCGTCTTCCTCGCCGCCAGGCTGGGCAAGCCGTTGCTGGTCGAGGGGCCGGCGGGGACTGGGAAGACCGAGCTGGCCAAGTCGGTCGCCGGGGCGAGCGGCGCCCGGCTGATCCGGCTGCAGTGCTACCAGGGCCTCGACGAGGCGAAGGCGCTGTACGAATGGGACTACCGCAAGCAACTCCTGCGCGTCCAGGCCGCCTCCGGCTCGGATGGCCCTTCGGGCGAAGGCTGGGACGCGGTCGAGGGAGACATCTTCAGCGAGCGCTTCCTGCTCACCCGGCCCCTGCTTGAGGCCATCAGGGCCGAGGACGACGTGGTCCTGCTGATCGACGAAGTGGACCGCCTCGACGTGGAGACCGAGGCTCTGCTGCTGGAGATCCTCTCCGACTTCCAGGTGTCCATTCCCGAACTGGGCACCATCCGGGCCAGGCGGCGGCCGCTGGTCGTGCTCACCTCCAACGATTCGCGTGAGCTGTCCGAGGCGCTCAAACGGCGCTGTCTCTACCTGCATGTCGGCTACCCGTCCGCCGAGCGGGAGCGGGAGATCGTGCTGGCCCGGGTTCCCGGGATCAGCGAGGAACTGGCCACCGGTATCGCGGAGACCATCAGATCGCTGCGCGCGCTGGACCTGAAGAAGAGGCCGTCGGTGTCGGAGACCCTGGACTGGGCGCACACGCTCGTCCTGCTCGGATCCGACGTGATCTCCCCGGACACCGTCGGCGAGCATCTGAACGTGCTGCTCAAGCATCGCTCGGACATCGAGCTGGCGGCCAAGGAACTGGGTGTGAACCCGGCATGACCGCCTCGGCTCGCGATCCATGGGGGGAGGCGCCGTGCTCGCGGCCGTCGAGGGGCTGATCGCGGAACTCCGCGCGATCGGCGTCCCGGTCTCGCTCAGCGAGGGCATCGACGCCGTCCGTGTACTGCCGCACGTGCGGCTCGGTGACCGTGAGGAGGTCAGAGTCGCGCTGCGTGCCGCCCTGGTCAAGCGGCACGAGCACGAGCACGCTTTCGACACGGTCTTCGACCTGTTCTTCTCCCCGGCGGCTGCGCCGCCGGCCGACCCTGAAGAGGAGGAGCTCCGGGAAACGCCGGGGGCGCCAGGGGCGATGGCGCCGGGGGAGAGCATCGCTACGCTGGACGACGAGCGCCTGATCGGGCTGCTGGTCGAGGCGCTGCGCGCGGAGGACTTCACCACGGTCCGCTTGATCGCGGGGATCTTCGTGGACCGGCACGCCAGGATCGAGCCCGGCCGTCCGGTCGGCGGCACGTACTACCTGTTCCGCACCATGCTCGCGATCGATCAGGACGCGCTGCTGGGCCGGCTGCTCGACGATTCCTACGACGAAGGGCCGGATGGCGCGCTGGCCCGTCGCCTCGCGGTGGACCGGGCCGAGTGGCTGATCGACCGCCTGCGTTCGGAGGTGGAAGCGCAGATCCGCAGGCGGCTGGTCGCCGACCGGGGCGCGGAGGCGGTGGCCAAGACACTGCGCACCCCGCTGCCGCAGGACATGGATTTCCTCACGACCGCACAGAAGGAACTCGCACCGCTCCGGGCGACCGTGCGGCCGCTCGCCAGGACGCTGGCCGCCCGCCTGGCCCGGCGCCGCGAGCACCTGCGACGCGGCAACCTGGACTTTCGCCGCACCGTGCGACGGTCGATGTCCACTGGAGGAGTGCCTGCTCAGCCGGTCTTCCGCAGGCCCCGCGTCGCCAAGCCCGAGCTCATGGTGATCGCCGACATCTCCGGATCGGTGGCGGCGTTCGCCACCTTCACGCTTCTGCTCGTGGACGCGCTGCGTTCGGAGTTCGCCGCCGTCCGGACGTTCGTTTTTGTGGACGGCGTCGACGAGGTGACCTCGGTGCTCGCCCAGGCGTCCGACATCGCGGAGGCCACCGCCAAGATCAACGCGGCGGGCAGCGGGGTCTGGTTGGACGGGCGTTCCGACTACGGGAACGTGCTGGAGACGTTCTGGGAGCGCTGGGGGCAGCAGGTGACCGCCCGGACCACCGTGGTGGTGCTCGGCGACGCCAGGTCCAATTACCACGCGCCACGCGCCGAGGCCCTGCAGGCGATCGCCCGTCGCGCGGGTCACCTCTACTGGCTGAACCCGGAGCCGGCCGGCGCGTGGGACAGCGGCGACTCCGTCATGAGCGCGTATGCCGAGCACTGCGACGAGGTCTTCGAGTGCCGCAACGTCCGGCAGCTCAAGGCGTTCGTGGACCGGCTCGGTTGATCGCACGCCACCTGCCGACGATTCAACTGTAATACTTACGATAACTCTAACGATCAGGTGGGCAGTCGCCCGCCTCCTAGGAGGTTCTGTGAGCAGGAGCCAGGAAACGCAGGATGTTCTCGTCGAGCGGCGCGGTCACGTCATGGTCATTACGATCAACCGCCCCGAGGCTCGCAACGCCGTCAACGAGGCCGTCTGTGTGGGCGTCGGCGACGCTCTCGAGGAGGCCGAGCACGATATCGACGTCCGGGCGGTGGTGCTGACAGGCGCGGGCGATCGGGCGTTCTGCGCGGGTGCCGATCTCAAGGCCATCGCCCGCGGCGAACGGATCATCCCGGAGGGCCGGGAGGCGTGGGGGCTTGCCGGTTTCGTCGGGCACTACATCAGCAAGCCGACCATCGCCGCCGTCAACGGAGCCGCACTGGGCGGCGGTACCGAGATCGCGCTGGCCGCCGACCTCATCGTGGCCGCGGACACCGCGGTCTTCGGGCTGCCCGAGGTGAAGCGCGGGCTGGTGGCCGGAGCGGGCGGCGCGTTCCGGCTGGTCCAGCAGGTGCCACTGCGGGCCGGGCTGGAGATGCTGCTGACCGGCGACCCCATCACAGCCGCCCGCGCGCTGGAACTGAACCTCGTCAACCGGGTGGTCCCCGCGGGCAAGGTCCTGGACGAGGCCCTCGCCCTGGCTGAGAAGATCGCCTCCAACGCGCCGCTGTCCGTACGGGCGTCCAAGCGGATCGCCCTCGGCTACCAGGGGACGGACCGGCCGGCGGACGCGCCGCTGTGGGAGCTGACCCGCAAGGAGGGCGAGTCGGTGACCGGGTCGCTGGACGCCAAGGAGGGCCCGCGCGCGTTCGCGGAGAAGCGCGCCCCGGTCTGGCAGGGCCGCTGACCCATCGTCCGCGCGCCGCTGATGGGCGCGCGGACGGCAGGGAGAAACGGAAGAGGGCCGGTCGGCGGTGATCCGCCGGCCGGCCCTCTCCATGCGCTGGCTACTTCAGGTTGAACCGCTGTGCGCCGTCGATGCGGATGACCTCACCGTTCAGGTAGTCGTTCTCCGCGATGTGCAGGGCGAGGCGGGCATACTCGTCGGCCCGGCCCATGCGCTTGGGGTTGGGCACACCGGGGCCCCACTTGGCCTGCGCCTCCGCCTCCTCCATCCGGTACGCCGGGGTGAAGAAGGTTCCGGGGGCGATGCACATGACCCGGATGCCCACCGGGGCGAGGTCGCGTGCAGCGGTCAGGTTCATGCCGATGACACCGCCCTTGGCCGCCGAGTAGTCGGACTGCCCGACCTGACCCTCGTACCCCGCGATGCTCGCCGTGGTGATCACGACGCCGCGCTGGCCGGAATCCAGCGGCTCGTTCTGCGCCATGACCGCTGCGGCCCGGCTGAGCACGGTGAACGTGCCGGTCAAGAAGATCTCGACCGTGCGCCGGAAGGTGTCCACCGGATACGGCTGGCCCTCGCGGTTGAGGATTCGCGCCGCGGCCGCCGGGCCGCCGTGGACGATGACGGCCACGCGCAGCGGGCCCAGCTCGGAGGCGACGGCCAGGGCGTCCTGGACCGACTCCTCGCTGGTCACATCGGTCCTGACGAAGCGGACGCTCTCGCCGAGGTCGTCCGCGAGAGCCTTGCCCCGGTCCTCGGCCACGTCGGCGATGACGACCTTGGCACCCGCCCCCACAAGCCGGCGCACTGTGGCCTCCCCGAAGCCTCCTGTGCCGCCCGTGACGATGGCTGACGCACCTGAAAGATCCATGTGGCCTCCTGCGTTATGGCTGCCCGCGCTTGCGGGAGCGCTTCAGACAATGCATTGAAAATTTTACATGTATCGAGAGATTAATCTACGATCGGGGAGCACGTTGTGTTGGACGGTGGTCCTTCACCACGTGACGACCCCCATCTAGGGCCCTGCGAGGTGCACCGTGCCTGAAGCCGTGATCGTGAGCGCTGTCCGTACCGCTATCGGTACCGCTAGAAAGGGCTCGCTCAGCGAGACCAGAGCCGAGTTCCTGGCCGAGCAGATCGTCCGCGCCGCGGTCGGCCGCTCCGGTCTCTCCCACGAGAAGATCGATGATGTGATCCTGGCGGAGTCGCTCTACGGCGGCGGCGACCTCGCCCGGTACGCGGCCGTAGCGGCCGGGATGACCGGTGTCGCCGGCCAGGCCATCAACCGGCACTGCGCGGGCAGCCTCACCGCCGTGGGCAACGCCGCCGGGTCGATCCGCGCGGGCATGGACGCGGCGATCGTCGCCGGAGGCGTCCAGTCCTCCTCACTCGCCCCCAAGCTGGTGTGGCGGGTCCCCGGCACCGCCGACGAGACCTATGAGGGCATGGCGCCCACCTTCCCGTACACCGAGGACGCCACCGACGACGTGAGCATCAACGTCGGCTGGAACGTCGCCAAGGAGGCGGGGATCACCCGCGAGGAGATGGACGCCTGGGCGTTCCGCTCCCACCAGCGCGCCGTCGCCGCCACCGACGCGGGGAAGTTCGCTGACGAGATCGTCCCGATCCCCGTGACCAAGGCCGACGGCTCCGTGGTCGAGTTCGCCGTGGACGAGCACCCGCGGCGGAACTCCACCCTGGAGAAGTTGGCCTCGCTGAAGCCGCTGCACCCGGAGATCGAGGGCTTCTCGATCACCGCGGGCAACGCCAGCGGTGTCAACGACGCCGCCGCCGCTCTCACCGTCGTGGCGGACGACCTCGCCGCTTCCGAGGGCCTCGACACGCTGGCGACGGTCCGGGCCTGGGCCGCCGTCGGCGTCGAGCCGCGCCGCACCGGCATGGCCGCGGTCGAGGTGATCCCGCTGGTGCTCAAGCGGGCCGGGCTCGACGTCGGCGACGTGGCGCTCTGGGAGATCAACGAGGCGTTCGCCTCGGTTCCCGTGGCGGCCTGCAAGCTCCTCGGCCTGGACGAGGAGAAGGTCAACATCTTCGGCAGCGGTTGCAGCCTGGGTCACCCCGTCTCGGCGTCCGGCGCCCGGATGCTGACCACCCTGGTCCACGAGCTCCGCCGCCGCGGTGGCGGCATCGGCGTGGCCGCCATGTGCGCAGGCGGCGGCCAGGGCGGCGCTGTGGTCATCGAGGTGTGACAGGCGCCTCGACATGATCAACCCGGCGGGGATCGGTTGCTTCACCCGCCGGGTCTTTCATGTCCACACGGCAGGTCGCGCAACAGGCCACCGCCGCACCGGCATGACCTACGCGACCGGCTCGCCGTCGATGAAGACTGTCCGTACGAGACGACTGCAGGGGGCGCGCAGCGCTTCCGCCAGCGGCAGGTGGAGCACGGTGAGGTCGGCCGCAACGCCGGGACGCACCCGCCGTGGCGGACCGCCGGGGTCGGCGGTCGGCGCCAGGTAGGCGTCGAGCGCCCGGCGCGGGCTGATCCGCTCTTCCGGACCCGCCACCCGGCCGCCCGGGACGCGGCGCTCCGCTGCCGCCGCGATCACAGCCCACGGGTCGATCGGCCCGTACGGAGCGTCGCTGGACAGCGCGACCGGCACCCCCGCGGTGGCCAGCGAGGCGCACCGGTAGAGGTCGGCGTGGTCGGCGGCGGGCAGGCCGCGCAGGAAGTCGTCCCCTCGATCCGTCAGGAATCCGGGCTGGGTGACCACGCGCAGCCGCCGCCTGGCCAGCTCCGGGACGAGCTCGGCTGGGACCAGCGCCGCGTGTTCCACCCGGTCGCCGTCCAGCGGGCCCGCGTCCTCCAACGCGGCCAGAAAGACGATCAGCGCCTCACGGGTGACACAGTGCGCCGCGACCGGCCGCCCCACCGCATGCGCGCGCCGTATCCGCTCGGTCAGCTCGTCCAGGTCCGGCAGCCCTGAGTCCGCGATCACGATCTTGTACGGTCCCACGCCGAGCGGTTCCGGTGGCATGGTGTCCAAGGGCACACCGAGAAGTCGTACGCGCTGGAGCAGTGCGCCGTTCCGGGCCGCTTCGGCGATCGCGGCGATCGCACCGGGAGCCAGGTCGGGGGTGGCGTCCGTGACCGACGTGACGCCAAGCCCGGCCAGTTCCGCGCCGGCCTGAGAGAGATCCGGGGGCCGCGCCGGCGGCAACCTGTCCCGCAGCCAGTCGTCCGCGCGCCACAGGCGTCCGGTGGGCCGCCCGTCGTCGCCGCGCTCGACCCCCGGATGGTCCGCTGTGGACAGACCGGTCGCGGCCATCGCCGCGCTGTTCAGCATCCACATCGCGCCGCTGCGGTGCTGCACGCGGACCGGGCCTCGTGGTCCCAGCCGGTCGAGGGCCTCGGCGTCCAGATCTCCGGCCACGGTCTCGATGTATCCGACGCCCCGGACCCAGCCGTGCTCGTCCGGCACGGCGGCGGCGAGTGCGGCGGCCAGCCCGGAGGCGGAGGTGACTTCGGGAGGGCCGCAGACGATGGAGGCCTGTCTGGCGGCCAGAGCGTGCAGGTGGAGGTGGTGGTCGGCCAGGCCGGGCAGCACCGCGCCGCCGTCGCAGCGGATCTCCTCCTCGCCGGTCTGCCTCGGTAGGGCCGGGCCGATCTCGACGACCCTTCCCTGGGCGATTCGGACATCGGCCCTGGTGGCGCCGTCGAGTTCGGCGTCGCGCAGCAGCAGGGCGGTGCGGTCGTGGGAGTGGGGTGGCGGCACGCCCAGACCATACCTGTCGTCCCAGGAGGACGGCTGTTCGCTTGCTGGCAGGAGTGGTGGCCCAGCTTGTCGTAAGACATTCGGTATGGCTTACAATTAGGATTTCTGCTTAGGAGGGCTGCCTTGACTTCAGAGACCTCTGCCTGGGCGAGTGCCGGACTCGACTTCAGCGTGAAGAACAACGTCGCGATCCTGACTCTCAACCGGCCACGGGTGAAAAACGCCGTTCATCATCCGCTGCGGAACGCGATCCTGGCAGCACTCGACGAGGTGCACCACAGCCCTGACATCCGCGCGGCCCTCATCACCGGAGCCGGCGGCGCCTTCAGTTCGGGCGCCGACCTGAGCCAGGCGGACCCCATCGAGATCCCGCCGGAGCGCCGGCGCGGCACCGACACCAACATCCGGCGCGAGGACGGCCTGGCCTATGGCTGGTGGCGGCTGATCCAGCGGGTCTGGGAGAACAGCAAGCCCATCGTCGCCGCCGTCGACGGTGCCGCTTACGGGTTCGGCTGCAACTTCGCGCTGGCCTGCGACCTGATCATCGCCGGAGAGTCGGCGCGCTTCTGTGAGATCTTCGTACAGCGTGGCCTGCCGCTGGAGGCCGGCGGCGCCTATCTGCTGACTCGCAGCGTCAGCCCCGTCCGAGCCAGGGAGATAGCTCTGTTCGGCGACCCGGTTCCGGGACGCCTCGCGGAGGAATGGGGCCTGGTGAACCGTTGCGTCCCCGACGATCAGGTGCTCACAGTCGCCACCGAGTGGGCTGAGCGGCTGGCCAGAGGGGCGACCATCAACATCGGGCACATCAAGTCGCAGATCAACGCCGGCCTCGACATGAACATCCAGCAGACCTGGCGCGACGAGGTGACCTACCTGGGCATCGGGGCGGGCTCCGATTCGGCCGAGGCGATGGCGGCGTTCAAGGAGAAGCGCCCACCCCGCTTCACCGGCCGCTGACATGACGAGAGCAGCAGAGAGATGACAAGCCTGTCGACCCCGTACGGCTGGGAAGGCGCCCCTACATGCACGGTGGCCGGCGTCGGGAACGCATCATGAAAGGGAGAAACTCGTGCTCTGGGTAGCCATCATCGGGCTCGTGATGACCGTCGCGGCGGTGGCCGTGGCGGGCCGCAGGGCCCTGTTCCTGTACAAGCTGGCCACGGTGGGCCAGCCTGCTCCTGAGCGCGTCGAGTATGCCAAGGCGAACGTGGGCGCTGAGGTCAAGGCGCAGCTGGTCGAGGTTTTCGGGCAGAAGAAGCTGCTGAAGTGGACGCCGTCGGGGGTGGCGCACTTCTTCGTGATGTGGGCGTTCTTCATTCTGCTGACCGTCTATATCGAGGCCTACGGTGCGATCATTCAGGGCGCGATCACCGGTAGGCCGAATTTCCACATCCCGTTGATCGGGCAGTGGCCGGTGCTCGGGTTCCTGCAGGACTTCATCGCCATCGCCTGTGTGCTCGGCCTGGTGGTGTTCGCGATCATCCGGGTGAAGGAGTCGCCGGCCAAGCTGGGCCGCGACTCCCGGTTCTCGGGCTCGCATCTGGG
>NZ_JBFAOH010000016.1:0-144972 GCF_040675175.1 Nonomuraea sp. NPDC049649
CCTCGGGGTCGAGCGAGCAGGGCGGTAACCCAGCGGCACCTCGGGTGCATCAGCAGCATCTCAGCTACCGACAAGAGGATGGTGCACCAGTGAGCTGGGAGGACATGGCCCCGCTGCTGGCGGAGGCGACGGTCGAGACCGCGATCATGGTGGGCTGGTCGGCGCTGCTGACCGTGCTGCTCGGGCTGCCGCTCGGGGTGGCGCTGGTGGTGTTCGACCGGGACGGGCTGCGGCCGCTGCCCGCGCTGAAGTCGGCGCTCGGCGTGATCGTGAACGTGGGCCGGTCGGTGCCGTTCATCGTGCTGATGATCGCGATCATCCCGTTCACCCGGCTGGTCGTCGGCACCACGATCGGGACCGCCGCCGTGGTGGTGCCGCTCACCGTCGGCGCGGTGCCGTTCTTCGCCCGGCTGGTGGAGACGTCGCTGCGCGAGGTGGACCGGGACGTGGTCCAGGCCGCCCAGGCGATGGGGGCGGGCCGCTTCACCATCGTGGCCAAGGTGCTGCTGCCCGAGGCGCTGCCCGGGATCGTCGCCGGGGTGACGGTGACGGTGGTGGCGCTCATCGGCTACACGGCGATGGCCGGGACCATCGGCGGGGGCGGGCTGGGTGACCTGGCCATCCGCTACGGCTACCAGCGGTTCGAGACCGGCGTCATGGTGGCGACCGTCGTCCTGCTGGTCGTGATCGTACAAGTCATGCAAAGCCTGGGCGATTACGTCGCCAGGCGTCTTTCTCACAAATAAAGGAAAAATCATGAATATTCGTCGCCTAGTGGGTGCTGCCGCGCTGGCTCTGTCGCTCGCCGCATGCGGCGCGTCACAGTCCGCCACCAGTGAGGCGGACGGCACGCTCAAGGTGGGCGCCACGCCGGTGCCGCACGCCGAGATCCTCACCTACGTCAAGGAGAACCTGGCCGAGGAGGCCGGGCTGGACCTCGAGATCGTCGAGTTCACCGACTACGTGCAGCCGAACGTCCAGGTCAGCGAGGGCAAGCTGGGCGCCAACTTCTTCCAGCACAAGCCCTACCTCGACGACTTCAACAGCTCCAAGGGCACCGACCTGGCCTTCGTCACCCCGGTCCACCTGGAGCCGCTCGGCGTGTACTCCAAGAAGGTGACCGAGCTCGGCGGCCTGTCCGAGGGCGCCACCGTGGCCGTGCCGAACGACGCGACGAACCTGGGCCGGGCGCTCAAGCTGCTCGCCGACAACGGCCTGGTCACCCTCAAGGACGGCGCGGGCACCGCCGCCACCGAGCGCGACGTCGAGGGCAACCCGAAGAACCTCAAGTTCGAGCCGCTGGAGGCCGCCCAGCTGCCGCGCGCGCTGGACGACGTGGACGCCGCCGTGATCAACGGCAACTACGCCCTGGAAGCCGGGCTCAAGCCCGCCTCCGAGGCGCTGGCGCTGGAGAAGACCGAGGATAACCCGTACGTGAACGGGCTGGTCGTGCCCGCCGGCCAGGAGCAGGACCCGGACGTCGTCACGCTCGGCAAGCTGCTCCAGGACCAGAAGGTGAAGGACTTCATCGCGCAGAAGTACGAGGGCTCGGTGATCCCGGCCGAATAAAGCGGCGATAAAGCGGCTTGCAAGCACGGGGCAATCGGGTCCGCATATCAATGATCTCGACAGCGGAACCCACCTCATCCCGAGGAGCCCTCAAGTGCGAATCGCAACTCGCATCCTCATCGGCGTCGCGGCCGCCTCCGTGGTGGCCGTCGGCGCCCCCACGGCCGCCGGCGCAGCCACCTCCTACGACAGCTGGGGCCCCTACTACTCCAGCGACCACAAGGCCAAGGCCCAGGGCCACGTGAAGGTCGACAGGAAGCGCGTCAAGCACTGGACCTGGAAGACCGTCCACACCCCCAAGCGGGTCTGCAAGTGGAGCCACGGCGAGCGCAAGTGCTGGGTGGTGAAGAAGAAGGACAGGAAGCGCGTGCTGACCTGGAGGCACGTCCACCAGATCGACGTCCGCAGCAGGCTGAGCAACCACCGGGCGTGGGGCAAGGACAAGTGCGCCTGGGAGACCTTCAAGATCGTCACCACCGGCGGCCACACCTCCTTCAAGCGGTTCAAGAACTGCGACAAGCACACCCGGACCTTCTCGTTCTCCGCTAGCCACATCGCTCACGTCTACGTGAACGTGAGCCGCGGCAACGAGTGGAGCCCGAAGGGCTCGAACTCCGGCTGGAAGGACGTCTACCACGCCGTCTGACCCTGATCGGCAGCCGCGGTCTCGAAGGCGAGGCCGCGGCTTCGCCGTGTAAGGAAGCACTGGCTTTTCCGGTCTGAAACAGAATACTGTTCGGTCATGTACCCGGGAGCCATCGCAGCAGTCACCCCCGACAAGCCCGCTGTGATCATGGCGGGCTCCGGTCAGGTCGTCACCTACCGCCAGCTGGACGAGGAGTCGAACCGGCTGGCCCACCTGTTCCGCGCCGCCGGCCTGAGGCCGGGCGACCACATCGCCTTCATGCTGCCGAACCATCCGCTCTTCCTCGCCATCGCCTGGGCCGCGCACCGGTCCGGCCTGTACTACACGG
Organism: Nonomuraea sp. NPDC049649; assembly: GCF_040675175.1. Classification (NCBI taxonomy): domain Bacteria; kingdom Bacillati; phylum Actinomycetota; class Actinomycetes; order Streptosporangiales; family Streptosporangiaceae; genus Nonomuraea; species Nonomuraea sp. NPDC049649. Next base: position 2,544 of record NZ_JBFAOH010000016.1, read on the forward strand.
CCATCAGCTCGCGCCTCCAGCACGACGAGCTGGCCTACATCGTCGACAACTGCGGCGCCCGGGTGTTCATCTCCAGCGCGGGCCTCGCCGACGTCGCCACCTCCATCACCGCCGACACGCCGCGCGTGGAGCTGCGGCTGATGCTCGACGGCACCGCCGAGGGTTTCCAGTCGTACGAGGAAGCCGTGGCGGGCCACCCGGTCACCCCGGTCGACGGCGAGGTGCAGGGCGCCGACATGCTCTACTCCTCCGGCACCACCGGCCGGCCCAAGGGCGTCAAGCCGGCCCTGGCGCTGGAGCCGCTGACCGAGCCGGGCGCGCTGTTCAAGCTCATCCAGTTCCTGTTCGCGCCGTCGGCCGACAGCGTCTACCTGTCGCCCGCCCCGCTCTACCACGCGGCCCCGCTCCGCTACTGCATGACGTTCCAGCGCCTCGGCGCCACCCTCGTGGTCATGGAGCGCTTCGACCCCGAGGAGTACCTGCGGCTGGTCGAGAAGTATCAGGTGACGCACACGCAACTGGTGCCGACCATGTTCATCAAGATGCTCAAGCTGCCGGAGGAGACCCGGGCGAGGTACGACCTGTCGTCGCTGCGGGCCGCCATCCACGCCGCCGCGCCCTGCCCGATCCCGGTCAAGGAGCAGATGATCGAGTGGTGGGGCCCGATCATCCACGAGTACTACGCGGGCACCGAGGGCAACGGCTTCCTGTACGTGGACTCCAAGGACTGGCTGGCCCACAAGGGCACGGTCGGCAGGTCGCTGCTGGGGCCGGTGCACGTCTGCGACGAGGAGGGCAACGTGCTGCCGCCGGGCGAGCACGGCACCGTCTACTTCGAGAGCGCCGCGGCCTTCGAGTATCACGGCGACCCGGACAAGACCCGCTCCGTCCAGGACCCGCAGGGCCGCGGCTGGACCACCCTCGGCGACATCGGCTACCTGGACGAGGACGGCTTCCTCTATCTCACCGACCGTCGCTCGTACATGATCATCTCGGGTGGGGTGAACATCTACCCGCAGGAGGCCGAGAACGTCCTGTGCATGCATCCCAAGGTCGCCGACGTGGCCGTGCTCGGCGTGCCGGACGAGGAGATGGGCGAGCAGGTCAAGGCCGTGGTGCAGCCGGTGTCGATGGACGAGGCGGGGCCCGGGCTGGAGCAGGAGCTGATCGAGTACTGCCGCTCCCAGCTGGCGCACTACAAGTGTCCCAAGTCGGTCGACTTCCGGGCCGAGCTGCCCCGGCACCCCACGGGCAAGCTCTACAAGCGGCTGCTCAGGGACGAGTACTGGCGGTGATTCCGCCGTGTCGGGTGAGCGGCTCCGAGCAGGAAGGATAAGGTCTGCGTTTACGCTTTCAGGTGCCGTCGATCATCGGCTTAACCAGTGCTTACGCTGGCTTTGGCACCCTTGAGTCAGAGAACTTTGAGGGAGATGACGATGAACGCGAACGAGCCTCGCGAGCAGGGCACCGGCGGCTGGAGCCAGTTCGGCGACACGCCGCCCTCCGCCGGGGGCTTCCCCCGGCGCGACACCATGATCATGGGCCAGCCGGTGCCGCCACCGCCGCCCTCCGCCAAGAAGACAGGGAGCGGGGCGGGGCGGAAGGCGATCGCCGGGCTGGCCCTGGCGGCCGTGGCCGTGGGCGGGGGCGTGGTGGGCGCCGCCGTCGCCACCGCGTTCCAGGATCCCGTCGTCACGACCGTCAGCGCGCCGAGCCCGACGTTCGCCCAGGCGTCCAGCTCGCTCACCGTGGCCGAGGTCGCCGAGAAGGTGCAGCCTTCGGTGGTGATGATCCAGGGGACGACCGGTGAGGGCTCCGGCGTCGTCCTCACCGAGGACGGGCTGATCCTCACCAACAACCACGTGGTGGAGGGCGCCGCCCGGGGCGGCCAGATGAGCGTGAAGTTCAGCGACGGCAGGACCGCCGCCGCCTCGGTCATCGGCACCGACCCCGCCACCGACCTCGCCGTGATCAGGGCGAAGGACGTGTCGGGGCTTTCGCCGGCCGCGCTCGGCGACAGCTCCCAGCTCAAGGTGGGCGACTCCGTGCTGGCCATCGGCAGCCCGCTCGGCCTCGACGGGTCGGTCACCCTGGGCATCGTCAGCGCGCTCGACCGCACGCTCACCGTCGGCGGCGAGCGGGAGCAGCTCCCGCCCGGCTGGCCGCAGCAGCGCAGCGGCGGGGTGACCACGATCGGCGGAGCCATCCAGACCGACGCCGCGATCAACCCGGGCAACTCCGGGGGCGCGCTGGTCAACGCCGCAGGGCAGGTCGTGGGCATCAACACGGCGATCGCCACGGCGGGCAGCAGCGGCAGCATCGGGCTCGGCTTCGCCATCCCGATCAACACGGCCAAGCACGTGTCCGACCAGCTCATCCGTACCGGGAAGGTGACCCACGCGTTCCTGGGCGTGAGCGTCACCGATGCCACCGGCGGCGTGCCCGGCGCGCTGGTCAGGCAGATCACCCCGGGAAGCCCGGCGGAGAAGGCCGGGCTGCAGATCGCCGACCTCATCACCAAGATCGACGGCAGGGCCATCGAGGGCGGAGATGACGTCGTCGGGCAGATCAGAGGTTTCAAACCGGGTCAAGAGGTTCAGATCACATATATGAGGGATGGGAAGGAGCACACGGTCACCACCACCCTCGCCGAGATGCAATAACCAGAACCCCCACACGGACGGGTGTGCCGTTGAGATCGCTGCGGACTCGGCGGCACACCCCCTCCATCCCCGCGGATCAGGTGAACCGGCGGCCCTCGTCGCGCCGGAACGCCCAGGCCGCCGCCGCGCCCGCGGCGACCGTCCAGACCACCAGCGCCACCAGCGCGGCCGTGCCCGGCGTGGCTCCGGTGGCGGCCCACCAGACCAGCTCGGCGCCGCCCCGGCTCGGCACGTACGGCGAGATCACCTGAAGGAACTCGGGCATGATCTGCGGCGGCAGCATCAGCCCGCCCACGATCGCGAACGGGAAGAACAGGATCTGCGACACCGCGATCGCGCCCTTCGACGGCATCATCAGCCCGACGAACAGCCCGATCAGCATGAACGGCACCGCGCCCGCCAGCGCCGCGCCCACCATCCCGGCCAGCCGCGCCGGGGCCAGGTCGGCCTCGCTGAACAGCGCCGCCACCAGGATGACGGGGACCGTCGAGACCAGCATGAGCGCCGTCGTGGTGAGGATCCGCCCCGCGAAGTGCGGGAACGGCCCCGCCGGCAGCGTGCGCAGGTAGGGGTTGAACGGCTGCTCGCGGTCCATCGCCACCGAGATCGACAGCCCCATCAGCGCCGCCGACATGGCGCCCAGCAGCATCATCGAGCCCATCGACAGCGTCGAGCCCACCGGGTCGTCGCCCACGAACGGCACCGCGAACGCCAGCATCGCGATGGCCGGGAACAGCCCGCTCGCCAGCAGCCCGATCGGCACCCGGATCTGCTCGATCACCTGATAGCGGGTGTGCGCCAGGACGAGACTAGACATGCGCGTGCTCCTTCGCGGCGGTGATGGTCAGGAAGGCCTCCTCCAGGGAGGTGGGCCTGATCTCCAGGCCCGAGAACGGGGTGCCGCTGCGCACCAGCTCGACCACGAGCCGGTCCGGGTCGGCGGTCACCAGGTGGACCCGCTCGCCCTCGCGCTGGACGGCGACCACGCCGGGCAGCTCGGGCAGCTCGCCGGCGTCGAACGAGACGCGCCGCGCCCCGACCACGTCGCGCACCGCCGCCACGGTGTCGTCGGCGAGCACGCGGCCCTGGCCGACGACCACCACCCGCTCCGCCAGCGCCTCGATCTCCTCCAGGTAGTGGCTGGTCAGCACGACCGTGCCGCCGCCCTCGTGGAAGGCCTTGATGCCGTCCCAGAGCGCCCGCCTGGCCTCCACGTCCAGCCCGGTCGTGGGCTCGTCCAGGAAGACCAGCTCGGGGTCGCCGGCGAAGGCCAGCGCCACCGCCAGCCGCCGCTTCTGGCCGCCGGACAGGCCGCCGATCTGCCGCTTGACCAGGTCGCCCAGCCCGAACCGGTCCAGCAGCTCGGCGGCGGGCACGGGCCGGGGGAAGTGGGCGGAGACGAAGTCCACGATCTCGCCGACCCGCAGCACCTCGGGCAGCCCCGTCTCCTGCGGGGTGACGCCGATGCGGCGCCGCATGGCCGGGTCGCGCGGCGAGCCGTCGAACAGCTCGACCGTGCCCGAGGTGGGGCGGCGCAGGCCGACGAACAGGTTGATCAGCGTCGACTTGCCGGCGCCGTTGGGGCCCAGTAACCCCACCAGCTCACCGGCCCGGATGTCGGCGGAGACCCGGTCGAGCGCGACGACGTCGCCGTATCGCCGGGTGGCCTCGACCGTACGGGCGAGGACGGTCATGTGGTTCCTCCTGCGGAGTCCAGTAGGGAGCGGATGGCCTTGGTGTAGTCCTCCAGCGCGAGCCGCCCCCGGGTGGTCATCGAGACGTAGGTGACGGGGGTGCGGCCCCGGTGGGTCTTGGTGATGCGCACGTAGCCCGCCTCTTCGAGCCTGGTCAGGTGGACGGACAGGTTGCCCGCGGTCATGCCGAGCAGGTCCTTGAGCGAGGGGAAGGCGATCTCGTCGCCCTCATGGAGGGTGCTGAGCGTCACCATCACGCGCAGCCTGGCCTGCGCGTGGATGACCGGGTCGAGCTCGGCGCTCATGCCCGCCGCCGCAGCCGGATCCCGGTGACGATCTGGCCGCCGCCCAGGAGCACCGCGGTGAGCAGCGCGTGCCAGCCCGGGCCCAGGATGACGCCCAGGCCGTCGACGGCGGCGATCCACACGCCCATGAAGAACATCGGCCACTGCGTGTAGAGCGCGCCGCCGGCCATGTAGAGCACGGCCACCACCATCAGGGACACGCCCGACCACAGCAGCCCGCGCTCCTCCATCGGGAGCAGCTGGCTGAACTTGATGTTGATCACGGTCATCAGCACCATGCCGACGAACCACGCGTAGCCGTACATCATGCCCCGGGCCGTGCTCTCGCCCCGCACCGCGGAGCTGAGCCTGACGAGGCCGGTGGCGACGAACGCGCCCGCCACCAGCTGACCGGCCATGAGGATCCCCAGGGCGAGCTGCCAGCTGATCGGCGCGTACGAGACGCCGTCCAGCCCGTAGTGCAGGAAGAACGCCCCGAATCCGAGCAGCCAGGCGACGCCCCACGGGGTGTAGAGCAGCAGCGGGTCGCCGGCCAGCGCCTTGACCGCGACGGCGCGCTGCCGCTCGATGAGCCGGAGCGTCTCCTCGGGGGAGGACTCCCGCTCGCCGTCGTCTGTCATGGCAACTCCTCGACACCTCAAACTGGTTTGTACCGTAAACCAGTCTGCCATGCCGGCACAACGCGCGGCGGTCGCGCGGAGTTCCCTAGCGGCGGGTGAGCACCTCCGACTCCCACAGATCCCGGTAGTAGCCGGGCCGGGAGACCAGCTCGTCATGGGTGCCGCGCTGCGTCACGCGGCCGTCCTCCAGCACCACGATCTCGTCCACCCGCTCCAGCCCCTTCAGGCGGTGGGTGACCAGCAGCGTGGTCCGGTCGTGCGTGACGTCGAGCAGATCGGCCATCAGCTCGTCGGCCGTCTCCTCGTCCAGCGCCTCGGCGGGCTCGTCCAGCAGCAGCACGGGCGGGTCGTACAGCAGCGCCCTGGCCAGCGCCAGCCGCTGGAGCTGGCCGCCGGAGACGGTGCTGCCGTCCTCGCCCAGCTCGGCGTCCCAGCCGGTGCGCTCGACCCACCGCTCCAGCCGCGCGTCCCGCACGGCCCGCGCCAGCCGCTCGTCGTCCGCCTCCGGTCCCGCCAGGCGCAGGTTGTCGCGGAGCGTCGTACGGAAGAGGTACGGATCCTGCGTGAGGCCGGTCATCATGGCCCGCACGTCGTCGGAGGCCAGGTCGCGGATGTCCACACCGTTGACCCGGATATATCCGGACTCGGGGTCGACGAGCCGCATCAGCGCCGCCAGGATCGTGCTCTTGCCCGCGCCGCTCGGCCCCACCAGAGCCACCCGCCTGCCCGGGGCCAGCGTGAGCGACACCCCGTCCACGGCCGGCCTGGTTCCGGGCGCGTGCCGTACCACCAGATCCTCGACCTCGACCGTCAGCGGCGGCGACGGGGGAGCGGCGGGCGCGCCCGGCTCGGTGACGGCCGGGGGAGCGGAGCGGATCTCGCGCAGGCGGCGCAGCGCCGCCGTGACGCCCGCGTACCGCTCCCCGGCGGCGGCCAGCGGCAGCACCGGCTCGAACGCCACCAGCGCCGTCAGCGCGAGCACCGCCGTGCCGACCGTGTCCACGCCCGAGGCCTGGGCGAGCAGCACGATCGCGACCACCGTCAGCACCTGGATCAGCGTGCCCCCGGCCAGGGCGGTCGCGTGCACCCGGGCCTGGCGGCGCTCCAGCCGGCCCAGCGCGTCCCCCGCCTCCCGGGCCTCCTCCAGCGCCCGGTCACCCGCGCCGTACGCGGACAGGTCGGCCGCGCCGTGCACCAGGTCGGCCACCCGGCCCGCCAGCTCCGCCCGGGCCGGGGCCAGCCGCGCCGACCACCGCCGGGCGGCCGCCGCGGTCCCCGCCGGGAGCAGCGCCCCGGCCAGCAGCAGCCCCGCCAGCAGGACGAGCGCCGTCACCGGCAGGATCGTCAGCCCGATCACCACCGCGGCCAGCCCCGCGATGGCGGCCGCCGCGGCGGGCAGCAGGCACCGCACCAGCAGGTCCTGCACCGCGTCCGTGTCGTCCACCATCCGGCTGAGCAGATCGGCGCCGCCCACCCGGGGCGGGCGCGGCGGGATCAGCGACTCGTACAACCGCTCCCGGGTGTCGGCCTGCGCCCGCAGCGCCACGTCGTGCCCGGTCAGCCGCTCCGCGTACCGGAACACGCCCCGGCCGGTGGCGAACGCCCGGGTGGCCACGATCGCCACGCTCAGCGCGGCCAGCGGCGGCTGCTCGGCGGCCCGCGTGATCAGCCACGCCGCCGCCGCGATGAGCCCGAGCCCCGCCAGGTCGGCCGCCGCCCCGGCCAGCACCGCGTACACCAGCCGGACCCGCATCTGCCCCTTCATCGCTCCCCCTGCTCAAGTGGCACCGTGACCGGTCCGTGCGCGCTCGGGGGCTCCGGGCGGCGGCGGGTGGTGTCCGAGATGACGCGGCCGTCGTGGATGCGGATGACCCGGTCCGCCAGGTCGATCATGGCGGGGCGATGGGCCACGATGACGGCGGTGCGGTCCTTGACCAGTTCCGCGGTCGCCGCCACCACGGCGGCCTCGCTCCGGCCGTCCAGGCGGGCCGTGGGCTCGTCCAGCAGGAGAACGGACGTGGCGGGACGGCAGAAGGCGCGGGCCAGGGCGATCCGCTGGCGCTGGCCCGCCGAGAGGTTCGCGCCGCGCTCGCCGACCCGGGTCTCGTAGCCCTCAGGCAGGCCGGCGATGAACTCGTCGGCGTACGCGGCACGGGCGGCCTCCCGGACCTCCGCCATGTCCGCCGAGGGCGTGCCGAGGCGGATGTTGCCGGCGACCGAGGTGGTGAACAGGTGGGCGCGCTGCGGCACGTACGCCAGCCGGGCCCGCCACGCCTCCAGATCCAGCGTGGCCAGGTCGGCCCCGTCGACCAGCACCCGCCCCTGCGACGGCGCGACGAAGCCGAGCAGCAGGTTGAGCAGCGTGCTCTTGCCGCTGCCGCTCTCGCCCACCAGCGCCACCCGCTCGCCGGGCTCGATCGTGAGCGTGACCCCGTCCAGCGCGGGATCGTCCCGCCCGGGATAGCGGACGGTGACGTTCTCCAACTCGATGCGGGGCCGGCCGGAGGCGGGGACGGTGCCGGGACGCGGCCGCTCCGCGGGTTCGTCGTCCGTACGGTTCAGCACCGAGAAGGCGGCGTCCGCGGCGGCCACCCCCTCCATCGAGGCGTGGAAGCGCGTCCCCATCGCCCGCAGCGGCAGGTACGCCTCCGGCGCCAGCAGCAGCACCAGCAGCGCCGTCGACAGGTCCAGGGTGCCGCCGAGCAGCCGCAGCCCGATCGGGACCGCCACCAGCGCCAGCGAGAGCGACGCGCACAGCTCCAGCACCAGCGACGACAGGAACGCCACCCGGAGCGTGCGCATGGTGGCCGAGCGGTGCTCCCCGGCGACCTGCCGGATCACCGTCGCCTGGTAGCGGGCCCGGCCGAAGGCGCGCAGCGTGGGCAGGCCGCGCACCACGTCCAGGAAGTGGCCGCCGAGCCGGGACAGCGCCCGGTACTGCCGCTCGGTGACGGCCTTGGTTGTCAGGCCCACCAGCGCGCCGAAGATCGGGATGAGCGGCAGCGTGACCAGGACGATGACCGCGCTGGCCAGGTCGGCGGCGAGCAGCCGGACCAGCACCGCCAGCGGCACCACCGCGGCCACCGCGATCGACGGCAGGTAGCCGGTCAGGTAGTCGTCCAGGCCGTCCAGGCCGCGCCCCACGAGCGTCACCAGCTCACCGGAGCGGTGCCCGGCCAGCCGGACGGGCCCCAGCTCGCGGAGCCTGGCCAGCAGGCGGTGCCGGAGCGCGGACTTGACGCCGGTCGCGGTCCGCCCGGCGAACACGCCCTGCGTCCAGGCCAGCAGCGCGCGCAGCGCCACCACCCCGGCCACGGCCGCCAGCGCCGCCGCGGTGAACCTCCCGGACAGCACCCCGGCCAGCAGCTCCGCCTGGACGAGCACGAGCAGCCCCGCCGCCATCGCCGCCGCGAACGTGACGGTCAGATGGCGCAGAACCGCCTGCTCTCCCCGGATCAGGCGGAGTAGATCCTTGTGCACGGGCGCCTCAGAAGAACGAAGGATTCAGGTCGGCGCCCTTCCCCGGACGGAAAGTGCGCCATATCCATACTTGCGCGCCCACCATGATGGGTGCGAACGGCAGGACCATGAGACTGAGCACATTCAGCGTGGCCGCCGGCGCGCTCCGTTCCAGCAGGTAGGTCATGCCGGCGCCGAGCAGGACGAGCGCCGGCAGCGCGGCCACCGCCCCCGAGGCCAGCAGCGCCCGGCCGCTGCGCGCGGGCCCGGCGAACCCGGGCAGCCGCCAGCCCAGGAACACCCGGCCGTGCCAGGCGAACAGCAGCGTCACCGCCGCTCCGGCCAGCAGCCCCACCGGATGCATGAGCGGCCCGTCGAACCCGGTGGCCGCCGCGTACAGCACCAGCCCCCAGCCGAACGACAGCCAGAGCGAGCCCAGCACGATCAGCCCGTCCCAGAACGCCCGCCACCGGGCGCCCCCGATCCTGCGCCGGAACCACAGCCCGGCGTCGCGCACGATCCAGGCCAGCAGCATGGCCACCACCAGCGGGTAGAGCGCGGGCAGCACCTCGCCCTCCAGCAGCGGATAGACGCCGAACATCGTCCCGCCCAGGGCGACCAGCCACACCTCGTTGGCGAGCACGTACGGCGCGATCGCGGCGACCATGCGGTCCCGGTCGTCGCGGCTGCGGCCGAGGACCGGCAGCAGCAGCCCGACCCCCAGGTCGAAGCCCTCCAGCGCGAAGTAGCCGGCCATCAGCAGGGCGAAGACGGCGAACCAGATCAGTTCCATCGGGGCACTCCTAGTGGCTCAGCGCGGACTCGCGCTGTTCGGGGGCGGTGGCTCCGAGGTCGAGGTCGCGCGGGCCGCGCCTGATCACCCGGGCGATGAGCACGTAGTCGACGACGGCCAGCAGCCCCAGCACGGCCACGAACCCGGTGAAGGACGCGGTCACCATGCCGGTCGTCAGCCCCGGCGTCATGGCGTCGGCCACGGTCAGCTTCTCCCAGATCATCCACGGCTGCCGCCCCATCTCCCGGGCCAGCCAGCCGAGGATGGACAGCACGAACGGCACCGGCGTGAGGACCATCAGCACCGGATGCGCCCACCGCCACCGGGGCAGTTTCCTCATCAGCGGCAGCATGAACAGCAGCACCACCAGCGACAGCAGGTGGCCGCCCTCCATCATCACCGCCAGCGGCACCGAGGCCGCCGGGTTGTCGTCGAACTTGCCCGGCTGGATCCCGCCGAACTGGGCGTAGCCGAATCCCGTGGTCAGCAGGATGCCGATCGAGGCCGCCACGATCCCGGTCCGCAGGGACGTGGTGAAGAACTCCTGCTCGTCCGTGCGCCGCCGGAGCTGGTAGGCGCTGGCGCCGACGAGCACCATCGCCCCGGTGAACAGCCCGGCGCCCAGCACGTGCGGCAGCGAGAACACCAGCGCCTCATTGGTGAACAGCGCGCCGGCGTCCACCAGGGCCAGCCGGTCGCCCGCGTCCACCGCGCCGGCGGGGTTCTGCAGGAACGAGTTGGCCACCATGATGTAGAACGCGCTGGCGTACGCGGTCGCGGTGACCAGCCAGATGCAGGCCAGGTGCGCCCGCTTCGGCAGCCGCCCCCAGCCGAAGATCCACAGCCCGAGGAACGTCGACTCCAGGAAGAACGCCACCAGCGTCTCCATGGCCAGCGGCGCGCCGAACACGTCGCCCGCGTAGTGGGTCAGCCCGCTCCACGACAGCCCGAACTGGAACTCCATCACCAGCCCGGTGACGATGCCCAGCGCGTAGTTGATGACGTAGATCTGCCCCCAGAAGCGGGTCATCCGCTCGTGCAGCGGCCTGCCGGTACGGACCCACCGGGTGTTCATGATCGCCACGAGCGGCGCCAGACCGAGCGTGAGCACGACGAACAGGAAGTGCAGGCTCCCGGTCACGGCGAACTGTAAGCGGGCCAGATCGAGTGCTTCCATCTCTCCACTCCGTCGTTGTGCCTGACTACATGTAGACACCCTACATGTAGACTGCCTACATGCGAGACGGATGCTTAGGATCGATGCCATGAATCCGGACGCGCTGCGCGGCCACATGGACGCCCTGCTGCTGTCGGTGCTCGAACGCGAGCCACTGCACGGCTACGCCATCATCGAGGCGCTGCAGGAGCGGAGCGGGGGAGCGCTCAACGTGCCGACCGGCACCGTCTACCCGGCGCTGCGCCGGCTGGAGCGGACCGGCTATCTGGTCAGCGAGTGGGCCACGGTCGGCGGGCGGCGGCGGCGCACCTACCGGCTCACCGGCGCGGGCAGGAAGCAACTGGAGGGGGAGCGGTCCGCCTGGCAGGCGTTCACCAAGGTCATCGGGAGCGTGCTGCACCCCGAGGCCGGGCCCTCCGGCCCAGCATGACGCACCGGGTCGCGCAGTAGATCTGCACCCCGGCGAAGAAGTGGGTCACCAGGTTCGCCAGGGTCACAAGAGGCGCGCCCGCCGCCATGTACGAGCCCCGCGCGAGCAACATGCCCAGCAGCGCGGTCGTGACCAGCATCAGCCACACCATCACGCCGAGCGAGCGCGTCACCAGGCGCGGGCGCCGGACCCAGCGCGCGCCCCGGCCCAGCGCCAGCACCGCGAGCCCGGCGTAGACGGCGGCGCCGAGCTGGACGGTGTCGAGCAGCCGGGAGACCGTCATGTACCAGCCGGGCCGGTCCGCCCACAGGCTCGCGTCGCCGGGGTGGAGATGCCAGACCAGCGCCCAGATCAGCACGGTCACCGGCACGCTGGTGAACAGCAGCAGCCCCAGCCGGCGCCCCGCGCAGGCGGCCAGCTCCTCCTGGTAGCCGGGCGCCACCTCGTGCACCGGGCCGAACTCCTCGACGGCCAGCCGCTCCGCCTCCGCCCGGGGCAGGCCCTCGGCCTCGTAGGCGTCGGCGCAGTCGAGCAGGCTGTCGCGCGCCTCGACGACCATGTCCCGCTTCGGCCCGGACGGCCCCGACAGGGCGCTCCGCAGCTCGGCCACGTAGTCGTCGATGAGCATGAACGTCATTCTATGATTTCCCGCCCCCGGCCCCATCGGGGACATCCCTGAGATCACCCTTGATGTGTAGGAAAAATCCTACGTATGATGCCTGGCATGCTCGTTTCCCACATCATCACCGTCACCGTGCCCGTCTCCGACCAGGACCGGGCGCTCGCCTTCTACACCGGCGCCCTCGGGCTCGAGGTCCGCACCGACAACCCGTTCCCGATGGGCCGCTGGCTCACCGTCGCCCCCAAGGGCGCGCAGAGCACGCTCCTGCTCGCCTCCTGGTTCCCCGACATGGCCCCGATCGACGGCCTGGTGCTCTCCTCGCCCGACGCCGGCGCGCTCGCCGACCGGCTGCGCGAGCACGGCGTGGACGCCCAAGGCCCCACCGACGAGCCCTGGGGACGCCAGCTGCTGTTCAAGGACCCCTTCGGCAACGGCTTCGTGGTCACCGAGGAATGACCGCCGACCACGTCTTCACCGCGCTCGCCAGCCCGGCCCGGCGCGAGCTGCTCCGCCTGCTGCTGGAGGAGGGCGCCCAGCCCGCCGGGCGGCTGGCCCAGCGGTTCGACATGAGCCGCCCCAGCGTGTCGGAGCACCTCAAGGTCCTCAAGGACGCGGGCCTGGTGGCCGAGACGCGCAAGGGCCGCGAGCGCCACTACCGGCTGGAGGCCGAACCGCTCATGCGGGTGCGCGACTGGCTCGTCCCGTACGAGCGATTCTGGCGCGAGAAGCTGACCGGCCTGCGCACGCTTCTCGACGAGATGGAGGACGACGATGGCTGAGGACCGCACGGCGATCCGGCTGGACGAGTTCCTGGCCCACCCGCCCGCCAAGGTGTGGCGGGCGCTCACCGAGCCGGAGCTGGTGGCCCGCTGGCTCATGCCCGGAGACATCAGAGCCGAGGCGGGCCACCGCTTCACCTTCACCACCGAACCGGTCGAGCAGGCGGGCTTCGCCGGCATCGTGTACTGCCAGGTGCTGGAGGTCGAGCCGGAGAGGCTGCTCAAGCTCAGCTGGAGCGACGGCCGGGTCGACTGGACGGTCACCTGGCGGCTGGAGCCGGAGGGCCGCGGCACCCGCCTCTTCCTCGACCACGAGGGCTTCGACCCGGACGACCCGCGCCAGCAGATGTCGCGCCGGATCCTGGGAGGCGGCTGGCGCACCATGCCCCGGAAGATCGCCGAGGTGGCCGCCGGTCTCTAGCGGCCGGGTACGGGGGCGCGGCGGCGGGCGAGCCAGCGCAGCATGGGCAGGCGCATCCCCATGCGGCGCGGCGTGCACTCCGTCAGCCGCACCCCCGCCGGGTTGGCCAGCCCGGCGAACCCGCACGCCGACAGGTCCAGCCTCGACAGGGCCAGGCTCACCGCGTCCACCTCCCGTAACGACGTGAGCGTGGACGCGCCGCACCCGGTCACCGTCGCCGGGCCGTGCAGCACCGCGCCCTCCAGATCGGCCTGCGAGTCCGTCAGCCGCACCGTGGTGGTCCCGGCCACCACGAGCTGCCGCAGGTCCACCCCGCCGCCCTGCACGGCCAGGTCGAGCACGCCGTCCGCGCGCGCCCGCGCCGCCGAGAACCGGCCGGTGGCCGACAGGTAGGCGTCGGCGGCGAAGCGCACCGCGTCGAACCACGCGCTGCCGCTCACCTTGCGGAAGGAGAGGGTGCGGCCGAACCGGGCGCCGCGGAAGCTCGCCGCCCCGCCCACCCGGGCCCCGTCGAACGTCGCGTACCCCTCGAACCGGGCGCCCTCGCAGGACAGCCCCTGCTCGAACACGGCCTGGCTGAACAGCGCGTCCCTGGCCATCATCGCCCCGTCGAGCGAGGCGTGCCCGCGCACCGTCACGCCGTGGAAGGACAGCTCCCTGGCGAACCAGGCGCCGGCCATCGACAGGTTGCCGTCGAACCGGGCGCCGAAGAACGACGCGAGCCGGTCGAACCGGGCGCCGTCGAGCGAGACGTCACCCGAGAACGTCACCCCGGCCAGCCGCACCTCGCCGGTGAAACGGGCCCGTTCCAGCCGGGTGCGGCCGGGCCGGGAGCAGGTGGCCCTCACGACCCGGGTCAGCAGGTCGCCGCTGAGGGTGGTGCCGCGCAGGTCCAGCAGCCGCCCGGGCGCCATGCCCGCCAGCACGCTGGAGAGTTGTTGGGGGGAGAGGTGAGCGAGACAGAGGCCGAAGGGCCGGCGGGCGATTCCCGTGCAGGCCGCCGATTGCGCGCAGGTGACCCAGTCCATTTCCTGGTCATACCCGGCAGGCCGCCTTGTCAAGGTTTTCCGGCAGAAGCCTATGGTCACACTTCTGTAGACACCTGGGACGGACCCGGGCTCTAAAGTGCCGCGTATGCATGGTTTATCCCGGGCTACCTGTGCCGCGCTCGCCGCGGCCGCACTCACCGCCGGCCTCCTCGCCGGACGCCGACCCGGCCACCTCCGACGCGCTGTTCGCCTACGCCCGCGACACCTTCAAGGACGTCGAGGTGGGCGACCGGGTGCTCGTCACCGGCCGCGCCGTCGAGTTCAACGGCTGGACCGAGCTGTCGCCCGTCACCGCCGTCGACGTCTGCGGCACCGGCTCCATCGCGCCGACCAGGCTCCGGCTGCCCGTCGCCGACCTGGAGCCGATGGAGAACATGCTGCTCACTCCCGCGGCGCGAGCAGCCCCGAGGAGCAGCAGCGCCAGCTCGCCGAACTCGTCGCCGCACTCAAGGGCATCGACGCCGACGCCGTCGGCCTCATGGAAGGCGAGAACAACGGCCAGACCGCGCTGCGGGCCTTGGTCGACGCGGTCAACGCCGAAATGGGCGCGGGCACGTACGCGGCGCTCACCCACCCCCACCCGGGCGGCGACGCCATCCAGGTCGGCCTCATCTACAAGCCCGCCGAGCTGACCCCGGTCGGCGCGGCCCGGTCCTCACAGGACCCCGTCTTCAGCCGACCGCCGCTCGCCCAGACCTTCCGCCGCAAGCACGGCGGACAGCCCTTCACCATGATCGTCAACCATCTCAAGTCCGAGGGCTCCTGCCCGGACAGCGGGCCCGACGCCGACCAGGGCGACGGCCAGGGCTGCTGGAACGCCACCCGGGTCCGCCAGGCGGAGGCGCTGCTCGGCCTCGCCCGGGACCTGCCCGCCCCGCTCGTGCTCGGCGACCTCAACGCGTACGGCGAGGAGGACCCCATCAAGACCCTCGAAGCGGGCGGCCTCACCAGCCTCACCAAGCGGTACGTGCCCGCCCCGCGGCGCTACAGCTACGTCTTCGACGGGCCGGCCGGCGAGCTCGACCACATGATGGCGAGCAAGCAGCTGCTCAGGCGCGTCACCGGCGCCACCGTCTGGCACGTCAACGCGGACGAACCCCGCATCCTCGACTACAACACCGAGTTCAACCCGCCCGGCCTCTACCGCCCGGACGCCTACCGCTCGTCCGACCACGACCCGATCATCGCCGGCCTCGCTCTTCCAGGCCGCTGACCTGCGCCGATCCAGGAGCGGGGCCGCCCTCAGGTGCGGCCCCGCCCCCGGGCATGGAATGCTGGGGAAGGGTACGTGGTTGTCAGGGAGACAACCACCGGAAGCGCACCGACGTCAGAGGAGCCACTTGTGGCGACCATCGAGGTAACCGAGAAGAACTTCAACGAGATCGCCGACAAGGGGATCGTCCTGCTCGACTTCTGGGCGGAGTGGTGCGGTCCATGCAAGATGTTCGGGCCGATCTTCGAAGCGGCCGCCGAGAAGCACCCGGACATCACCTTCGGCAAGATCGACACTGACCAGGAGCAGGCGCTCGCGCAGGGCTTCGAGATCAGGTCCATCCCGACCCTCATGGCCATCCGCGACGGCATCGTCGTCTTCGCCCAGCCCGGCGCGATCCCGGCCCCGGCGCTCGACGACCTCATCCGCCAGGTCCGCGCCCTCGACATGGACGAGATCAGGGCCGAGCTCGCCAAGGAGCTCAAGAACGCCGAGCAGAACTGAGCGGACCCGGCACGGCCCCGCCCTCGGGCGGGGCCGCCGTGCTGTCCAGAGCTCGCGGCGTCTAGAGCTTGCGGCCTACGGCCGCGTATCCGGGGCTGCGCCGCGCCGGGGCGGGCCCGTCCTCGTCGTCCGGACGCCAGTCCTTCGGGTCCACCAGGCCCGGCTCCAGCACCTCGTAGCCGTCGAAGAACCGCAGGATCTCGGCGTGCTCGCGCAGGTGGATCGCCGCCGTCGACTGCTTGTAGACCTCCAGCGCCGCCGGCGTGAGGTCGGCGTTGTCGTCGATGGCGTGGCTTATCACCAGATAGCTGCCGGGCACGCTCAGGTCGCGCAGCCGCGTGATGAGCGTGTTCGCCTCCTCGTCCGTGAGGAAGTGCAGGAGCGTCAGCATCAGGAACGCGACCGGCCGCTCGAAGTCGATCAGCGGGCGGAGCTGCTCCACCAGCTCGTCCGCCTTACGCGCGTCGCCCTCCAGGAACTCCACGTTCTCGCCGCGGGCCAGCAGCGCCCGGCCGTGCGTGCACACCACCGGGTCGTTGTCGACGTACACCACCCGCGAACCGACCGCGATCTCGTGCGTGTTGCCCTGGGTCGGCAGCCCCGCCCCCAGGTCCACGATCTGGTCGACGCCGTTCTCCGTCACCAGCCGCACGGCCCTGCGCAGGAAACCGCGGTTCACCCTGGCCGAGGTCTTGGTGTTGGGGAACAACTTCATGATCTGCTCGGCCGCCTCCCGGTCGGCCGCGAAGTTGTCCTTGCCGTCGAGGTAATAGTCGTACATCCGTGCGACGTTGGGCACGTTCGGATCGACGCCCTCTGGAGCTCTGTCCACCACATCTCCCATGATTCCCGGCCGTATGCGGACGATCATAGAAGAAGTGACGGGCCACCGTGGTCACGATGGCCCGTCAAATGAGGATGACTCAGGGGTAAATATGAGGCTGACTCAGCCGCGGTAGAGCTCGGCCACCTGGAAGGCCAGATCGAGCGACTGGCTCCGGTTCAGCCGCGGGTCGCACGCCGTCTCGTAGCGGGTCGCCAGATCCCCCTCCGCTATCTCGTGGCCGCCGCCCACGCACTCGGTCACGTCGTCGCCGGTGAACTCGATGTGGATGCCGCCCGGATGCGTGCCCAGCGTGCGGTGCACCTCGAAGAACCCGGCCACCTCGTCCAGCACGTCGCCGAACCGCCGCGTCTTGTGACCGCTCGGCGCCTCGAACGTGTTGCCGTGCATCGGGTCGCACACCCACGCCACCTGCGCGCCCGCCGCCGTGACCTCCTTGACCAGCCGCGGCAGATGCTGACGGATCTTGGGCGCGCCCATCCGCGTGATGAACGTGAGCCGCCCCGGCACGTTGTCCGGGTTGAGCTTCTCCACCAGCGCCAGCGCGTCGTCGGGAGTGGTGGTCGGGCCCAGCTTGACGCCGATCGGGTTGCGGATCCGGGAGAAGAACTCCACATGCGCACCGTCGAGCTGGCGGGTGCGCTCGCCGATCCAGACCATGTGCGCCGACACGTCGTACGGCAGACCCGTCCGCGAGTCGATGCGCGTGAGCGCGTGGTCGTAGTCGAGGATCAGCGCCTCGTGCGAGGAGTAGAACTCCACCGAGTGGAACTCCTCCGGCTCGGCCCCGCACGCCCGCATGAACGCCAGCGCCTGATCGATCTCCCGGGCCAGCCGCTCGTAGCGCCGCCCGGCCGGCGACTCGGCCACGAAGTCCTGGTTCCAGGCGTGCACCTGGCGCAGGTCGGCGTAACCGCCCTTGGTGAACGCACGAGCCAGGTTGAGCGTCACCGCCGACGAATGGTAGGCCTTCAGCAGCCGGCTCGGATCGGGCTCGCGGGCCTCCGCCGTGAAGTCGAACCCGTTGACCATGTCGCCCCGGTAGGCGGGCAGCTCCACCCCGTCGCGCACCTCCGTGTTCTTGGAGCGCGGCTTGGCGAACTGACCGGCCAGACGGCCGATCTTGACCACCGGCACCTTGCCGGCGTAGGTGAGCACGATCGCCATCTGCAGCAGGGTCTTGAGCTTGTTGCGCACGTTGTCGGCGGTCGCGCCGGCGAACGTCTCCGCGCAGTCGCCGCCTTGCAGGACGAACGCCTCGCCCCGGGTGACGGCCGCCAGGTCCTCCTTGAGCTTGTCGCATTCCCCCGCGAAGACCAGCGGGGGCAGGCCGCCGAGCTCGGCGACGACCTTCTCGAGCTCGCCGCGATCAGGCCACTCGGGCTGCTGGGCCGCGGGGAGGGCTCGCCAGGAATCGAGGTTCAGCGAATTGCTCTGTGCGCTCACGACATACGAGGGTATTCCACCGGGTCCCCCCAGCAGGCCGACCTGTCCACGTTGTGAGAAGGACATTCCACCCTTCGGCGGCATCCGGCGGCGAAGAACCACCGAATCACGACCCAGGAAACCGGACATGGACGCCCTCACCTCCTGCCCGCGCCCTCCGCCCCCGCCGTTCGGATCCACCCCGACGTCCCTCACGCACGCAGACCCGGGGACCCTGAGGAGGGCGGGCGACCGGAAACTGTCCTAGACCTTGGGGGGTCGCGTCTTCGAGGAGAAGGTGAAGGCAGTGGGCGGGCTCGCGGGGTGTCCACGACCGCCGCTGTCGCGTTCGCGGTGCTCGCTTTCGACCCCCGCCTCCGTACGAGCCCGGCAGCGTGCGCACGTGACCGACCTGGCGGCTGTTCTCGCCGCTCTGGATGCTCGTACGGTGCTGCGCCGTGACAAGGGTGTCGCCGCGTCTTCCGGGACCGGGGACACCTCGTCGCGGCTCCCCAACTGCCGCCCAGGGATCGCGAAGACTCTGGCCGAGCCCGGGTCTGCCGCCGAGCGTCCCGCGCTCGGAGGAGGTCCGCTGGCCGGGGACTCGTAGACCGGGTCGGCCGAGCTGTTCGCGGCCTGAGCTGAGGGTGGTCGTGGGAAGTCAGGCGGCGAGGCGGTTCAGGATGGTGGTGAGGCAGGTGGTGGCCGGGTCGCGGATGCGGGCGTACTCGGACTCCGGGTACTGGCGGGGGCCGTTCTCCACCAGGAGGATCAGGTAGAGGTAGGCGCGGTAGAGGTCGAGGCGGAGGTGCGCGGACGGGGTGAGGTCGAACGGGGTGATCTCGCGGTAGCCCTCCACCAGGGGGTCGTCCTCGTGCAGGTCGCCGAAGATCGTGGGCGTGATGAACTCGGCCAGCGGGTCGCCCCAGAAGGCCCGCTCGTGGTCGATGATCGCCTGGATGCGGGGCCGGCCCGACAGGTCGAGGAAGACGTTGCCGGGCCAGATGTCGAAGTGGACCAGGTGGGGCGTGGTCACCTCGTCGAGTACGGGCGAGGCCGCCGCCAGCAGGGACCGGATGCGGTCCGCGGGCGCCGGCAGCGGCGTCGGGTAGCGCACGGTGTCGCCGAGCAGCGCGTCCACCATCGCGAGGTACGCCTCACGCCAGGTGGAGCCGGTGATCCCGGCCTGCGGGTAGCCGAAGACCGGGCCGGTGATCGCGTTGAGCCGCGCCAGGTGGCGGCCCAGCTCGCGGCGGAGCCCGGCCTCGCACGCGGGGGTGACCGACGCCGCGTTCCAGGAGACGCCGTCGAGCGCGGCCAGCATGAGGTAGTCGCCGCCCAGCACCGGGTCGTCGAACCCGGTCTTCACCAGCGTCGCCACCGGCACTCCCGCCGCCGCGGCCAGCTCGCAGGCCGCCGCCTCCGTACGCAGCAGGTCACGCTCGTAGCTCAGCTGTGCGAGCTCGGGCGGCGGCGAGAGCTTGCAGACCACCTCGCGCCCGTCGTCCAGGCGCAGCCGCCAGACGGCGTTCGCGAAGCCGTCGGTCAGCTCGGCGTGGTCGAGCACGCCCGCGCCGAGCGCCCGGCGGGCCAGCGCGTCCAGCTCCGGACGTGATAATCGGCGCTTGGTCCTGCTGTCCACGCATCCTCCTCAGCCCGGCCCGCGGCCGGGTCCCGCCGTACATGACATGCGGCGCTCAGGCCGACTCGCGCCGCACCAGGTGGGTGTCGAGGATCACCACCGGCTGGCGGAGCTCCTCGCCGTGGATGCGGGCCACCAGCAGCAGCGCCATCTGGCGGCCCATCGCCTCGGTCGGCTGGTGGACGGTCGTCAGCGGGGGGTCGGCGTGCAGCGCGGCTTTGGAGTCGTCGAAGCCGATCACGGCCACGTCGTCGGGGATGGCCCGGCCCGCCGCCTTCAGCACCCGGAGCGCGCCGAGCGCCATCGGGTCGGAGGCGGCGAACACCGCGTCGAGGTCGGGGTGCTCGGCCAGCAGCTCGGTCATCGCCGCCTCGCCGCTCTCCTCGGAGAAGTCGCCGTACGCGACCAGCTCCGGCAGGCCGGTGGGCAGCAGCGCGTCGCGGTAGCCCGCCAGGCGGTCGACGCCCACCCCCATGTCCTGCGGGCCGGCGATGGCGGCGATGCGGGTACGGCCGAGGCCCAGCAGGTGCTTGACCGCCTGCCGTGCCCCGGCCCTGTTGTCCATGTCGACGTAGCTGTAGGGCGACAGCCCGATGGGGCGGCCGCCCAGCACGGTCGGCACGCCCATCTCCTCCAGCTTGCCCGGCAGCGGGTCGGCGCCGTGCAGCGACAGCAGCAGCACGCCGTCGACGTGCTGCCCCGTCAGGTAGTGCTGCAGCCTGGCGTGTTCCTGGGGGGTGCGCGCCATGGCGAGCAGGAGTTGCAGGCCGGTTTCCGACAGTGCCGAGCCGATGCCCCGGATGGTGCCGGCGAAGTAGGGCTCGTCGAAGAGCCTGCCCTCCGACTCGGACACGACCAGCGCGACCGTGTCGGTGCGGCGGGTCACCAGCGTCCGGGCCGCCCGGTTGGGGACGTAGCCCAGCTCCTGGATCGCCGCCTGCACCGCTTCGCGCGCCTTCTGGCTCACGTTGGGGGAGCCGTTGATGACTCTCGACACCGTGCCTCGGCCGACCCCGGCCCGGGCAGCGACTGCCTCAAGAGTCGGTCGGTTCATGGTTCCTATTCTGCCGGATGATCTCGGCGTACCAGGTCGCGCTGTCCTTGGGCAGCCGCTCCTGGGTTTCGTAGTCGACCCGGACGATACCGAAACGCTTGCCGTATCCCCAGGCCCACTCGAAGTTGTCCATGAGCGACCAGGCGAAATAGCCCTCCAGCGGCACCCCGGCGTCGATCGCCTCGCGGCAGGCGCGCAGGTGCGCCTCGAAGTAGGCGCGCCGCTCCTCGTCGCGGACCCGGCCGTCCTCCAGCACGTCGTCGAAGGCGGCGCCGTTCTCCGAGACGACCAGCGGGACCCGCGGGTAGTCGCGGGCCACCCTGGTGAGCACCTCCACCAGGCCGTCCTCGTCGATCTCCCAGCCCATCGCGGTGACCGGGCGGCCGCCGTTGACGAACGAGACGTGCTCGCTGCCCACCCAGGGCGAGTCCGTGTCGGTCGGCGCGGCCGCCGCCGAGGCCCGGCCGCCGGGCTTCCCCGACACCGTGAACCGGCTGTAGTAGTTGACCAGCAGCACGTCGATCGGCGCGTTGATGGTCTTGAGGTCGCCGTCCTCGATGAAGCCGAAGTCCATCCGCAGGTCGTCCAGGACGTCCTGCGGATAGCGGCCGGTCAGCAGCGCGTCGAGGAAGAACCGGTTCTGCAGCCCGTCGATGCGGCGGGCCGCGTCCTGGTCCTCCTCGGAGGAGGTTTCCGGGGTGATCGCGTAGAGGTTCACGCAACCGCCCACCCGGCGGGCGTCCATGGCCTGGACGGCCAGGCCGTGGGCGAGGTTCAAGTGGTGCGCGGCCCGGATGGCGTTCTCGGGCTCGCGGCGTCCCGGAGCATGCTCGCCCGAGGCGTATCCGAGGAAGGCCGCGCACCACGGCTCATTGACGGTGCTCCACGTGTGCACCCGGTCGTGCAGCGCTTCGTGCACGACCGCCGCGTAGTCCGCGAAGCGGAGCGCCGTGTCCCTGACCGGCCAGCCGCCTCTGTCCTCCAGGGCCTGCGGCAGGTCCCAGTGGTAGAGCGTCAGCCACGGGTCGATCCCGTGCGACAGCAGCTCGTCGATCAGGCGTTTGTAGAAGTCGAGTCCTTTCTGGTTCACGCGGCCGAATCCGTCCGGCTGGATCCGCGGCCACGAGACCGAGAAGCGGTAGGAGGTCAGGCCGAGATCGGCCATGATCCGTACATCGTCGCGATAGCGGTTGTAGTGGTCGATGGCGACGTCGGCGTGCTCGCCGCCCACCACCCGGCCCGGGGTCTTGGTGAACGTGTCCCAGATCGAGGTGCCGCGGCCGTCGGCTGTGACCGCGCCTTCGATCTGATAGGCCGAGGTGGCAGCGCCCCAGGCGAAGCCGGGAGGGAAGCGGAGCTCGGAACGGGTCTGTTCCTCCTGAGTCGTCACGCCTTGACCGCACCTTCCATCAGGCCGCCGACGATCTGCCGGCCGAACAGCACGAAAACAACGAAGAGGGGCAGCACCGAGGCCGCGGTGCCGGTGAACAGCATCACGTAGTCGGTGCCGTGGGCCTGGTTCAGCGCCGCGATCGACGTCTGCACGACCGGGTTCTCCGGGAGCAGCACGATGAGCGGCCACATGAACTCGTTCCACGTCTGCATGAACACCAGCAGCGCGAGCACCGCCATGCCCGGCCGGAGCGCGGGCAGGATGACCCTGCGGTAGATGCCCAGCGTGGAGGCCCCGTCGACCCGGGCGGCCTCGACCAGCTCGTCCGGCACCGCCTGGGAGGCGTACTGGGTCATCATGAACACGCCGAACCCGTTGACCAGGAACGGCAGGATCACCGCCTGGAGCTTGCCGGTCCAGCCGAGCGTCACCATCAGTTCGTACAGCGGGACGATGCCCATCTGCTGCAGCGGCACCATCATCGTGACCAGGATCGTGCCGAGCAGGATCTTCGAGCCGCGGAAGCGCAGCTTGGCGAAGGCGAAGCCGGCCAGGGTGGAGATGAGCACCACCGACACCGTCACGGTCGTCGCCACGATCGCCGAGTTGACCAGCCCGGTGAGGAAGTAGGCGTCCTCGGTGGAGAGCAGCCGCTCGACGTTCTCCCCGAGGTTGCCGCCCGGGAGCATCGGCGGCGGGGTGTCCAGCGCGTCGTCGTTGGTCCGCGTCGCCATGATGAACATGTAGTAGACGGGGTAGGCCGACAGCAGCAGCGCCACCGTCAGGACGACCTTAGTGAGAGCCCCCGCATCCCACAGTCGGTTGACCGGTTGCCTGGTGATCATCGTGCACCCCCGATGCGGCGCGTGAACCAATAGTTGATCATGGTGCCGAAGAGGATCAGCACGAACAGCAGCCACGCCGCGGCCGAGGCGTAACCGATCTGGAAGCTGCCGCGGAAGGCCTGCTCGACGATGAACATCGCCACCGTCTGGTACTGGCCGGTGGTGCCGCCGGTCATGATCTGCTCACCCTCGAACATCACCGGCTCGGTGAACAGCGTCAGGCCGCCGATGGTGGAGATGAAGACCACGAACACGATGGTCGGCCGCAGCATCGGCAGGGTGATCTGCCAGAACTGCCGGCGTGGGGAGGCACCGTCGATGGCCGCGGCCTCGTACAGGTCCTTGGGGATGGTCTGCATGGCCGCGAGCAGGATGATCGCGTTGTAGCCGGTCCAGCGCCAGTCGACCATCGTGGCGATGGCGATCCAGGAGGACCACTTCTCGTTCTGCCAGGCGATCGGCTCGATGCCCACCAGCCCGAGAATCCAGTTGAACAGGCCGTAGTCACGGCTGTAGAGCTGGCTGAAGACGACCGCCACCGCGACCACCGAGGTGACCATCGGCAGCAGCACACCCAGGCGCCAGAACAGCCGGCCCCGCAGGCGCTTGTTGAGCGCGTTGGCCAGCAGCAGGGCCAGGATGATCTGCGGCACCGTGGCCAGCACGAAGATGCCGACCGTGTTGAACACCGCGTTCCAGAAGTCGGCGTCGACGATCAGCTTGGCGTAGTTCGAGAGTCCGGCGAACTCCCGATCCCCGGCCAGTTCCGCGTCGTACAGCGAGAGCCAGAACGTGTAGAGGAGGGGGAAGATGCCGAAGACGGCGAAGAGCAGGAAGTACGGCGAGACCAGGAGATAGGGCATTCCCCTGAGGTCGAAGCGGCTCATCCGCCTGCCGGGCCTCGCCCGCTTGGGCGACGCGTGCCGGGGCGGCGTCGCGAGTTGGAGTGTCATGGAAGCCTTTCGAGCCAGGTAGTAGGTGGCGCCCGCCCGGAGCGGGCGCCACCCGGTCCTCTGGGAGCGTCAGCCCGCCGCCTTGACGCCCGCCTCGACGAACTTCGTCCAGGCCTCGTCGTAGCCCACGGCGCCCTGGTCCATGCCCTCGAGCACCTTCTCCACCGCGGTCTTCACCTGGGCGTGCTTCTCACCCAGGAAGACCGGCTGCAGGTCCTTGACCGAGTCCGAGAAGATCTTGCCGGTCGGGACGTCGTTGAAGTACTCGTTCTTGAGGTCGGCGACCTCCGGGTCCTGCTGGGCCGGGAGGGAACTCGGGAAGGCGCCCGCCTCCTTGAAGGCCGCGACGTGGCCCTCCTTGCCCGTCAGGTAGTTGAGCACCTCGGCGGCTTCCTTCGGGTGCTTGGTCTGCTTCGGAACGGCCAGCCACGAGCCGCCCCAGTTGCCCGAGCCGCCCGGCACCGCGGCGACGTCCCAGTTGCCCTTGTTCTCGTCACCGGCCGCGCCGGAGATCACGCCGAGCATCCACGACGGGCAGCCCATGGTGGCGAAGTCGCCGCCCTTGATGGCCTTGTTCCACGGCGGGCTGAACGCCTGCAGCTTGGCGGTCAGGCCCTCCTGGCTGAACTTCTGCACCCAGTCGAAGGCGGTCTTGACGGCCGGGTTGGACTCCAGGACCAGCTGGTTGTCCTTGCTGAAGTAGGAGACGTTGCCGTTCTTCGGCGCCTCCTGCGACAGGATCACGTTGTAGATGGTGTTGGGGCCGTCCATCCACTTCGCGCCGGTGTCGGCGGCGGAGAACTTCTTGCCGGCCTCGAGGTAGGCGTCCCAGGTGGGCCAGAGCGCGGCGACCTCTTCGCGGTCGGTCGGCAGCCCCGCCTTCTCGAACAGGTCCTTGCGGTAGCACATGGTCATGCCGCCGATGTCGGTGCCGAGCGCGAACAGCTTGCCGTCGGCGTTGATGCCCGCCTCCCACTTGGCCGCGGGGAAGTCGGCCTTGCGGTCCTGCAGCCCGTACTCGCCCAGGTCCAGGAAGAACTGCGGGCGGGCCGCCATCAGGCCCATCGCGCCCTCGTCGATGCCGACGATGTCGCCGGCGCCGCTGCCCGCCTGGAGGCGCTGGAGCAGCTGCGGCAGGAAGACGTCCTCGAACCGGTCGGTCAGGTTCGAGTACTTGATCTGGATGTTCGGGTTCTCGGCGTTCCACTTCTCGACGGCGGCGTCGTAGCCGAAGTTCTCGCCGCCACCGAAGGTGTGCACGTTGATGGTGACCGGCTCGGCGGGCGCGTCCGAGGCGGAGTCGGCGGCCGGCGTCTCGGCGTTGCCGCAGGCGGCGGTCACCGCCGCCAGGGCGGCGACCAGGAGTCCGCTGACGGCGAGGCGGCGCTTGTGGTTCGTCATTACCGTACCCCTCTTGGGTGTGGATCTTGGGAGGTGTGATCGCGGCATACCCGCGACTGGAAGTCTTTGGGAGCGCTCCCACAAAGAGTGCCCTCAGCGCGTGCAGGCGTCAACGTCCCGAAACTCAACCGTTACCTCTGGGGCATTCTGCGACCCCTAAAGCGGGCTTGAAGGCATGAACCACGCGAAGCACTACTTGGGAGCGCTCCCATCCCACGGGTACCGTTTCTCCCGCTTTTCGCCACAGAAACACTGAAACCCCCGCCTCAGCGGCAGGAGGCGGCCCGCCGTTCCATGAGAACACGCTCGCGCTCGTTACGCGTCAGCGAGGCCGCGCGCTCGAACTCCGCCGCGGCCTCCCCGAGCCGCCCGAGCCTGAACAGCAGGTCCCCCCGGACGCCCGGCAGCAGATGGTAGCCCTTCAGCGCCGGCTCCCCGGCGATCTGGTCGACCAGCTCCAGCCCCACCCCGGGCCCGTACGCCATCGCCAGCGCCACCGCCCGGTTCAGCTCCACCACCGGCGAGCCCGACAGCGCCGCGAGCCGCGCGTACAGGTCCGCGATGCGGACCCAGTCGGTCTCCCCGGCCGTGAACGCGCGCGCGTGGCAGGCCGCGATCTCCGCCTGCAGAGTGTACGGGCCCAGGTCGCCGCTCAGCTCACCCGCGCGCTCCAGCGCGGCCAGGCCCCGGCGGATGAGCAGCCGGTCCCAGCGGGCGCGGTTCTGCTCCAGCAGCAGGATCGGCTCCCCGGACGGGCCCACCCGGGCCGCCGCGCGGGACGCCTGGATCTCCATGAGCGCCACCAGCCCGAACACCTCGGGCTCCTTGGGCATCAGCCCGGCCAGCACCCGCCCCAGGCGCAGCGCGTCCTCGCAGAGCGCCGGCCGCATCCAGTCGTCGCCCGCGGTGGCCGAGTAGCCCTCGTTGAAGATCAGGTAGATGACCTCCAGCACCGGCGGCAGCCGCTCGGCCAGCTCCATCCCGGAGGGCACCTCGAACGGCACCTTCCGCGCGGCCAGCGTCCGCTTCGCCCGGACGATCCGCTGCGCCACCGCCGGCTCCGACATCAGGAACGCACGGGCGATCTCGCCGGTGGACAGCCCGCCCAGCACCCGCAGCGTCAGCGCCACCCGGGCCTCGGCCGGCAGCACCGGATGGCACGCGGTGAACACCAGCCGCAGCAGGTCGTCCTCGATCTCCCCGGCCTCCGGCGGCTCGTCGTCCTCCAGGCGGTCTTCGAGGTCGCGGCCCAGCTCGGCGAGCTTGCGCTCGTACGTTCTGTTGCGGCGGATCAGGTCGACGGCGCGGCGCTTGGCCACGGTCATCAGCCAGGCGCCCGGGTTGCGCGGCACGCCCTCGCGGGGCCACTGCTCCAGCGCCGCGACCAGCGCGTCCTGCGCCAGCTCCTCGGCCAGGCCGACGTCGCGCACGATGCCGGAGAGCCCGGCGATGAGCCGCGCCGCCTCGATGCGCCAGACGGCCTCGACGGCCCGGTGGGTGTCCGAAGCTGTCACCCGGCCATGCAAACAGCCCGACGGGCGGGCCGCAACCTCCGTTCCGCGCCAGACGGAGGTCGCGGCCCCGCCCGTCAGGAGTCCGGACGCTCGGCTTCCAGGCCCTCCCGCACCGCCCGGTCGCGCCGGGCGGTCTCCGGGGTCATGGAGGTCTCCGGCATGTCGGCCGCGTCGAAGACCTCCCAGACCTCCAGGCCGACGCCCTCCTCGCCTTCCGGTACGGGGACGCGCAGGGCCCATTCGATGGCCTCCTCGCGGGATTTGACCTGGATGAGCCAGAAGCCGGCGATGATCTCCTTGGTCTCGGCGAAGGGCCCGTCGATGACCTTGGGCTTGCCCTTGCCGTAGGCGATGCGGGCGGCGCGGGAGCTGGGGTGCAGCCCTTCGGCGGCCAGCAGGACGCCGGCCCTGGCCAGCGACTCGTTGTAGGCGATCATGTCGTCGACGAGTTCCTGGCTCGGCATGACGCCCGCCTCGGTCTCGGCGCTGCCCTTACCGATGATCATGAATTTCACGGTGGTTCTCCTCGAATCCCGGTCTCGCCTGAGCGTCGGGCGAGCGGTGCCCGGATCGACACCTCACGGGATTCTTCCGGAGAACTCAGGCGGCGTACTCGGGGTAGCCGTAACCCACGACCTGCCACTTGGGACGGATCCGCTCCTCGACCTTCCCGCGGCCGGTGTTGCCCTCGATCGTGGTGATCGTCCCGTTGTTGTTGTCCTTGACCACGAAGCCGACGTGCTGGATGGCTCCGATGCTGTTGCTGCCGTTCCAGGCGAAGAAGACGACGGCGCCCGGCCTGGGCTCGGTGCCCCAGCGGTTGTTGTCCCTGAACCACTGGGCGTGCGTCACCGTGTAGGCGTCCGAGCCGACCTGCGAGCCGGCGCCGAGTTGCTCGCCGACCCAGGAGACGAACATCGCGCACCAGGGGGCGTTCAGGTAGGCGCTGGGGTGGCCGCCGTCGCGGGCGACGGTCTCCAGGGCGCGCTGCGAGCCGGCATACCAGTGCTGGAACTTGGTGCCGCCGCCCTGGGCGTTCTCCGTGATGCCGATCTGCGCCCTGGCCAGGGCGAGCACGTCGGAGGCGGTGGCGGTGATCTTCTTCTCGGAGTCCTGCGCCGCGGCCTGGACCCGGTCGCTGCCGGGGTCGGCGTGGGCGGGGAGGGCGACGCCCAGAGTGCAGGCGGCGAGGGCGGCGGCGAGGGCGGCGCGGAGCCGGCTGGGTTTGGGGGAAGGGGAAAGACGGTGCCTGACCATCGAGGGGAGATACTCCTTGCTTCCATGCCGCTTACCGGGTTAGCTGACGGGTTCGGGCGTGGAAGCTGCCCTACGGCGCGCTAGGCGCCGATTCACCCCGAGGGAAGTGGGTCCCCGGTTCCGCGCAGGGCGGATTCAGCGGTCGCAGGGCGGTCCTGCGAGGCGACGATCTACTCGGACATGAACGGACAAACCGGACGTTCGTCGCGAATGCCGAGTAAGGTAACGTATCCGGCAAGAGACGGCAAGCGCCCTAAAGCCGCAGCTAGCGGAGCTGCGCCCGCGCTTCGGCCAGAAGCCGCATCATGGCAAGGCTTTCGTCAAGCGGCATGACTTCGCTCTCGGTGCGGCCCCGCGCAAGACAGTCGCGGACCTCCCGGAGCTCTCCGGCGTACCCGTTCTCCGCCGGATCCCCGAGCACGTGCTCCTCCGGCTCCATCCCCGGCCTGCTGAGCACGACCCGCCGCGGAGCCCAGAACGGAGCGTCGATGTCGGCCCGCATCCCGGTGCCGACCACACTGGCGTCGTTGGCATATCCTGCGAGCAGCGAGCACTCCACCAGCGCCCGCGCGCCGCCCGGGTATCTCATCAGCCCGCCCGCCTCGGCGTCCACGCCGCTCGGTGCCAGCGAGCCGGTGAAACTCATGCTCTCGGGCTGCCCGAGGAACAGCTGGGCCAGCCCCATGGGGTAGATTCCCAGGTCGAGCAGGGCGCCGCCGCCCAGCTCGGGCGCCCAGAGCCGGTGCGCCGGATCGTACGGATGCGCGAAGCCGAACGCGGCCCGCACCGAGCGGATCTCCCCGAACCGCTCATCGGCGGCCAGCATGCGGATCAGCGGGCTGAACCGCGTCCACATCGCTTCCATCAGGAAGACCCCGGCCTCGCGGGCCAGCCGGACCATCCGTTCGGCGTCGGCCACGGTGGCGGCGAGCGGCTTCTCGCAGAGCACCGCCTTGCCCGCCGCGATGGCCGCCTCGGCCACCTCGAGGTGCTGCGCGTGCGGGGTGGCGACGTAGACGGCGTCCACCGCCGGGTCGGCGCAGAGCTCGGCGTAGGAGCCGTGGGCGGAGCCGGCGCCGAGCGTCGCGGCCAGCGCCTTGGCCCGGCCCAGGTCGCGGGAGCCGACCGCGGCCACCCGCATCCCCGGTTCGGCGGCGATCACCGCGCCCACCGTCCGGGCGATGCCGCCGGTCGCCGCGATGCCCCAGGCTAAGTCACGCACGCGGAAGATCGTACAGACTCATCCGCGAAAGCGATATATGTGCCAATTACCCCAGCTCGTCGGGGTCGGCGCCGAGGCGGCGGTTGGCGTTCATCGCCCCGATCGCGGCCATGTCCTCGTGGTCCAGGATGAAGTCGAACACGTTGATGTTCTCCCTGATCCGCGACGGGGTCACCGACTTCGGGATGACCACGTTGCCGATCTGGATGTGCCAGCGCAGCACGATCTGCGCGGGCGTGCGGCCGTGCTTCTCCGCCAGCACCGCGAGCGCCGGATCGTCCAGCAGGCCCTTGCCGGAGCCGAGCGGGCTCCACGCCTCGGTGAGGATCCCGTTCTTGTCGTGGAACTCGCGCAGCTCGTGCTGCTGGAACCACGGGTGCAGCTCGATCTGGTTGATGCAGGGGATGATGTCGGTCTCGTCCAGGAGCCGGGTGAGCGTGGCCACCGTGAAGTTGGACACGCCGATCGCGCGGGCCCGGCCGTCCTTGTAGATCTTCTCCAGCCCGCGCCAGGCCTGCACGTACCGGTTCTGCTTGGGCGCCGGCCAGTGGATCAGGTAGAGGTCGACGTAGTCCATGCCCAGCCTGGCCAGGCTCTCGTCGAAGGCCTGCTCCACCCGGTCGTGGTCGCTGTTCCACAGCTTGGTGGTGACGAACACCTTCTCGCGCGGGACTCCGGAGGCGCGCACGGCCCGGCCGACGCCCTCCTCGTTGCGGTAGAGCGTGGCCGTGTCGATGTGCCGGTATCCGGCTTCGAGCGCGGTCCGCACGGCCCGCTCCGCCTCGTCGTCGGGCACCTGCCAGACGCCCAGCCCGAGCTGCGGGATCTCGACGCCGTCTCTGTAGAGCCGTAGCGTGTTCATACCTCCCATTGTTCACGTCTCGTTCCGCATGGCTTAAGCCTCCCGGGCTAGCTTGAAGCGGTCGTGAACGGGCCATCACCTGGCTGGGAGAACAAACGTGGTCAAACAGGCGTCGGCCTGGGTGGAGTCCCCGCTCCAGATGCTGTGCGCCGTCGAAGCCCACCACGCCGGGCTGCTCGGCCCGGCCACGGCCATCGTGCCGCGGGCGCGGCTGCGCGCGCTCAAGGCGACCCGCCGCGAGCTGCGCCGCCTCGACCTGCCCGCCGGTCTGGAGCTGGCCGAGCCGAGCGAGCGCCTGCCGCGCCGCCCGGCCGCCGTCGGCGACGCCTTCTCGGGCCGGGTGCAGCTGCGCTGGCTGACCGGCTTCCCCGGCCGGGTCGTCGTGGTGGACGACGGCATGGCCACGCTCCGGCTGCTGGAACTGCTCGCCGCGGGACCGTACCGGCCGCTGCTGCGGGCCCGCGCCGAGCCCGGCCCGCTGCGCACCGCGCTCGGGCTGGCCGCCGCGCTCCGGCTGCGCGCCGGCGGGGTGACCGTCTTCACCGCGCTGCCGGTCCCCGACGATCTGGCGCGCGCCGTCCGGGACGCCGGGGTCGACCTCGTACGACACGACTTCGCGTGGCTGCGCGGCCAGCCGCAGCGGCAGGCGGGCCCGGCCGAGCGGACGGTCGTGCTCGGCACCTCGCTGGTCCGCAACGGGCTGGTGCACCGCGAACGCTACCTGCGCTGGCTGACCGAGCTGGCGGCCGAGGAGCCGCTCGCCTACTACCCGCACCGGCGGGAGGACCCGGTCGACGTCGCGATCATCCGCGAGCGGCCCGGCATCACCGTGCACGACCACGGCGCGCCCGCCGAGCTGACCCTGCGCGGGCTCGACCCGGGCCAGCGGGTGGTCAGCCTGCCGTCCACCGCGATCTCCTCGCTGCGGGTGCTGCTCGGCCCGCGCGGCGTGGCGGTGGAGCCGGTCGAGGTGCCCGACGACTGGTGGACCAGCAGGGCGGCCCCCGCGCTGCGCACGCATCTGACAGGAGTGTGACCGGTTGAGAGTCCTGGCGGTGGCCGACTCCGACTCGTACCTGAAATGGGCGGCCTGCCTGCTCCAGGACCTGCCGGAGGGCTGCGACACCGAGCTGGTGGTGGTGCGCACCCCGATCGCGCCGTCGGCCGAGCAGATCGCCGCCGCCGTCTCCGGGCGGGCCGCGCCGCCGGTGGTGACCGCGCGGGCGCTGCGCCGCCTGGCGGAACGGTCCCGGCCCGACGTGATCCTGGCCGCCTGCACCGGGCCGGTCGTGGACGTGCTGGTCTCCGGCGTGCTGGACGGGCTGCGCCCGCGGCCGGTGTTCGCCACCGGGCTGCCCGGCATCTCGGTGCCCGCCACGGAGAAGGCGTGGCTGTACCGCAGCGGGTGCGACCTGTTCGTGGTGCACAGCGAGCGCGAGGTGGCCGAGTTCGGGGCGATCGCGGCCCGGCTCGGCGGGGGAGGGGCGGTCGGGCTGGCCCGGCTGCCGTTCCTGCGGCCCCGGCAGGAACGCCTCGGCGGCGACCGGGTGGTGTTCGCCACCCAGGCCAAGGTGCCCAAGGCGCGCGAGGAGCGGGAGCGGATCCTGCTCGCGCTGGCCGAGCTGGCCGCCCGCCGTCCCGGGCTGGACGTGGTGGTGAAGCTGCGCGCGCTGGAGGGCGAGCGGCAGACCCACCGCGAGCGGCACCACTACCAGAGGCTCTGGCGCGAGCTGGGCGAGCCGGGCCGGCTGCGGTTCGCCGCGGGCTCCATGCAGGACCAGCTCTCCCGCGCGGCCGGGTTCGTCACCGTCAGCTCCACGGCGGCGCTGGAGGCCATCGCGATGGGCGTGCCGTCGCTGGTGCTGAGCGACTTCGGGGTCAACGCGGAGATGATCAACCTGGTGTTCGAGGACAGCGGCCTGCTGGGCACCCTCGACGACCTGGCCGCGGGCGACTTCCGGCAGGCCGAGCCCCGCTGGTGCGCCGCCAACTACTTCCACCCCGACGAGCGCGGCGACTGGACCGGCCTGCTCACCGGCCTGGTCGTCTCCCGGCCCCGGGTCCCCGCCAGATCCCTCCTGGACGGCCCCGAGCACGCCGCCGCCCGCCGCCGCGCCCGGCTCCGCGTCGAGGTGCCGCCGAACATGCTGCGAGCCGGCTACCGCGCCAAGCGCCGCGTCCGCCGCTACCTCAAGGTCCTCATCTGACGCACCACCCGCCAGGCTGACCGCACCTCCCCGCCTGCTGGAGGCTTGCGGCTTCTCCCAGGTGAAGGCGGGGCTAGCGGGGGGTGCGGAGGCGTCTGCGGAGGCGGTCCAGGGCGCTTCGCGGGGGTGGCGGGGGTGTGTCCGGCTTCTCGGCGAGGCCCAGGGCTTCCAGGCGGCGGCGTTTGAAGTAGCGGGGGTCGAAGGCGAAGCCGTCCGGGCGCAGGTCCGGGTAGGAGCCGGCCTGCATGCAGTAGCCGACGGCGCGGACCAGTGAGGGCAGGTCCACCGGGGGCGGGTCGTCGATGATGCCGTCCGCCGACAGCCGGGGGAGCAGGGCGTCCACGATGGTGACCGGGATGCGGTTGCTGTTCTCGTACGGAGTGAGCCGTTCCAGGACGAGCCCGGTGCCGTGGGAGGCGGCGCGCAGCCCGTAGTGGCGCCGCGCCGTCATCAGCGCGGTGGAGAAGCAGCCCACGACCAGCTCGGGCCGGAGGGTGGCGAAGCAGACCTCGGCGGGCACGCTCTCACCGGCCACTGTCAGGTGGACGCCGAGCCGTTCGGCGGCGGCGCGCAGCAGCCGGGCGTGCCCGCGCCCGGCCGCCGGGTGCGGCTTGAACAGCACGCTGGTGCAGCCGCGCAGGGCCAGCGCGCGCAGCATCGCCTCGTGCAGCCCGGTCTCCTCCTCAGGGGTGAGGATGCCGAGCGCCGACAGGTACTGGCCGAGGATCATCGCCTGCCCGCTCGCGACCGCGGGCGCGGTCACGGCCATCTCGCGCACCGCCGCCAGGAACGGCTCCTCCGGCAGCGTCGCGGCGGGCACCCCGTACTCGCTCAGCGGCAGCGGCGTCAGCCCCGGCACCAGGTCCGGGTGGAGCAGCCGGGTGACGCGGCGGTGGATCTCGGCGGGCAGCGGGTCGCGGGTCGGCCCGTAGCTCATCAGCCCGTCGGCGTAGACGGTGATCGGGCAGTCGCGGATGAGCGCGGCGATCGTCCGGGCGGGCGGGACCGCGACCGACTCCAGCACCAGCTCGTCGGCCACGTCCAGCCTCAGATGGGTGCGGACCAGCCGCTCCAGCATCGGCACCTCGACGGCGCGGGGCCGCCAGTCCGACGGGTGCAGCGGGGCGATCAGCTCGTTCCAGGAGCGCACCTCGTCGAACCGGGAGGCGATCGCGGCGAAGCCGGGGGTGGCCTCCAGCGGGGTGGAGACCTCGGGGATCGCCGTGTTCGACGACACCAGCAGGATCCGGCGGCCGTCCCGGAACAGGCCCGCGTCGATGCCCGCCGCCAGCGACAGCGCGCCGAAGAGCGTCGAGGAGTAGAAGATCGTCGTCACGCGTCCTCCGCGAGGGGCAGTCCCGGCAGCACGTCGGCGAGCAGGGCGGCGCGCTCGGCGGGCATCGACGCCACCGCCTCCGCCACCAGGTCCGGCGGCAGCGCGCCGAGCATGCCGGCGGCCCGCCCGGTGAACCGCTCCCGCAGCTCCGGCGGGAACCGGCCGGCCAGCTCCAGGTGGTGGCCGAGCAGGGCGCAGAAGTTGCGCACCGCCTTCGGCAGGTACGCCGCCTCCAGGTCCTTCATGACCAGCTCGAAGGCGTCGAAGAAGTGCAGCTGCCGCTCGTCGCCCACCTGCGTGAGCGAGCCGGGCACCTGCCGCCGGTAGAAGACGCCCGCCAGCGGCACCGCCGCGAACGTCACCGCCTCCCGGTGCAGCCGCCAGATCCACGGCCGGTCCTCGGCGGTGTGCAGCCCGGCCGGGAACCGCAGCAGGTCGCCCAGGGACCGCCGGTAGACGCCCGCCCACGCGTACGGGTAGTCGACCATGGTCCGCACGCCCGCGGGCAGGATCGCCTCGCGCGGGTCGAGCACCGCGCCCCGCTGCGCCGCGGGGGCTCGGTGCACGACCCGCTTGCGGCCCTCGACCTGGACGTGGTCGGTGCGTACGAAGTCGCAGCCGAGCCCGTCGACGGCCGCGACGAGCCGCGCCAGGTAGCCGGGGGCCAGCCAGTCGTCGCCGTCCAGGAACGTGACGTACCGGCCGGAGGCCGCCTCCAGCCCGGTGTTGCGCGCGTCCGCCAGCCCCAGCGGCTCGGGGTTGCGGATCACGGCGAGCCCGGGCAGGTCGGCGCGGAAGTCCTCGACGACGGCGGCGGTGTCGTCCGCCGACCCGTCGTCGACCACGATGAACTCGAAGCCGGGCCGGAAGTTGCGGGTCAGCGAGGCGAGCGCGTCGGCGACGAAGCGCTCGCCGTCGCGGACCGGCACGATGACCGAGAGGACGGCCACCGGGGTCAGACGGTGATCCGGCGCAGCCGCGCCTTGGGCGCCTCCTCGCCGGGGAAGACCCGCTTGACGCCGTCGCCCATCGCCTGCTCGATGATCCGGATGTCGCGCACCAGGTGCTCCAGCCCGGACGGCTCCAGCGAGGCGGCGTGGTCGGAGCCCCACATGGTGCGGTCGAGCGTGATGTGCCGCTCCACGCAGACCGCGCCCAGCGTGACCGCGGCCAGCGAGATCTGCAGGCCCCGCTCGTGCCCCGAGTAGCCGACCGGGACCCCGTACCGCTCCTTGAGCGTGATGATCGTCCGCAGGTTGGCCTCCTCGGGAGGCAGCGGGTACGTGGACGTCGCGTGCATCATGATCAGCTTGTCGGTGCCGAGGATCTCCACCGCCCGGTCGATCTCCTGCAGCGTGGACATCCCGGTCGACAGGATGACGGGCTTGCCGGTGGCGGCGAGCGCGCGCAGCAGCTCGTGGTCGGCGACGCCGGCCGAGGCGACCTTGTGCGCCAGGACGTCCATCTCCTCCAGGAACTCCACCGACGGCACGTCCCACGGCGAGGCGAACCAGTGCAGGCCGCGCTCGTCGCAGTACTTGGCGATCTGCCGGTACTCGTCGCGGCCGAACTCGGTGCGCTCCTTGTACTCCAGGTACGTCATCTCGCCCCACGGCGTCTGCCGGATCTGCCCCTTCTGCGCCTCGGGCACGCAGATGGCCGGGGTGCGCTTCTGGAACTTCACCGCCTGGCAGCCGGCGTCGGCGGCGACGTCGATGAGGCGGCGGGCGATGTCGAGGTCGCCGTTGTGGTTGATGCCGATCTCGCCGATCACGTACACCGGCTCGCCGTCGCCGACCAGCACGTCCCCGATGGCCACCGGGCGGAACCTGAGCCGCGGCGGCGCGGCCGGGGCGGGCTCCTCGGTCACCGGGCGGGCCGCGATCACCCGGTCGCAGAGCTCGCGCACCGCGCCGTCGCCGCCCGGCCTGCTCAGCACCACCCGGGCCACCGCCCGCACCCGCGGGTGGGCGTCCGGCACCGTGACCGGCCAGCCCACCTCGGCCATCGGGCCCAGGTCGTTGACGTCGTTGCCCACGTACGCCACCCGGGCCGGGTCGAGCTTCTCGATGGCGAGCCAGTCGCGCAGCACGGTCCGCTTGTCGGTCAGGCCCTGCAGCACCGGCACGCCCAGCTTGCGCGCCCGGGCGGCCACCACCGGGTTGTGCTCGGTCGACATGACCAGCACCTTGACCCCGGCGCGGCGCAGCAGCGACACGCCCATCCCGTCCGAGCGGCTCACCAGCACCATCTCGCGGCCCTCGGAGTCGACGTAGGCGCGGTCGTCGGTGTGCACGCCGTCGAAGTCGGTGATGACGGCGTCCACGTCGATCGGCTCGGGCGCGTCCGCGAACGGGGCCAGCGCCCGCGCGATCTCCAGGTCCTCGGGGGTGTCCACCTCGACCGCGTGCCGGGCGGGCACCTCCTGCACGGCGACCTGGCCGAAGAAGCGGTGGCCGTGCTCGCGGAAGCCCGCGGTGCGCATCGCGTAGAAGGCGCCGGTCTCGCGGAACTGCGGCTCCATGTCCTGCCTGCGCGGGCGGGAGGCCGGGTCGTGGTTGACGCCCGCGCCGGCCGGGGTCCACAGGAACTCGTGCGTGGGCGTACCGGAGAAGACCGAGTCCGCCTCGCCGTCGAGCACCCGGCGCACCGCCGCCGACAGGTCGGCGGGGTCGATGAACGCGCTCGTGCACTGCACCAGCACCACGACCACGGGATCCTCGTCCAGCGAGTCGAGCGCGTGCAGCACCGCGGACTCGCTGGAGGCCGTGGCGCCGCTCAGCTCGGCCGGCCGCTCCACCACGCGCGCGCCAGCCCGCCGGGAGGCCTCGGCGATGCCCGCGTGGTCGGTGCTCACCACCACCTCGTCCACCGGCTCGGCACGGAGGCAGGCGCGCACCGCGCGGGCCACGAGCGGGACGCCCCCGACCGGGGCGAGGTTCTTCAGTGGGACGCCCGCCGAACCTCCACGGGCGGGAACTACGGCCAGGACTCGCAACGTGTCTCCTCTGTGCCTTCCGGGATGCACCCAGAAGCTAGAGGCACCGGTTGAACTGGCAGCGTCCCCGTGCTTAACGTTCCGGGGCGGCCGGCAGGCGCAGCACGAAACGGGCGCCCTGGGAGTCGCCGTAGGTGCTGTCCTCGACCCGGATCTGGCCGCCGTGCGCCAGCGCCACGTCGCGGGCGATCGCCAGGCCCAGCCCGGTGCCGCCGGCGTCGCGGCTGCGGGCGGCGTCGAGCCGGGTGAACCGCTCGAAGATGCGCTTGCGGTCCGCCACGGCGATCGGCGCGCCGTCGTTCTCCACCGCCAGCACCGCCTGGCCGTCCTGTCGCGACACCTCGACCGTCACCTGGCTCTCGGCGTGCCGCTGGGCGTTGTCCAGCAGGTTGCCCAGCAGCCTGGACAGCTGGAACTGGACCCCGTCCACGGTGACGTCCTCGGCGAGCTCGGTCCGTACCGGGATGCGGTCCGTGCGGGAGGCGAGCTCCTGGCGGACCAGCCCGGCCAGGTCCAGCCGCTCGCGGGGGCCGTCCGCGTCGGAGCCGATCCTGGCCAGCAGGAGCAGGTCGGCGATGATGGCCTCCAGCCGGTCGGTGTCGCGCAGCGCCGACTTCACCAGCGTCCGCACGTCGGTGTCGTCCGGGTAGAGCTGGGCGCTCTCCAGCTGGGCGCGCAGCCCGGCGACGGGGGTGCGCAGCTCGTGCGAGGCGTCGGAGGCGAACTGGCGCTGCTGCACCCCGGAGCGCTCCAGGCGGGCCAGGGTGCCGTTGACCGAGCGGGCGAGCTGCGCCACCTCGTCGTCGCCCGGCGGCTGGGTCACCCGGCGGCTCACGTCCCGGGAGGTGATGTCGTCCAGCTCACGGCGGAGCCGCGCCACCGGCCGCAGGGCCGTGCCGGTGACCACCCAGGTCGCCCAGGCGGTGAGCGCGAGGATCAGGCTGACCTGGACCGCCGCGTTGATCTCCAGGACCCGGCCGGCGATCATCGCCGGAGGCTGCCGGGCCGCGTAGACGATCGGCGAGCCGGCGTTCGGGCCGGCCCGCATCGCGGTGACGTAGAAACAGGTGTCGTCCGGCAGGCAGTTCGTGACGTCGACGGGGCGGCCGCTCACCTGGGGCCGTACGTGGCTCAGCCGCGGCAGGTGCCTGGCCGCGTCGCTCGTCGCCAGGATCCGCCCGTCCGGCGCGACCAGCTGGACGAAGTCGACGTCGCTGTCGAACACGGGCAGCCGGCCGTCGGGGCTCAGCCGTCCGTCGCGGGCCAGTGCGGCGACGCGGCCCGCCGTGTCCCCGGTGGAGTCCCAGGCGGACCGTGCCAGCAGGTGCCGGCCGACGAGCACACTGGAGATCGCCACGGGAATGAGCACGAGCGCGGCCACGACCGTGGCGATGATGGTGACGCGTCCCCGCAGGGAGCGGGCCCACAATCGCACCTATCGACGCTACCCACCGCACGCTTGGGCAACTGCCGCGCCAGGGAAAGAACCTTCCCGAACTGCGGCAATAGAGGGATTATCGGGCTGAGCTCGGGCCCGCCGCCGGCCGGAGCCGGTGCAAGCTTGCGGAAAGTTGCAGACCGCTCCCGTGCTGGAGGTAGGCCCGAAAGGGCGCTCTGGCCGGTGTGGATCGGGTAACGCTCTCTTGCAAGATCTTCCAAATTTTGCAAAATGCGGCTAACGTCCCGGAAGCAAATGCCGTGAAAGCGGCGATTCCATGAATCTTTCGGGAGGTCTCATGAGGAAGCGAGCTCTGGGGGTGGCCGCTCTCACGACGCTGGCTCTCACCGCCTGCGGCGGGTCCGACCCCGCCGCCGCCCCCTCCGCGGCTCCGAGCGAGTCCGCCTCGGCCGCTCCCGCCTCGGGCAAGCTCGTCATCTGGGCCGACCCCAACCGGGTCAAGGCCCTGGCACCCTTCGCCGACCAGTTCGGCACCGAGAACGGCGTGACCGTCGAGGTGAAGGAGATCAGCAAGGACAACCAGCAGACCTTCCTCACCGCCTCCCAGCAGGGCAGCGGCCCCGACGTTATGATCGGCGCGCACGACTGGATCGGCAACCTGGTGCAGAACGGCGCCATCGAGCCGGTCAGCCTGACCGAGGAGCAGAAGGCCGCGTTCTCCGACGTCGCCATCAAGGCGGTCACCTTCGACGGCCAGATCTACGGCGCCCCGTACGCGGTCGAGAACATCGCGCTCATCCGCAACACCGACCTGGCCCCCGACGCCCCCGCCACCATCGAGGAGATGGTGGCCACCGGCAAGAAGCTCAAGGACGACGGCAAGGTCCAGGAGATCCTCTGCCTGCCCGTCGGGCAGAAGGGCGACGCCTTCCACGTCTACCCGCTGTTCGCCGCGGGCGGCGGCAAGCTGTTCGGCGCCACCCCGGCCGGCGACCCCGACCCCAAGCAGGTCCTGGTCGGCTCCGAAGGCTCCGTCAAGGCCTTCGGCAAGCTGCGCGACCTCGGCGAGAAGGGCGACGGCGCGCTCAAGACCTCGATCACCAACGAGAACTACATCTCCAGCTTCGCCGGCCAGAAGTGCGCGTACCTCATCTCCGGCCCGTGGGCGATGGGCGACGTCAGGAAGGGCGGCTTCGGCTACGACATCACGCCCGTCCCGACCTTCGAGGGCGGCGACCCGGCCACCCCGTTCGTCGGCGTCCAGTCGTTCTTCGTCGCCGCCAAGGGCCAGAACAAGACGCTCGCCCAGGAGTTCGTCACCAACTACGTGACCAACAAGGACGTCGCCAAGGCGCTGTACGAGGCCGACCCCCGGCCCCCGGCGCTGACCGAGGCCCTGGAGGAGGTCAAGGCGGCCGACGCCGACGCCGGCAAGTTCATGGAGGCCGGCAAGGAAGGCATGCCCATGCCCGCCATCCCCGAGATGCAGGCCGTCTGGGATCCGTTCGGCATCGCCGAGGCGGCCATCGTGAAGGGCGGGGACGCCGCCAAGGCGGCCGCCGCCGCGCAGAAGACCATCGACGGCTCGCTCAAGAACTGAACCCATGACGCCCGACCCGCGCGAGGCCGCGGAGACCCGCCGGGCTCCGCGGCCCCGCCGCACCATCACCACCGCCTTCGTGGTGAGCAGGATCGCGGTGCTGGCCGTCGCCGCCGCGATCCTGCTCTACGCCGCGCCGCCGCTGATCGCCACCCGGTCCTGGATCGGGCTGGGCGTGCTGTTCGGCGCCACCGCCGTCATCGGCTACCTCTACCTCACCCGGAGGTACGTCCCGGCCAAGTACCTCATCCCCGGCACCGTCTTCCTCCTCGCCTTCCAGGTGTTCCCGGTGCTCTACACGGTGACCACCGCCTTCACCAACTTCGGCGACGGCCACCGCGGCGACAAGGCGGCCGCCATCGCCGCCATCGAGCGCGGCTCCGTGCGGCAGGCCCCCGGCTCGCCCGAATACCAGCTCACCACCGCGATGCGCGGCTCCGACCTGGTCTTCCTGCTCGTCGACCCGGACACCAAGCAGGTCTCGCTCGGCGACGCCGCCGGGCTGTCGCCGCTGACCGGCGCCGAGGTCGGCGTCACCGGCAAGGTGCTGCGCGCGCCCGGCGTCACCGTGCTGACCGCGCCGGAGGCCGCCGCCCGCGCCGACGAGATCGCCGCGCTCGCCGTCCCCACCGACGCCGGGGCGATCAAGGCCAGCGGGCTCAGCCGCGCCTTCGAGGGCCGGGCCGCGCTCGCCTACGAGGCGGGCTGCGACTGCCTGCAGGGCGAGGGCGGGCCGTGGCGCGCCGACGAGTCGCGCGGCTACTTCGTCAACGCCGCCGGCGACCGGCTCGCCCAGGGCTGGCAGGTCAACGTCGGCTTCGACAACTTCGCCAGGGTGCTGACCAACCCCACGATCTCCGGCTACTTCCTCGGCGTGTTCGCCTGGAACAGCGTCTTCGCGCTCGCCTCCGTCGCCGGGACGTTCGCGCTCGGCATGGCCGTCGCGCTCGCCCTGCACCATCCGCGGATGCGCGGCACCAAGGTGTACCGGATCGCGCTCATCCTGCCGTACGCGATGCCGTCGTTCGCGATGCTGCTGGTCTGGCGGGACATGTTCAACCGCGACTTCGGGCTGATCAACCAGATGCTCGGGCTGGACGTGGACTGGCTCGGCGGGGTGACCACCGCCCGGCTCGCCGTCGTCCTGGTCAACCTCTGGCTGGGCTTCCCGTACATGTTCCTGGTCACGACCGGGGCGCTGCAGGCGATCCCGCGCGAGCTGACCGAGGCCGCCGCCATCGACGGGGCCACCCCGTGGAAGGCGTTCCGGCAGGTGACGCTGCCGTTGCTGCTGGTGGCGCTGACGCCGCTGCTCATCTCGTCGTTCGCGTTCAACTTCAACAACTTCAACGCCATCCAGCTCACCACCGAGGGCGGGCCGTTCCCGGCGGAGAACCCGCAGGTGGGGGGTACGGACCTGCTCATCACCTACACGTTCAGGCTGGCCTTCGGCACCGGCGGCGCGCAGTTCGGGTTCGCGGCCGCGATCTCGGTGTTCATCTTCGCCATCGTGGCGATCGTCTCGGCCGTGGCGTTCCGCCGCACCCGCAAGCAGGAGGAGGTGTACGCGTGAAGCTGGCGTTCAGGCACGCGTTCGTGCTCGTCGTGTGCGCGTTCGCGATCTTCCCCATCCTGTTCGTCGTCTCCGCGGCGATCAACCCGCTGGGCACCCTCGCCTCCACCGAGCTGCTGCCGACCGGCGCCAGCTTCACCAACTTCGGCGAGCTGCTGACCTCGGACGTCTACCCGTTCGGGCGGTGGTTCTTCAACTCGGTGTTCATCGCGCTGCTGTCGTCCTTCGCCAGCCTGCTGCTGTCGATGTTCGCCGCCTACGCCTTCAGCCGGATGCGCTTCGCCGGGCGCCGGGTGGGGCTGCTGGCGCTGCTGCTCATCCAGATGTTCCCGCAGTTCCTGGCCATCGTGACGATCTTCATGATCTTCACGGAGGTGACCGAGCTGTACCCGGCGTTCGGCTTCGACACCGTGTGGGGGCTCATGCTGCTCTACCTGGGCGGCGCGCTGGGCGTGAACACCTGGCTGATGAAGGGCTTCCTGGACACCGTGCCCAAGGAGCTGGACGAGGCCGCGACCGTGGACGGCGCCACGCACGCGCAGGTCTTCTGGCGGATCATCATGCCGCTGGTCACGCCGATCCTCGCGGTCACCGCGCTGCTGGCGTTCATCACCACGATGAGCGAGTTCCTCATGGCCAACGTGTTCCTGCGCGACCCGGAGAGCAAGACGCTCGCCGTCGGCATGTACGGGATGATCGCGGGGGACCGGCGCAACGAGAACTTCGGCATGTTCGCCGCCGCCACGCTGCTCACCGCGATCCCCACCGTCAGCGTCTTCCTCTGGCTGCAGAAGTACATCGTGTCCGGACTGACCTCCGGCGCCGTCAAGGGGTGACCTCGTGCTTTTCCTGGACCAGCCGCATCACGACGGCTCGGCACTGTACGTCTCCACCCTGGCGCCGGAGCCCGGCGAACCGGTGACGCTCTGGCTGCGCGCCCCGCGCGCCGCCGGGGTGACCGCCGTGCACGTGCGCACCGTCCACGACGGCGAGCCGCGCTACGCCCGCGCCGTGCCCGACACCGCCAGGTCCGGCCGGGCGATCGGCGGGTACGGGGCGACCGACGACTGGTGGCGGGCCGAGGTGACACCGGTGAACCCGGTGACCCCGTACCGTTTCCTCCTGGAGACCACCGGCGGCCAGGCGTGG
Source organism: Nonomuraea sp. NPDC049649 (assembly GCF_040675175.1). Lineage (NCBI taxonomy): Bacteria > Bacillati > Actinomycetota > Actinomycetes > Streptosporangiales > Streptosporangiaceae > Nonomuraea > Nonomuraea sp. NPDC049649. Next base: position 44,947 of record NZ_JBFAOH010000016.1, read on the forward strand.
CTGAACGCCGCCGGGCTCTTCCCCCACGACCTGCCCGACTCGGCGGACTTCCGCCTCGTCTGCCACGAACCGCCCCCGGCGTGGATGGCCGACTCGATCGTCTACCAGATCTTCCCCGACCGGTTCGCCCGCTCCGGCCCCATGCCCGACCTGCCGGACTGGGCGCTGCCCCGCGACTGGGACCGCGACCCGGTCATCCCCAGCGGTCCCGGCACCGCCGAGCAGTTCTACGGCGGCGACCTCGACGGCGTCGTCCGCCACCTCGACCACATCGAGAGCCTCGGCGCCGACACCGTCTACCTCACCCCGATCTTCCCCGCCCGCTCCAACCACCGCTACGACGCCGCCACCTTCGATCACATCGACCCGCTGCTCGGCGGCGACGCCGCCCTGCGGCGGCTGGCCGCCGCGCTGCACGGGCGGGGCATGCGGCTGCTCGGCGACATCACCGCCAACCACACCGGCGACACCCACGCCTGGTTCACCGCCGCCGTCACCGACGTGCACGCCCCCGAACGCGCCATGTACTACTTCGACCCGGAGACCGGCGACTACGAGTCCTGGTGGGGCGTCAAGTCGCTGCCCAAGCTCAACTGGGGCAGCGAGCTCGTCCGGGACCGCATGCGGGAGGTGCTCACCCGCTGGATCGGGCCGTTCGACGGCTGGCGGGTGGACGTGGCCAACATGACCGGCCGCTCCGGCGCCGACGACTTCAACCACGAGGTCGCCGCGCTGCTGCGCCGCGCCCTGCCGCCCGGGGCCGCGTTCGTCGCCGAGCACAACCACGACGCCACCGCAGACCTGGACCGCGACGGCTGGCACGGCACGATGAACTACGCGGGCTTCACCCGGCCCGTCTGGTCCTGGCTGCGCGGCGACGACCTCGATCTGGACCACTTCCTCGGCGTGCCGGGCACCGTGCCCCGCCGCGACGGCCACGCCGTCCTGGCCACGCTGCGCGCCTTCGCCGCACACATGTCGTGGCGCTCGCTCGTACACTCCTGGCAGCTGCTCGACTCGCACGACACGCCGCGGATCCGGACCGTCACCGGCTCGCGCGAGCGCCACCTGGTGGCGCTCGGGCTGCAGGCGACCCTGCCCGGCACGCCGATGGTCTTCGCCGGCAGCGAGTTCGGCCTGACCGGCGTCAACGGCGAGCACTCCCGCACCCCGATGCCCTGGAACCGGCCCGCCGACCAGGACCTCGCCACCCTCGCGGCCTACCGCGGCCTGCTCGGGCTGCGCCGCCGCGAGCCCGCGCTGCGCCACGGCGGGCTGCGCTGGCTGCACGCAGACGCCGACTGCCTGGTGTTCGCCCGTGAGACGTACGAGGAGACGCTGATCGTGGTAGCCCGGCGGGCACCCGGCAGCACGCCGGCCCTCCCGGCCGGAGCCGAGCCCGTGGGTCACGGCGAGGTCATGAATGCATCAACAAGTGACGGCCCGTCGCTGTCCGTATGGCGGCTGGCCGGTTCGTAGCGCTAGCTTGGGGCGGCCCCCTCCAATGTGCGACGAGTTAGTGGTGTGCTCGATGAGGTTGCCGTCCGCCGCCGTCCTGGCCTCGCTCCTGCCCGCCCTGGCCCTGCCCGCGCTGCCCGCCGAAGCGGCCGCGCGGACCGGGACCACCTACTACGTGGACTCCAAGGAGGGTGACGACGCGGCCGACGGCACCGCCCCCGACCGGGCCTGGCGCACGCTCGAACCCGTCAACGCCGCCGAGCTCCGGCCCGGCGACACCGTCGCCGTCAAGCGCGGCGGCTCCTTCCGCGGGCCGCTCACGCTGAGCGCCCGCGGCACCGCCGCCTCGCCGATCACCGTCAAGGCGTACGGCAAGGGCGCGCTGCCCAGGATCAGCGGGCGGACCGCTTCCTGCGTCGTCGTCGAGGGCGACCACTGGCACATCAGCGGCCTGCGCGCCTCCGGCTGCCCGTGGGCCGGGTTCGAGATCAAGGGCAGGCACAACGTGCTGTCCGGGGTGGAGGCCGACCGCAACGTGGCCGGCGTCTCCGTCACCCCGGCCGCCTCCCGCAACACGATCCGCGACAGCCGGTTCACCGACAACAACCGGATGAGCGTCAACGACAAGGGCGGCGACAACGACTCCGGCGCCTTCGGCATCCTGCTCAACGGCGACGACAACCTCGTCACCCGCAACACCATCACCGGCAGCCACGCCAAGAGCTACGACTACGGCGTCGACGGCGCCGCCATCGAGATCTTCGGCGGCAACCGCAACCGGATCACCCACAACCGGGCCCACGACAACAACACCTTCAGCGAGCTCGGCGCGAAGAAGGGCGACACGGCCACCGGCAACATCTTCGCCTTCAACGTCGTCACCTCCACGCTGAAGAGCGGCTCCTTCCTCGTCACCCGCGGCCCCCGGCACGTCGTCGGCCCCGTCAAGGGCACCAGGGTCGCGCACAACTCCGTCTACATGCCGGCCCGCCACACCATCGGCTGGTCCTGCCACGACGGCTGCTCCCCGTCGATCCTGAGGCTGCGCAACAACGTCATCGTCGTCGGCGGCGAGGCGGGCTACGAGGACGGCAAGGGCGCCGACGAGGCGGCCAGCGTCTACCAGGCGCGCTCGGTCAAGATCAAGCTCGGCCCCGGCTCGGTGGTGGCCGACCCGCGCTTCGTCTCGCGCCGCGACCTGCGCCTGGCGCCCTCGTCGCCGGCCCGGGGCCGCGCGGTCCGCCTGGACGACTCCTGGTTCGGCGGGCGCGAGCTGGCCAGGGACTTCACCGGCAAGCCGCTGCCGTCCTCCACCCGGCACGCGGGCGCCTACCAGTAGGCCGTCAGCCGATGCCGTAGCGGCTCGACATCCAGTCGTAGACCTGGCGGGCGGCGGGCTCGTCGCCGCCCAGCAGGCTGATCAGCCGGCCCGTGCGGCGGGTCAGCACGCAGGCGAAGCTCTCCGCGAACAGTTCCGACACGTCCTGCCGGTACGGGGACTCCAGCCGGGAGCGGCGCAGCGCGTGCATGAACGTCCACCAGCGGTCGGCCGAGGGCCGGCCGTCGGAGTGGTCGATGGCGTGCCCCAGCTCGTGACCGCACACGTTCACCGACGGCGACGGCACGCTGCCCACCGCGATGCGGCGCAGCACCGGGTCGTAGACGCCCGCGCTCCGCTCCCACGTGCCCTCCTGCTGCGGCAGCGGGATCGCGCGCAGCTTCTCGAAGGCCGGCAGGTCGGGCACCGAGCCGGGCCCCACCACCAGGCCTCCGTCCAGATGTTCGGCCAGCCGGGCGCCGAGCGCCCGCGGCACCGCCGCGAGCGTCATGACGGCGACGAGCGACTCCGGAGGCGGTAACGTCCCCGGCTCCCACATCCTCGTCAGCCTGTGCTCCAGCACCCCGACATGGAGCCACCCAGGCCATCCTCTGCTGCGCCTCACCGCACCGCGCTTCCTGCAAACCGTTCCGAGGCCACCCTCGTGACCGAGATCAATGATTACCTATCCGAGAACATGAGGTGGTGTCGATCCGGTCGCATTCCGGCCGTGTCGTCCTCTCGCGGCGGGTTGGCGAAACCGAGAGGACTCTTGCCTGCTTCTTGGGGCTCTGGCCGTAAGAGACGCTGCATGCTGAGATTAGGCAAGGCTGGCCGCATGCGTGACATATGTGTGGAACGTGCCTGAAACCTTCCCACGGCACTGTGAAAAGCCTCGGAAAAGGGAGGGGCGATGCTGCTGCGACTGAGGGTGTCGCTGCCGGACCGCCCGGGCGGGCTCGGCCAGGTCGCCAAGGTGCTGGGGACGCTCGGGGCCGACATCCACCAGGTCACGGTGCTCGAACGCGGCATGGGCCGGGCCGTGGACGACTTCACCGTCGCCTGGCCGGGCCCTTCGGGCGTGGAGGAGGTGCGCGAGCGCTTCGCCGCCGTGCCCGGCGTGCGGGTGGAAGGCGTCTGGCCCACCCGCGAGGTCCCCGGCTCCAGCCCCGATTACGACCTGCTCATGCACGTGGCCTCCGAGCCGTCGCGCTGCCTCGCCACCCTGGTGGACGCGCTGCCCGGGCTCTGCGGCGCCGAATGGTCCGTGGCCTACGCCGACGGCGCCGTCCTGCACAGCTCCATCGCCGCGCCCCCGCTGGTCGACCTGCCGGAGCCGCCGCCGCGCGCCGCCACGCTGGAGAGCGAGAAGGTCCGGCTCATGCTCCTGCCGATGACCGCCCACAAGCTGCACCTGCTCGTCGCCCGGGTCGACGGGCCCGGGTTCCACCGCGCCGAGCTGGAGCGCGCCGTGCGTATCGTGGACGTCGTGTCCGTCCTGGCGGCCCGCGTCTGACCTCGGGGTTTTCGGAGGAAAAGCCGGGTTGTTGGCGATCTCGTGGTATTTCTCCGGTCACCCGGGGTAGGTTTGGGCGGGTGTCCGCTCCCGCCCAGCCACGCCTCGCCTGGCTCGACGCCCTGCGTGGCCTCGGCGCGATGGCCGTCGTCGCCGAGCACATGACCCCGTGGTTCCTCCCCTCGGTCCGCCCGCAGTGGTTCCATCTCGGGGTGTACGGGATCTTCGTGTTCTTCCTGGTCAGCGGCTACATCATCCCGGCATCGCTGGAGCGGCACGGCGACGTGCGGTCCTTCTGGATCAGCCGGCTGTTCCGCCTCTACCCGCTCTACCTCGCCGTCGGCCTGCTGGTGGTGGCACTGCACTGGTGGGTGCCGGTCCGCGAGGCCGTCGAACGCGACTGGGCCTCGGTCGCCGGGCACGCCACCATGCTGCTCGACGTCGTAGGCGTCGCCGGGGTCGCCGACACCATGTGGACGCTCTCGTACGAGATGGTCTTCTACCTCATGGTCACCGCGCTGTTCCTGGCGCGATCCCACCACCGCAGCGGGGTGCTGGCCATCCTGTTCGCGGCCGGGGCGATGGCGAGCGGCGTGCTCATGAGCCAGGGGGTGCTGACCGGCGGCTGGCTCGCGTACGTGTCGTGCGCGGTGTTCGCCGCCGGGCTCTACTGCCTGATCAGCGGCCGGTTCCGGCGGACGGCGGCGGCCGTGCTGGGCTTGATGGCGCTGACCCTGCTGGTGCTGGGCAGCCGGGTGCCGTGGGTGGGCCTGGCGATCCTGGCGCTGATGTACGCCGGGACCGCGATCTACCGCTGGGAACGGGGCGAAGGCCGGCTCTGGCCGGTGGCGGTCACGCTGGCGGTGGTCGCCTGCGTGCCGTTCTGGGCGATCACGGCCGGCTGGTGGTGGGTGCAGCCCGACATCTGGATCACCACGCTCGTGCTGGTCGCCGTCACGTTCGCGGCGGGCATGGCGATGCGCGGGCGGCGGGTGCCCCGGGTGCTCGTCTGGCTCGGGCTCATCAGCTACTCGCTCTACCTCGTGCACCATCCGCTGCTGCGCTACTTCACCTACGTCTCCGGCGACCTGCGCGCCGAGCCGCTGCCCTACCAGCTGGCCATGACCGCGCTGGCGCTGACCTTGGTGGTGCTGCTGAGCGCGGTCACGTACCGCTTCCTGGAACGGCCCATGCAGGAGCTGGGGCGGCGGATCGCGCGCTCCGGGCCCACGCGTCCAGCGCCGGAGCCGTCTCCGGACGCCTCAGCAGCGTCCGCCGGACGATAGGGTCCTCGGCCAGCAGGAACGCCAGGTGACGGACGGCGTGCGCGGCCACGTGGGCCACCTCCACCCGCTCCGGCGACGGCTGCGCGGGCGCGGGACCCCGGGCGATCTCCGGGTGGAGGAGCGTCTCCGCGGGCAGCCATGGGGCCGGATCGGGGCATACCACGTAGGTGAGCACGATCTCGCCGTGCGGAAGATGGCGCCAGCTCGTCGAGTGGACGACGGTCAGCGGGTCTCCGGCGGAGACGCCGCAAACTCGGCGGGCGGCCTCGTCGGGGCTCTCGCCGGGGCGCGGGCGGGTCTCGGCGCGGCGGTACGCCCAGGAACCGCCGCTCTCCGGCCGCAGCATGAGCGTCTCGACCGAGACCAGGTGTCTTTCCGTCACCGTCGGCAGCTTACTGCAAGTCGTGTGCAACAACCGTTGGGGTGCAGGTAGGCCGGGCGGCTCTTGCGAAACAGGCCGCGGGTGGCTGTGATCGAAGCGGCGACAGGAGGGGCACCGATGGGCGGACTGCTCGTGCTGATGGGGTCGGGGGAGACCAGCCCGACCATGGTGGAGGTGCACCGGGCCGCCGCGCGGCGGCTGCCGGCCAGGGCGCGGGCCGTGCTGCTCGACACGCCGTACGCGTTTCAGGAGAACGCCGCCGACATCTCCGCGCGCGCCCGCCGCTACTTCGCCCGCAGCGTGGGACTCGACGTCCAGGTGGCGCCGGACGTCGCCGGGGCCGGCTGGGTCTTCTCCGGGCCGGGCAGCCCCACCTACGCCCTGGACCGATGGAACCACTCCGGGGTGGCCGGTGACCTGCGCGCCCGCGTCCGGTCCCGCACCGGGGTGACCGTGCTCGCCTCCGCCGCCGCCTGCACCGCCGGGCTGGCCACCGTTCCGGTGTACGAGATCTACAAGGTCGGCGCCGACCCTCACTGGCGCGAAGGCCTCGACCTGCTGGCCCCGGTCGGGCTGCGCGCCGTCGTGATCCCCCACTTCGACAACGCCGAGGGCGGCACCCACGACACGCGCTACTGCTACCTGGGGGAGCGGCGGCTGTCGCTGCTGGAGCGTGAACTGCCCCCGGGCACCGCCGTCCTCGGCATCGACGAACACACCGCCCTCCTCATCGACCTGGAGACCGAGACCGTCGAAGTAGCAGGCCGCGGCGGCGTCACCATCCGCCTCCCCGGCCCGGCCACCGACTCGGACGCCGACTCGGTCCCTGGCTCGGCTGAAACGTCGGCCTCTCGGTCGGCCCCCGTGTCGGCCCAGGGCCCGGCCACCGTGCCGGCCCAAGGCTGGGTCACAGTGTTGCCCGCAGGCACTCGCACCAGGCTGGCCGAGTTGCGCCGCCTGGCGGAGGGCCGCGCCGGCGCCCCCGCCCCGACACCACCGCCGCCGACAGCCCCGCAAGCCCGGGCCACGCTGCAGGAGACCATCGAGGCCGGCGAACGCGCCTTCGCCGAGGCGGTGACCGTGCCCGACCTGCCCGCCGCCGCCCGCGTGGTGCTGGAGCTGGAGGCCGAGATCGTGTCCTGGGGCGCCGACACCGAGGAGGACGCGGGCGGTGTCGACCAGGCCAGGGAGCTGATGCGGCTGCTCATCGCCCGGCTCGGCGAGCAAGCCGCCACGGCGGGCCTGCGCACCGTCGTCGACCCGTTGCTGGCGCTCCGCTCCGAACTCCGCGCCGCCGGCCGCTACGACGTGGCCGACGCGCTCCGCGCAGCCCTGCTGGCGGGCGGAGTCCTGGTCGAGGACACCCCCGACGGCCCGCGCTGGTCGGTGGTGCCTCGCCCTCGGTGAACTTCAGCGGGTGCGACCGCGTACTCCTGGGTGGAGGTGGGGGCATGAGACGAAAGCGCCGCCCGCTGCGGTCAGCCTTGCCTAGCCCCCGGTGAACCTCGAAGGGGTGCGACCGCGTACTCCTCGGTGGAGGTGCGGAGACGTGGGACGGAGAGACCGCCCGCTGAAGCCCCCGGACTCCTGGGTGGGAGTCCGGGGGTGCCTGGGTCAGCGGCGGGGTTTGTCGATGCGGGCGCCGTCCGGGGTGAAGATCATCAGGCGGCTCATGTCGATGCCCACCTTGGCGGCGTCGCCCGTACGCCAGACCGGGCGGTTGCCGAGCCGGACGGTGAGGTCGGCGCGGCGGTGGACGCCGTTGCCGACGTTCTGGCCCACCTGCTCCTGGTCCTCCGCCTCCTCGTGGTGCGGCAGGAAGAGGCGGCGGATCATCGCGCCGATGCCGCCCCGCGCGGTGTGGCGGCCGTTGCTGTTCAGGCGCGGGTCCGGCGGCTCGGGGACCGGCACGGCGGGGACGCCGCACTCGATGTAGGCCATCCACTCGTGGCCGTGGTACTCCAGCGTGCGCACCCGGCCGAAGAAGGCCGGGCCGTCGTACGACTCGGGGACGGGCGCCAGGCCGTCCGGGCGCATGCCGACGAGGACCTGGCCGCCGGTGTGCTGCGAGATGGCGTACGCGCGGGGATCGCTCCAGGGGATGGAGAGGCGGTGCGGGCCGAAGTCGAGCAGCACGTACTGGTTCTGCGGCGTGTGCACGTTGGCCGCGAGGAGGTTGAGCTGCTGGGAGTTGAGGAACGCCGCCACGAAGGCCGTGGCTGGATCGTTGTAAATCTGCGCCGGAGTGCCGACGTCCTGGAGGACGCCGCGGTTCAGGATGGCGATCCGGTCGGCCAGGGTGAGCGCCTCGACCTGGTCGTGCGTCACGTAGATGGTGGTGATGCCGAGCGACCTGACCAGCGCGGAGATCTCCATGCGCAGTTCGGTGCGCATGCCGGCGTCGAGGTTGGACAGCGGCTCGTCCATGAGGAACAGCTTGGGCTGGCGGACGATCGCGCGGCCCATGGCCACCCGCTGGCGCTGGCCGCCGGAGAGCGTGCCGGGCCTGCGGTCCAGGGTCTCGTCGATGTGCAGGGCCTTGGACAGCTCGGTGACGCGGTCGCGCACCAGCTGCGGGTCCGCCTTGGCGATCTCCAGGGGGAAGGCGATGTTCCCGCGCACGGTCCGGTGCGGGTACAGGGCGCCGCTCTGGAAGACCATGGCCACGTCGCGGTCGCGCGGGGCCACGTGGTTGGCCAGCTCGCCGTCCAGCCAGAGCTCACCGTCGGTGATGTCCTCCAACCCCGCGATCATGCGGAGCAGGGTGGACTTGCCGCAGCCAGAGGGGCCTAGGAGGACGAGGAACTCGCCCTCTTCGACCGTCAGGCTCAGCTTGTCGACCGCCAGGTAGTCACCTGGATACACCTTGGTCACTTTGTCGAGAACGACCGAGCTCATGGAGGCCACTACCTTGTGCGCGTGTCACCTGTGACGGGGACGGATTGAAGAGGTAGTACATCGCGCCTTAACACCAGATGTCCACCCTTGACATGAACAATCTGGTGCTTCGGGGTTTCGGGCAGTGATTTCGGAGCCTTACTGTCCGATATTTCCGGATTGTGACACCTGGAAGGACTTGCGCAAACTTGCGGCAAGCCTTTCAATGGTCAGGACTTCCGGGGGTGACCATGACGAAGTGGTGGCAGGACGCCGCTATCTACCAGGTTTACGTGCGCAGCTTCGCCGACGGCAACGGCGACGGAGTGGGCGACCTGATCGGCGTCCGGGAACGCCTCCCCTACCTCGCCGGGCTCGGGGTGGACGCGATCTGGCTGACGCCGTTCTACACGTCGCCGATGGCCGACTTCGGCTACGACGTCGCCGACTACCGCGACGTCGACCCGCTCTTCGGCACGCTCGGCGACGCCAAGGCGCTCATCGACGAGGCACACGGGCACGGCCTGCGCGTGATCGTCGACATCGTGCCCAACCACACCTCCGATCAGCACCCCTGGTTCCAGGAGGCGCTGCGGGGGAAGAACCGCGACCGCTACATCTTCCGCGACAAGCCCAACGACTGGGAGTCGATCTTCGGCGGCCCGGCCTGGACCCAGACCGACGACGGGCAGTGGTACCTCCACCTGTTCGACTCCAGCCAGCCCGACCTCAACTGGGAGCACCCCGAGGTGCGGGCCGAGTTCGAGTCGATCCTGCGCTTCTGGCTCGACCTGGGCGTCGACGGCTTCCGCATCGACGTCGCGCACGGCATGGTCAAGCCGCCCGGCCTGCCCGACATCGGCCACTCCGGGCAGACCCGCCTCATCGGCAACGACGTGGTGCCGTACTTCGACAACGACGGCGTCCACGAGATCCACCGGTCGTGGCGGCGCATCCTCGACTCGTACCCGGGAGAGCGCATCGGCGTGGCCGAGGCCTGGGCGCCCACCCCCGAACGCCTCGCCCTCTACGTGCGGCCCGACGAGCTGCACCAGGCGTTCAACTTCCACTACCTGTTCGCCCCCTGGGAGGCCAGGGCGCTGCGCGAGGTGATCGACACCTCGCTGGCCACCGCAGGCTCGGTCGGCGCGCCCACCACCTGGGTGCTGTCGAACCACGACGTCAAGCGGCACGTCACCCGCTACGGCAGCCTGGCCAGAGCCCGCGCCGCCGCCCTCCTCACGCTCGCGCTGCCCGGCTCCGCCTACATCTACCAAGGCGACGAGCTTGGCCTGCCCGAGGTGCTCGACCTGCCGGAAGAGGTGCTGCGCGACCCGCAGCGGCTGCGCGACCCCGACAGCGGCCGAGACGGCTGCCGGGTGCCGCTGCCCTGGACACGCCACCTCGGCTGCTGGCGCGAGCCGTGGCTGCCCATCCCCGCCGCCTGGGGCGAGCTCAGCGTCGAAGCCCAGCAGGGGGTGCCCGGCTCCACCTTGGAGCTCTACCGGGAGGCGCTCCGGCTGCGCCGCTCCTTCGAAGGCGACCTCGTCTGGCACGACTCGCCCGAAGGCACACTCGTCCTGTCGCGGGGCGACCTGCTGTGCACGGTCAACCTGACCGGGTCACCGGTCGCCTTCGACGTCGAGGGAGAGCTCCTGCTGGCCTCCGGCACGCCCGGCTCGCCCGATTCGGCGGCCTGGTGGAAAGTAAAGTAATCGTCATGAACGGACCCGCCCGCCTTGCCGACATCGCCGCCCAGGCCGGGGTGAGCGAAGCCACGGTCAGCCGCGTGCTCAACGGCAAGCCGGGCGTGTCCGCGGCGACCCGCCAGGCGGTGATGACCGCGCTCGACCTCATGGGCTACGAACGCCCCCCGCGGCTGCGCCAGCGCAGCAACGGCCTCATCGGGCTCGTCACCCCCGAGCTCGACAACCCGATCTTCCCCGCGTTCGCGCAGGCCATCGAGAAGGCGCTGACCCAGCACGGCTACACCCCCGTGCTCTGCACCCAGATGCCCGGCGGCGCCCCCGAGGACGAGTTCACCGAGCTGCTGGTCGACCGCGGGGTGAGCGGCATCGTGTTCGTGTCCGGTCTGCACGCCGACACCACCGCCCGGATGGACCGCTACACCCGCCTCACCGACCGCGGCCTGCCCATCGTGCTCGTCGACGGCTACAACGAGCACATCGACGCCCCCTTCATCTCCGCCGACGACCGCATGGCCGCCCGCCTCGCCGTCGGACACCTGGCCGACCTCGGCCACGAACGCATCGGCCTGGCCCTCGGGCCCCGGCGCTTCGTCCCCGTGATCCGCAAGATCGAGGGCTACCGGGAGGCCATGAGCCGGCTGCCCGGCGTCGACCCCGGCGAGCTCATCAGCCACTCGCTGTTCTCCGTCGAAGGCGGCCAGGCCGCCGCCGCGCAGCTCCTCGACCGCGGCTGCACCGGCATCGTCTGCGCCAGCGACCTGATGGCGCTCGGCGCGATCCGCGCCTGCCGCCAGCGCGGGCTCAGCGTCCCGGGCGACGTCTCCGTGGTCGGCTTCGACGACTCGCCGCTCATCGCCTTCACCGACCCGCCGCTCACGACCGTGCGCAAACCGATCGGGCCGATGGCCACCGCCGCCGTCCAGACGCTGCTCGAAGAGGTCGCGGGGGCGCCCGCCCGGCACGTCGAGCTGGTCTTCCAGCCCGAGCTGGTGGTGCGCGGCTCCACAGGCTCCGGCCCGCTCGTCAACCGGTGACGGCCGGCGTCCTCGTGACCTGCGGGCGGGGCCGACGACTTCCACCGTGATCTCGCCTGCTGCCCCGGCTTGGTGGTCCTGCCGGCGACCGCGCTGGGCGACTCGGTGGCTGGAGACCTCATCTCTAGGAATAGGGCACAAGAGGAGTTTGAGGCCGGCGACTGCGCTGGCCACGGTGCGCGGGTTTCTTGTACGGGTCACCGCGCCTCCGCCTGACCGCCATCACGTTCGGCGCGGTTATACGGAGCCGGCGTCCAGTTGACTCGGCAGGCTTACGACGGAGCTCACCTGGGTGGCCTGGACCGGCTGGACTGCCTCGCCCCCGGCCGGTCTGAGGGACATCCACACCAGGGTGGCGATCACCAGCGCGAGCAGCACCAGAGCGATCACCACTGCGGCCAGGCAGCCGGTGAGCGGGCTGCGGCCCTGCTTGGCGGGCTGCTGGTGAGGCGGCAGCGGGCCACGGCGGGAGAGCGGATTCCGCCCGGTCTGATGCGGGTGAAGGTGCGGCGCCTCAGTAGGCCGGGCGTAACGGCCTGAGGTGTCGCTCGGCGGCACCCCCTGCCCGAGCCGGGGAATGTTGCCCGAAGTCTCGGCAGGCGGCGCCTGGCGCGGGCCGGAGCGGGGGAAAGTGCCGGAGATCTCGGCGGGCGACGGCGGGTGAGGAGCCGCCGGTCCCGGCGCGTTGCGGGTGCCGGGCGGTGCCTGGTGGCCTGGTCCGGGCCTGGGCACGTTGCCGGAGATCTCGGCGGGTGAAGGCTGGGGTGCGGGGCCCTGTCGCGGTGCGTTGCCGGAGGGCCCGGCGGGCTGCGCTTGGTGGAGGGTTCCCGGTCCCGGGGGGTTACCGGAGGGCCCGGCGGGCTGCGCTTGGTGGGGGGCTCCCGGTGCCGGTGGGTTGCCGGTGGTTCCGGCATGGGGTGCCTGGTGTCCCGGCCTGGGCACGTTGCCGGAGATCTCGGCAGGCGGGGTCTGGTGTCCGGGTCTGGGGACGTTGCCGGAGATCTCGGCTGGTGAGGGCTGGTGGGGGGCGGCGTGGCCGCGGTGCGCGGGCGGCTGCTGGGGTGCGGCCTGCATGGGGAAGCGGCCGGTGGTCTCGGCGGGGGTGGGCGGATGCGGAGGGTGGCCGGGCTGCGGCTGCCGGGGCTGGTGGGGTGCGCCCTGCTGGGGGGAGCGCGCCGGAGGGTCGGGGTACGGGCCGGCCTGAGGGGAGGGCGGGGCCTGGTGGGGGCGGAGCGGGGGGAACTCGGCGGGGTTCCAGGAGTCGGTGAGGTGGCGGGTGGCGGCGAGCTGGGCGGCCGGTTCGTCGGTGGCGCTCACCAGCTCCAGCAGCAGCTGCTTGGCCGTGGGGCGGCGCGCCGGGTCGGGGTGGATGGCGGCGGCGACCAGGCGGTCCAGCGGCGCGGGGAGGCCGCGCAGGTCGGGCGGGGCGGAGCGGGCCCGGGCCGCCATGACGTAGGCGTCGCCCTCGCCGAACGGGTGCCCGCCCAGCCCGGCGTAGGCGATGAGGGACCCCCAGGCGAAGACGTCGCCGGCGGGGCTGGTGCGGCCCTGGAAGACCTGTTCGGGAGCGATCCACCCGGGCGTGCCCATGACCATGCCGGCGTTGGTGTGGCGCGAGTTGCCGTGCGTGGACCTGGCCAGGCCGAAGTCGATCACCCGCGGCCCGGCCAGCGTCAGCATCACGTTGGCCGGTTTGAGGTCGCGGTGGACCAGCCCGGCCGCGTGGATGGCGGTCAGCGCGGCGGCCACCCCGACGGCGGCCGAGTGGAGCATCGACGGCGACAGCCGGCCGTGCTCGATGAGGTGGTCCTCCAGCGAGACGCCGTCGATGTACTCGGTGACGAGGTAGAGGACCCCGTCGTGCTCGCCGTGGTCGAGCACCCGGGCGGTGCAGAACGAGGCGACCTTGCGCGCGTTGGAGACCTCCTCGTGGAAGCGCGCCCGGTAGACGGGGTCGGCGGTGAAGTCGCGGCGGATCGCCTTGAGCGCCACCGCCGCGCCGTCCGGCCCTTTGGCCAGGTAGACGGTGCCCATGCCACCGGAGCCGAGCCTGCTCAGCAGCTCGTACGGCCCGATCGCGGGCGGGTCCTCCGGTGTCAGCGGAGTGCCAGCGGAGCGGCCCTGCTGCCCCAACGTCGCTGTCCTCTCGCCGTCGTCATCCCGTCGACTCAACCGACCGTTTCCTCCGCCCGGCCTGCCTTCGTGCACACCAGACTCTAACGGAGGAAGGGCCTGCCCGCTGGCCGGGCGAGAGCCTCGCTAGGACCGGACGCCGAGCTGGATGATCTCCGCGTGGACCGACACCGCGATCTCTCCCGGCGTCCGCGCGCCGAGGTTCAGCCCGGCGGGCACCCGCACCCGTTCGCCGCCGTCGATCCCGGCCAGCACGGCGGCTCCGCGCCTGCGGCTCGCGATGAGTCCCACGTACGGGACGCCGGCCGTCAGCGCGGCCCGCAGCACCGGCTCCTCGGACACGCCGTGCGAGGCGACCAGGACGGCACCGGTGTCGGCGGCGATCGGGGCCCACGGGTCGGCGGACGTCTCCACCTGGTAGCCGAGCGCCCGTCCCACCTCGGCGAACGCCCGCGCGATAGGGGTCTCCCCGTACACGTGGACGAGCACCGGCGGCAGCACGGCCTCCAGGAAGATCTCCAGCGTGCCGCCGGACAGGCAGGGCTGGCCGACGGCGACCAGCCCCTCCTCCTCGCGCGGCTCGCCCTCCTCGGGCGTGATGCGCAGCAGCGTCGCCTGCCCGGGCCGCCGGAACTCCAGCAGCTTCAGCCCCTGCGCCCGTACGGTGTCGAGCGCGCAGTGCCCGCCGACGAAGCCCTCCACGGTCCCGTCGGCCAGCACCAGCGCCCGGTCGCCGGCCTTGGCGCTGGTCGGCCGCTGCGCCCGCACGACCGTGGCCAGCACGTACGGCTCCCGCCCGGACCGCAGTTCGGCGGCCCGCTCCCGCACGTCGCGCGGCGGGGGGACCGGCGCCCCGCCCGCGCGGGCGCGGGGGCGGGGCGCCGGCATGCCGAGGAACTCGCTCATGTGATCGCCAGGTCCGTCCGGAAGGGCCGCCCCTGGATGGACCGCCACACGTTCGCCGGGGTGAGCGGCATGTCCGCGTGCGTGATCCCGTACGGGGCGAGCGCGTCGACCACGGCGTTGACCACGGCGGCGGGGGAGCCGACGGTGGCCGACTCGCCGACGCCCTTGGCCCCGATCGGGTGGTACGGCGACGGGCTGACCGTCTCGCCCAGCTCCCACGACGGGCATTCGACGGCCGTGGGCAGCAGGTAGTCCATGAAGGACGCGCCCAGGTGGTTGCCGTCCTCGTCGAACGCCATCACCTGCATGAGCGCCATGCCCACCCCGTCGGCCAGGCCGCCGTGCACCTGCCCTTCCACGATCATCGGGTTGATGCGGACCCCGCAGTCGTCCACGGCGACGAACCGGCGCACCTTCACCTGCCCGGTGCCCGGGTCGACGTCGACGACGCAGATGTAGGCGCCGAACGGGTAGGTCAGGTTGGGCGGGTTGTAGACGGTGACCGCGTCCAGGTGGCCCTCGACGCCCTCGGGCAGCTCCAGGTTCGAGTGCGCGGCCAGCGCGATCTCCGGCAGCGACTTGCCGGTGGACGGGCTGCCGACCACCGACCACCTGCCGTCCCGCCATTCCAGGTCGTCGGGGCTGGCCTCCAGCATGGCCGCGGCCACCAGCTTGGCCCGGTCGCGCACCTTCCTGGCCACCACCGCGGTCGCCGCGCCCGACACCGGCGTGGAGCGCGACCCGTACGTGCCGAGCCCGAACGGCGTCTGGTCGGTGTCGCCGTGCACCACCTCCACGTCGTCGGCCGGGATGCCCAGCTCCTGCCCGACGATCTGGGCGAACGTCGTCTCGTGCCCCTGGCCCTGCGACTGGCACGACACCCGCAGCACCGCCTTGCCCGTCGGGTGGACGCGCAGCTCGGCGCCGTCTGCCATGCCGAGGCCGAGGATGTCCATGTGCTTGCGCGGCCCGGCGCCGACCGCCTCGGTGAAGAAGCTGATGCCGATGCCCATCAGCTCGCCCCTGGCCCGCTTGGCCGCCTGCTCGGCGCGGAGCTCGTCGTAGCCGGCCATGTCCAGCGCCAGCCGGAGCGCCTTCGGGTAGTCGCCGGAGTCGTACTCCCAGCCGGTGGGGGAGGTGTACGGGAACTGGTCCGGCTTGAGCAGGTTGCGCATCCGCAGCTCGGCCGGGTCCATGCCCAGCTCGGCGGCGAGCAGGTCGACCAGCCGCTCCACCAGGTAGACGGCCTCGGTGACGCGGAACGAGCAGGCGTACGCGACGCCGCCGGGCGCCTTGTTGGTGTAGACGCCGGTGACCTCGCAGTGCGCGGCTTCGAGATCGTACGAGCCGGTGAAGACGTGGAAGAACCCGGCGGGGAACTTGGTCGGCTGGGCCGTGCCGTTGAACGCGCCATGGTCGGCCAGCACCTTCACCCGGATCGCCCGGATCCGGCCGTCGCGCCCGGCGGCGATCTCGCCGTGCATGTGGTAGTCGCGGGCGAAGGCGGTGCTCATCAGGTTCTCGGAGCGGTCCTCCATCCACTTGACAGGGCGGCCGGTGACGATCGACCCGACGATCGCGCACACGTACCCGGGGTAGATGCCGACCTTGTTGCCGAACCCGCCGCCGACGTCCGGCGAGATCACCCTGATCTTGTGCTCGGGCAGGCCCGCCACCATCGCGTAGAGCGTCCGGTGCGCGTGCGGCGCCTGGGTGGGGCACCAGACGGTCAGCTTGCCCGTCACCTTGTCGAAGTCGGCGAGCGCGCCGCAGGTCTCCAGCGGCGCCGGGTGGACGCGCGGGTAGAGCATGTCCTGCGCGACCCGTACCTCGGCCTGCTCGAACAGCTCGTCGGTCCTGGCCTTGTCGCCCGCCTGCCAGTCGAAGATGTGGTTGCCGGCCTTGCCCTCCAGGTCGTCCCTGATCACCGGGGCGCCGGCGTCGAGCGCGGTCCGGGCGTCGATCACCGCGTCCAGCGGCTCGTACTCGACCTCGATCAGCTCCAGCGCGTCGCGCGCCGCGTAGCGGTCCTCCGCCACCACGAACGCGACCTCCTGCCCCTGGAAGCGCACCTTGTCGGTGGCGAGCACGGCCTGCACGTCGTTGGAGAGGGTCGGCATCCAGGCCAGGTTCAGCCCGGCCAGGGTCTCGCCGGTGATGACGGCCCTGACCTTCGGGTGCGCCTCCGCCGCCGAGGTGTCGATCGAGACGATCCGGGCGTGCGCGTACGGGCTGCGCAGGATCGCGCCGTGCAGCATGCCGGGCAGCTTCACGTCGTCGACGTAGGTGCCGCGGCCCCGGATGAAGCGGGCGTCCTCCTTGCGGTGCATGCGTCCGAAACTCATGACTTCGCCTCCGCTTCCGCGGCCCACCTGATCGAGCGGACGATGTTCTCGTATCCCGTGCACCGGCAGAGCTGGCCGGAGATCGCCTCGCGGATCTCGCCCTCGTCCGGGTCGGGCTTGTGGTCCAGCAGCCAGCGCGCCGTCAGCAGCATCCCCGGCGTGCAGAACCCGCACTGCAGGCCGTGGCACTCCACGAAGCCCTGCTGCACCGGGTCCAGCTCGCCGTCCTTCTCCAGCCCCTCCACGGTCGTCACCTCGTGGCCGTCGGCCATCACGGCCAGCACCGTGCACGACTTGACCGGCACCCCGTCGAGCTGGACCGTGCACACCCCGCAGTTGGAGGTGTCGCAGCCCCAGTGGGTGCCCGTCAGGCCCAGCTCGTCGCGGAGGAAGTGCGTCAGCAGCAGCCGCGGCTCCACGTCCCGCTCGTACGGCTGCCCGTTCACCGTCACCGTGATCCTCATCGTCAGATCCTCTCCGCGGCCCTGGTCAGCGCCCGCCGGGTCAGCTCGGCGGCCAGGTGGCGCTTGTAGTCGGCGGGTCCTCGCTGGTCGGAGTGGGGGTCGCAGTGCTCGGCGGCGATCCGGCCGGCCTCGGCGAACAGCTCCGCGCCCGGCGGCTTCCCGGTCAGGTGCGCCTCCGCCTCGGGCGCGCAGAAGTGCGCGGCGCCCACCGCGGTCAGCCCGATCCCGGCCTGCGCGATCACCCCGCCGTCCACTTGCAGCACCGCCCCGGCCGCCGCCACCGGCCAGTCGCCGACGCGCCGCTCCACCTTCTCGTACGCGCTGCCCGTCCCGGCCGCGACCGGCACCCGGAGCGCGATCAGCAGCTCGCCGTCGTCGACCGCGGTCTCGTACGGTCCCTCATGGAACTCGCGGACCGGCACCGTCCTGACGCCGGACGGGCCCTGGATGACGGCGGTCGCGCGCAGGGCCGCGAAGACCGCCGCCAGGTCCTCCGACGGGTCGCCCTGGCAGAGCGAGCCGCCGACGGTGCCCCGGTTGCGGACGATCGGGTCCGCGATCACCCGCTCCGCGTCCTCGAAGATGGGGAACATCCCGGTGGCGGTCGTGCTGGCCAGCAGCTCGGCGTGGCGCACCATCGCGCCGACGACCAGCTCGCCGCCCTCCACGGTGAGCTGGGCCAGCTCGGTCAGGTCGTTGATGTCGATCAGGGCTTCGGGCTGCGCCAGGCGCAGCTTCATCATCGGGATCAGGCTGTGGCCGCCGGCCACGATCCGGGCGTCCGGGCCATACCTGTCCAGCAGCTCTAGCGCGTGCGGGACGCTGCCCGCTCTTTCGTACGCGAACGTCGCGGGAACCTGCATGCCTGCACAGTGCTGTCACCCTTTCCCCTGGACAATCCAGAAATAAGGGATTCCTTAATGTGCGCCGGGAATCTATGAAGGAAGAGTGACCCTGAGCCAGCTCGGCGCGTTCGTCTTCGTGGCGCGTCTCGGTTCCGTCAAGGCCGCGGCCCGCGCGCTCGGCGTCAGCGAGCCCGCCGTCTCCCAGTCTCTCGCCCAGCTCCGCCGCCACCTCGGCGACCCGCTGCTGGTCCGCTCCGCCGGCGGCATGGTGCTCACCGAAGGCGGCCGGCGCCTGCTCGGCATCGCCTCCCAGATCGTCGCGCTCGGCGCCGAGGCCGTCGCCGCCGTCCAGCCCGGCCGCCCCGCCCGGCTGCACGTGGTCGCCGACGGCGTCCTCGCCGAGCACGTCGCCGGGCCGCTGGTCTGCCTGTTCAACCAGCGCAAGTCCATGGACGCCGGAACCGGTACGGCCGCCACCGCCGAGATGCCGCTGCTGCTCACCAGCCGCCTCGCCGACGTCGCGCTCGGCCCGCAGCTGCCCGGCCCCGGCCTGGTCAGTCGGCCGATCCTGCGCTGCCGCCTCATCGCCGTCGCCGCCCCGCACGGCCGCCGCGACCACTGGCTCGTCGGCCCCTCTGGCACCGACCCGGCCGGCGCCAGCGGGCGGCTGCTTCGGCTGCTGCGCGTCCCGGAGTCGCACGTACGGGTCTTCGCGAACCAGACGGCGGCCTGGAAGGCGGCGGCGGAGGGGGCCGGGATCGCGCCCGCCACCGCGCACCTGGTCGCCGGCGCGATCCGGCGCGGGGAACTGGTCATGGTGGAGACGGCGGCCACGCCGATGGCGGTCTCCTGGTACGCGACCGTCCTGGAGCCGGGCGCCCGATCCGCCGCGGCCGACGCCTTCCTCGACTTCCTGACCACTCCGTCGGCCACCCAGGTGATGCGCTCCCCGGACTCGGGCATTCCGCGTGCCCGCTTCCGCCCGCCGGTCCACGTCTCGATCTGGAGCTGACAAATCACCCGAATGTGGGGCGTTCGCCTGACAGGGCTCTGTTCTCTCCGTTCCTACGGTTGTCATGTCGTATGCGGGTGATTGATGCCTGAATGCGTGCGCTGGGAACGCACGTCACGATCGCCCGCGCTCGTTCCATGACCGCCGCACCACGTACTGAACGGGAGAAGTCGTGAAGCACACCAGGAAGCTCGCCCTCGCCGCGGCCGCCGCCCTCCTCGCGCTCGGCATCGCCGCCGCGACCGCCTCCTCCGCCTCCGCCGGTTCGGGTGAGATCGCGGGCTCGGGTGAGATCGCGGGTTCAGGGGAGATCGCCTGACTCCGGCTGACCGCTGACCGTGCCGCGCAGGCGGCACGGTCGGCCTTTTCCCGGGTGACCCATCCTCCTCACGGGTGCCAACCTTTCGCCGTGCCCGCGGCGTCTGGAGAGTACTGACCCTGAGGAGAGACGTTGGATCGTGATGCCGGATTCCGGGCGTTCGTGGACGCGCACCAGCGCCCGTTGCTGCGCCTGGCCTACCTGCTCACCGGGGAGGCCCACCTCGCGGAGGACCTGCTCCAGAGCGTGCTGGTGCGCATGATCGGCCGGTGGCCCAAATTACGCCGCGTCGACAACCTCGACGCCTACGCCCGCAAGACCATGCTCAACCAGTACATCTCGTGGCGGCGGCGCCGCAGCTCCGGCGAGGTGCCGAGTGCCCATCCCCCCGACCGCGCCTACACCCCCGAGGACTCCACCGTCCTGCGGATCGTGCTGCGCCAGGCCCTCATGCGGCTGACGCCCAAGCAGCGCGCGGTGCTCGTCCTGCGCTTCTACGAGGACCGGTCCGAACGCGACGTCGCCGACCTGCTGGGCTGCTCGGTCGGCACGGTGAAGAGCCAGGCGCACCATGCCCTGGCCCGCCTGCGCGCGCTGGCCCCCGAGCTGGCGCCGCGCCTGCCCGTCCTGGACGACGACCCGGCTCACAGTGAGGGGGCACGCCGATGACCTGGCTCGGAGAACAGCTCGGCCGCATCGCCGACGAGATGCCGGAACACGACCTGGCCGCCCGGGCGATCGCCGTCCACCAGCGCAGGCGGCGCAACCTCGTGGCGCTGGCCGCCGCCGCGGTGGTCGTCGTCACCCTGGTGGCCGTCACCGCCGGGGTGCGGGCGCTGCCCGCCGAGCCGCCCGTCGCCGCCAGCCCGCCGGAGCTGTCCACCGTCAGGATCGGGCTGATTCCGTCCGTGGAGGCGGCGCCCGTGTACCTGGCCCTGATGGAGGGCTACTTCCAGGAGGAAGGGCTCACCGTGGAGCCGATGATGATCACCGGCGCTGCCGGCGCGGTGCCGCAGGCCGAAACGGGCGCGCTCGATCTGGCGCAGACCGACTACACCACGCACTTCCGGGCGTACGAGCTGGGGAGGAGGGACTTCCTGATCGTCTCCAGCCTCCACCAGGCCGCGCCGGGGAGCTTCGCGATTGTGGTGCACCCCGAGTCGAAGATCAGGACGATGGCCGACCTCAAGGGCAAGAGGGTCGCGATCCCGAACCTCATGGACCGCGGGGAGCTGACGGTCCGGGCCGCACTCAAGCACGCCGGACTGTCGAGGGACGACGTCAAGCTGGTCGAGGTGCCCTATCCCCAGGTGGCCGCGGCCATCGACAAGGGAAAGATCGCCGCCGCCCTGCTGGCGGAACCCTTCGTCACCACCTTCCAGGACACCGGGCAGGTGCGGGTCCTGGAGAACGCGATCCCCCGCGAGTTCGAGAACCTGCACACCGCGGGGATAGCGGCGACCGCCGAGTGGGTCCGCGAGCATCCGCGCACGCTGGCGGCCTTCCAGCGCGCCCTGGCCAAGGCGCAGCACCTGATCGCCAGTGACCCTGAGCAGGTGCGCGGCGTGGTGCCGACCTACACGAGGGTCGAGCGGAGGCAGGCGGCCAAGGTCACCTTCGGCTCCTACCCCGCCGAGCCGGATAGGGGGGAACTCCAGCGGCTCGCCGACCTGGCCCGCGCCCACGGAATCATCGAACAGCCGGCGGACCTGGGGCGCCTGCTCGGCGAATGACCCCGGTCAGGGCCGCGCCGCGTCGAACAGGACCTGGCGCAGCCAGGCCATGAAGTGGTGGTCGCCGAGATGCGGGTTCCACACCATGTCGATGCCCAGTCCGGGTAGGGGGAACGGGAACTCCTCGATCCGCAGTCCGACGAACGTCCGCATCTCGGCGGCCACCCGGTAGCGCAGCAGGGCGACCCCGCCCGCCCGCGCCACCAGGTACGGCACCAGCAGGAAGTCGGAGATCAGCCGCCCGACGCGGTAGCCGATCCCCTTCTCGTCCAGCACCGGGTACGGGAAGACCCGCTGCTCGGCGTCGACCACGACGTGCGGCTCCGTCGTCAGCAGGTCGAGCGCGCTCGCCTCCGGCGGCGTGTCCGGCGAGGCGACCACCACCACGCGGTCGTCGTACAGGCGCTCGCGCGGATGCGGCGACGCGATCGCCTCGGAGATCAGCACCACGTCGACGCCGCGCTCGGTGAAGGTGGTCTCGCCCGGCACGGTGATCGTGCGCAGGCGGAGCGTCGCGTGCGGGGCGCGCTCCGCCACCAGCCGCGCCAGCCGCGCGCCGACGACGAACGCCGTGCTGGTGGTCATCGCGACCGTGATGGTCCGGCGGGTCGTCGCCGGATCGAAGACGGGGAAGTCGATCACCTCCGCGGCCTGCTGGAGCGTCGCCCGCAGCGGCGCGATCAGCTCCAGGGCGCGCGGGGTCAGCGTGACGGTGTTGCCCTGCCGGACGAGCAGGTCGTCGCCGAGCAGCCGCCGCATCCGGGCCAGGGCGTGGCTCATCGCGGACTGGGTCAGCCCGACCCGCTCGGCCGCCCGGGTGACCGAGCGTTCCTCCAGCATCGCCAGGAGGGGCACCAGCAGGTTGAGGTTGACCGACGCCAGCCGGTCCAGCCCGGTGCCCCTGGTGCCCGCATCCTCGTCCATCGGGACGAAACTCTACGCGGCGGCCCGGCGCAGCCTCGGGATCGGGATCCGGTGGTTCAGCGCCACCGCCGTGCCGGACCCGTCCCCGTGGGACCAGCGCATCAGCCCCGCCCCGGCCGGTCCGCCTTCGACGTACTCCGGCTCCCCGCGCACCGGAAGCTCGCCCACCGCCTTCAGGCTGAGCCCGAACTGCTCGGTCCAGAAGTACGGCCGGAACCGGAGCGGCGGCGCCTCGTCCCCACGCAGCAGCGCGGCCGCGGCCACCCGCGCCTGCTCGATGGCGCTGTTCCAGAGCGGGACCCGGCGCTTTCCGTACGCCGCCAGGTCACCCGCCGCCGCGATGTCAGGCCGTACGAGACCGCGCGAGCAGACCCGCAGGGCGCCTCCGCCCGTCAGGCCCGAGCCCGCGAGCCACTCGGTGTTGGGGACGTCGCCGACGGCGGACACCACCAGCCCGGCCTCGACCACCCCGCCCTCGGCGAGGCGGACCCGGACGCCCGGCTCCAGCCGCGCGGCGGCCGTCTCCACGATCGTCAGCCCGCGCTCCCGCGCGGCCTCCGCGAAGACCTCCGAGAGGTACGGTCCCAGGTGCTCGATCAGGGGAGGCCCCTGGGAGACGAGCGTGACCCGGCAGCCCGACGCCAGGCACGCCGAGGCGATCTCCATGCCGAGCGGGCCGCCGCCCACCACGGCGACGTCCGGGCGGCCGGCGAGCCGGTCGCGCAGGGCCAGCGCGTCGTCCAGCCCGCGCAGGGTGAACTCCCCGGGCAGCTCCGACAGCCGCCGCGCCCGCGACCCGGTGGCGATCACCAGCCGGTCGTACGGCAGGGCGGTCCCGTCCGCCAGGCGGACCAGCCGGCGCTCCACGTCGAGCCCCGACGCCCGCACCCCGAGCAGCTCCTCCGCGCCGTGCGTGGCGGGCGGCAGCTCGTGGGCCGACAGGTCACCGCCGCCGAGCAGGAGCGCCTTCGACAGCGCCGGACGGCTGTAGGCCGGGTGCGGCTCGTCGCCGACGATCGTCAGCTCCCCGTCGAACCCGGCGTCCCGCAGCGAGTCGGCCGCGGTCAGCCCGGCGATGCCGTTCCCGACCACGACGACCCGCCTGATCCGCGCGGTCACGTCAGCCGCAGGGCCGCGACCGGGCAGACCCGGACGGCGGCCCTGGCCGCCGCGGCGTCGGCCTCGCCGATCTCCTCGCGGACGAGGACGAGCTCGCCGTCGTCGTCGAGGTGCATCAGCTCAGGCGCGGCCTCCTCACACAGGCCGTGCCCCTCACAGCGCGGACGGTCGAGGACGATCTTCATACGGGGATCACCTCCAGGACGGGGAGCTCCTCGATGCTCCGGGTGACGTTGGCCGGCACCCGCACCTCGGTGCCGGCGACGAGCCGCTCCACGCGGCGCGCCAGGGCCCCGATGACCGCGTGGGCCTCGAGGCGGGCCAGGCCCTGACCGGCGCAGCCGTGCGGGCCGTAGCCGAACGACAGGTGGTCGACCGGGTTCCGCCGGACCAGGAACGCGTCGGGGTCCTCGTAGTGGCGCGGGTCCCGGTTCCCGGCCCCGAACAGGATCGCGACCTTCGCCCCCGCCGGGACCCGGACGCCGTCGATCTCCACGTCCCGGGTCACCCGGCGCCCCCAGGCGTGCAGCGGGGCCCAGTAGCGCAGCACCTCGTTGAACGCGGCCGGGATCAGCGACGGGTCCTCCCGGACGAGGGCGAGCTGGTCCGGGTGGGCGGCGAACAGCGCGACCAGGTTGCCGATGGAGGCGATCGTGGTGTCGACGCCCGCGCCCAGGTACTGGTGGATGATGTGGCCGGCGGTGCCGGGCGGGATCTCGCCCCGGGCCTCGGCCTCGAAGATCCCGCGCCCCACCGAGCCCGGCGTGAGGTCCTCGGCCGTGACCGTGGAGCACCACTCGTACAGCTCGCCGGCGATCGGGAAGCTCTCCGCGGTGCGGCGGTTCATCGGCCCGATCACCTGCATCGCCGCCTGGCCCCAGCGCAGCATGTTGTCGCGGGCGCGGCCGGTGAACCCGATGAGGTCCGCCACCACCTCCAGCGGCAGCGCGCGGGCCAGAGCGTCGACGGCCTCGAACGAGCCCTGCGCGACCAGCTTCCCGACCAGCGCGTCCGCCTTGGCCTCGATGCCGGCCTTGAGCCCGCGCAGCGCCCGCGGCGACAGGTTGGCGGTCAGGGCCGCCCGCAGCCGCGTGTGCGCGGGCGGGTCGGAGGCGAGCGACGTGCCGGTCAGCGCCTGGTTGACCATCGGGTTGAAGCCGATGGCGCCTTCGGAGGAGAAGGTCTCCCAGTCGCCCAGGGCGCCGCGGATCACCTCGTACCTCGTCAGCGCGTACACGTCGTTGGCCGGAAGGCGGACGACGCCGCCCAGGTCGCGCAGGGCGGCGTAGGCGGGGTAGGGGTCGACGAGCACCTGGTCGTCGAACAGGTCGATATCGGAGACGGGGGCGGAGTCGGTCATCGTTCACCTCGGGTCGTTCCTGGCGTAACCCAGTGAAGCGACCCCGCCACGCATCAGGCAAACGCATGTTTCGTATGGATCGTCATGAATCTCATGCATGACCTCCGCGTCCGGGCCGCCGGGCTGCTGGCGGTGACGGCCGTCGTGACCGTCCTGGCCGCCACCGGCGTCCTGCCGCGCTGGTCAGGGCTGATCCACCTGGTCGCGCTGCCCCCGCTCGACCTGATTGCCGACCTCCGGGTGCTGGCGGCGGCCGCGCCCGGCTATCCGGCGTTCCTCGGCGGCCTCGCGCTCTCGCTCGCCGTGCGTATCACCGTCCTCGCCGTCCTGCTGGGCGGGGTGGACCGGCGGCGGCTGGGCTGGGCGGCCCGCTACTACCTTCTCGTGCTGCCGCTCGCGCTGCTCGCCGTCGCGCCGATCCTCGCCGCCGGGGCGCTCCGGTACGCCGGACTTTTCTGGACAGGGGTGGCCATCGCCCTCCTCACCGCTGTGTTCACCGCCTCCTCCGCCTGGCGCTCCGCCCGCCTCCGTCTCGGCACCGTCGGCGCCTACCTGCTGCTCCTGGCCGCGCTCGGCGCCCTGGCCGACCTGACCGGACCTGCGGGCGCGGTGGCCCTCGTCCCCGTCTCCGCCCTGCTGACTCTGACCGCCGCCCGCCTCCTCCTCGCCGATCCGGCTCCCGTTTCCGCCCACTGCCGGTCACAAGAGACCCCGAGGTCACGTGGGTGGGTCCGGCTGGGGCGGCGGGTGCTCGCCGGGGCCGGTGCGGCTCTGACCCTGGCCCTGGTCGTCGTCGTGGTCACCGGCCCCGCCGGTCCGCCCCGGGCGCCGGAGCCACGTCAGCCGCGGCCCGGCTCGCTCATGCTGATGTCCGGGGTGGACTCCTCATCCGGGAACGGCGCCATCCTGGAGATCGACCCGCACGGGCTCGGTTACACCTGTGATCAGACGTACTACTTCTCCTACGCGGGCCCGGGCGGAGGCCAGCCGCGCGGCGCGGCCCTGTGCCCCGTCAGGACCGGCGCGCCGTACAGCAAGAACGACACCATGCGCCCCACCGCCGACCTGGTCGCCGCCCTCGAAGCGCAACTGGCGGACCTGCCGCCGCCCGTCGTGCTGATCACCCACTCGCAGGGCGTCTGGATCACCTGGGAGGCGGCCCTGCGGCACCGGCTCCCCAACGTCGGCACGCTCGTGCTCGTCGGCCCGTTCGCGAACAACCCGCTGCGGGGCGAGCCCCGGCTCGCCGCCGACGTCACCCGGCTCATCTCGGACTGGGCACGGTCGCACGGCGTCTCGGCGTTCACCCCCGGCTCGCCCCTGGGCCGCGAGTGGCTGGCCCACCCCACTGCGATCGAGCGGACACTGGCCCGGCCGCCTGAGGGCATCCGCGTGCTCGGCGTCCCCAGCGTCTTCGACACGCCGCTGACGCCGCCGCTGCCCCGGGCGGAGAGCCTCTGCCCGATCCCGGTGATCCACCCGAACCTGCCCTTCGCGGCGGAGTTCCAGCGATCGCTCACCCGGTTCCTCGACCACCGGCCGCAACCGCCCTGCCCGCCCTGGCGGCACGCGGTGGGCCACACCTTCCGCCCCTTCACCGTCCCCGCCGGTTCGTCGGCCACCGGCCGCGGGGTGGGCCACACCTTCCCGCCTGCGTTGCGAAACGGACAAATGGGGTAGGGGCTGCGAACACCCATGAAGAAAGGACGAAAGCCTTGGCCACGATCGAGGAGCTGGACGACAAGACACTGCTGGAGCTGTCCGGGCGCACCGACGCGGCCGGTGTGCTGTCGGTGTACGTGAACGACGATCCGGCCCGGGATCCGAACGCCACGGCGATCGATCTCAAGAACCGGTACCGGGAACTGCAGCGCCGCATCGCCGAGGAGGGGCCGGCCGACCGCCGCCGCGAGATCACCGAAGCCCTCGACCGGCTCGCCCCCGAACTGGACGAGCTCGCCACCCCGTTCGAGTCGGGCCGCGGCCGGATCATGTTCGCCGCGCTCGGCGACGACTGGAAGATGCGGCTGGACAGCCAGATGCCCGTGCCCAACCGGGTCGTGCTCGACGACGGCCCCTTCATACACCCCCTGCTCGAACTGCTGGACGAGGGCCGGCCCGCCGGCGTCGTGCTGGTCTCCGGCGACGGCGCCCGGCTGCTGGAATGGCGGCTCGGCCGGATGCGCGAGGTCGACACCCTGGAGCAGGAGGAGCAGGAGGCCCCGCACGAGCGGGCGGGCCAGATCGGCGGCGGACCGTCGGGCCAGTACCACACGCCGATGCGGGAACAGCGCCAGGCCCGCGAGCGCGAGTGGGGGCAGCGCTTCCTCGACCAGGTGGCGGAGACCGTCACCAACCTGACCGGCGAACGGCGCTGGGAACGCATCCTGATCAGCGGCGGAGATCCGTGGACCGAAGTGCTCGCCGACAAACTCCCCGAGCAGCTGACGGACCGGGTCGTCCGGGACTCGCGCGTGCTCGCCGGACTCGACGACGCCGGACTCCTCGCCGCCGTGACCGAACGGCTCCACGCCGAGCACGACGAGAGCGAGCGCCGGCTGCTCGAACAGGTCCGCGAGGCCGGGCTGACGCAGAAGGGCGCGCTGGGCCTGTCCCAGGTGGCCGGGGCGCTGAACGAGGGGCGGGTCGCCCACCTCGTGTACGACCCGGAGGTCCGTTACGTCGGCTCGATCGACGCCGACGGCCTGCTGTACGCGGGCGAGGAGACCGGCACCCAGCCCCACACACCCGAACCCCGCCTCAACGAACGCCTGGTGGAACGGGCCCTCGCCACCGGCGCCCGGGTCAGCCCGATCGAAGGGGCCAGCTCCGGCATCCTCGCCGACGCCGAGGGCATCGGCGCCCTGCTGCGCTGGTGATCCCAGCTACGAAATGATCACCCGCCTCGTACAGGCGTTGACCGTCTGCCCGGTGCTCGCGGCCCCTCGCGCGTTCTTCCAGGCGGCCGCCCCCTGGCGGTCCTGACTCCGCTCGGGCGTCTTCTCCACGCTTCGCCGCTACTTGACCGTGTCCGTGGAGATGAGTTGCGCACGCCTCTAAGATCTCGGACGCACCCGTAGAGATCGAGACGGAGGGGACAGATGGCCGCGACCTCGCTGGGACCGGCGTACCACCGGCTCTGGTGGGCGACGGCGCTGTCCAATCTCGGCGACGGCATTCGCGCGGCGGCCTTACCCTTGCTGGCCGCCGCCCTCACCAAGGACCCGGTCGCGGTGGCCGGAGTCGCCATCGCCGGACAGAGCCCCTGGTTGATATTCGGCCTGTTCGCCGGAGGCGTCGTCGACCGTTTCGACCGGCGTCGCCTGACGGTCCTCGTCGACGTGGCACGCGTGACGCTGCTGGTCGCCCTCGTCGTCGCGCTGTCCCTCGGCATCGCCGGAATCGCCATGGTGTACGCGGTCGCGTTCTTCTGCGGCATAGGCGAGACCTTGCGCGACACGGCGACGGTCACCCTCCTCCCGCCCTTGGTGAACGACGCCGACCTCGATCGCGCCAACGGCGGCCTGGTCAACGCGGAAGTCGCGGGCAACGAACTGGTGGGGCCGCCGATCGGCGGATACCTGTTCGGCGTCGCGATGGTGCTCCCATTCGCCATCAACGGCGGCACGCTGGCACTGGCGGCGGCCCTGATCTTCAGCCTGCCGAACATCTTCACCCCGAAGCCCCGCTCTGGCGCCCGTAAGGGGCAGATCTGGCGTGACACGCTTGAGGGCCTGCGATGGCTGACACGTCACCGGCACCTGCGGCTCCTGCTCATCCTCGCCGGCCTGTTCGCGTTGATGGACAGCGCCTGGTTCGCCATCCTCGTCCTCTACGTCCCCCAGATTCTCGGCCTGCCCGAGTGGGGCTACGGCGTGCTGCTGGGCGTGGGAGCAATAGGAGGCCTGGCCGGCGGCTACTTCGCGGCACGCATCACCCGCTCCATCGGCTCCACGGCGGCACTGACAACCTGCCTCGCCTCCGCCGCCCTGGGACAACTCATGCTCGGCGTGACCACCTCAGCCATCGTCGCCGCCTCGGGCCTGGCCCTCACCAGCGCCGCATTCGGCGTATGGGCGGTCGTCGCCCGCACCCTCCGCCAACGACTGACCCCTCCCGAACTCCTCGGCCGAGTCAGCAGCGCCTCGATGACCGTCGGGATGGGAGCAGCACCCCTGGGCGCCCTCATAGGCGGACTCCTGGCAGCCCAGTGGGGATTGACGGCACCGATCCTGGCGGGAGTGCCCGTCCTCGCGGCGTGCGCCCTCATCTGCGCCTTGAGATTGCGCGCGAACTGAGATGGTGCTCGCTACCGCTCGCGCGTTCTCCCAGGCGGGCTGGCGCCCGCCCCCTGGCGGTCCTCACTCCGTTCGGGCGTCTCCTCCACGCTTTTGGAGCTGAGCCAGCTAGGTTCGGGTCTTATGCAGGGACGGCGGAACTAGGTCGAGTTCGGTGTCAGACGCGGGCAGGGTCGACCCACTGACCGGCGGCGATCGGCTGGAAGGCCTTTGCCTGGCCGAAGTCGATCAGTGGGAACAGCAGGTCCAGGGCGTAGACGACAGCGTTGAACTCTGGTCCTTGCCCGGGCTGGGCAGAGGGCGGACTGTTCAGGGTGAAACGGGGTGGTCGGTGGTACGCCGAACAGGGAGTACTTCTGGACGGCGCAAGACGGTCATTTCTCCAAGATGGGCCCCACGAGCATCGGGCGGCCGAGCATGTCCGGTGTGAACGGCACCCCCGTGACCTTCGCTGCCAAGGCGAAGCCCCTTGGAACGGCGGTGTCGTAGTTGTCCTCCCACGCGGCGTCCCACGCGGCCTCGTCCTCCGGCTTGTCCAGCCCCATGCCCAGCTCCCGCATGAAGCCGTTGAGCCGGTCAGGGTCGGAGCCGTAACGCTCGTACGGGTGTCGCAGGCGGTAACCGGTGACCACCGTGCCGTCGATCGCGTACTCGAAACTGTGCTCGGCGGCGTAGTCGTGCCGGGTGACCGCCAGCACCTCGCAACCCCGCGACAGCTCCGTCACCACCTCGTGGAGCGTGACGAACCAGCCGTAAGGCTCGATGGCCACGCACCACTCGCCGGCTTTGAAGACGCCCACGTAGCCGCCGCCATCCCCACCGTCCGTCTCGTTGACGAACTCGTAGGCCTTGTCCTCGAGCCCGCCGAAGTCCGACTCCTGGCCGGAGCTCTCACCGCGGCTGAAGCGGCGCACCACCTCCGCAGGATCGAGCCCGCGGAAGAAGGCCACGCTGAAGATCACTCCCAGTTCGCCGCCGCCCGAGCTCTCGGACACGTTGAGCCACTGGAACTGGGCTAAGGGGTCGGACGTCGTCATGCGGGACATGGTGGCAGGCCGTACCGACAATCTTGCCGTTCTCGCAGATGGTCGACCGAGGGCTCCGCCTGTCCAGACCTGGGGGATGCTGCGGACGCCGTGGTCAGGAGCGGATGGCGTCCGGGTTGGGAAGCCGGTAGTTCGACTCGTCCAAGTGCTGATCCAGGTGGCGCCCCCGGGCATTTTGAAACGCTATGACTGGGGTCGTTCTATGCCGTAGTGATCGAGCAGCAGGCCTACACCGTGTTCGAGGTGCACCATCCGCTCGTCCAGCCCCGTGATCCGTTCGTCCATGGCGGCCAGTTGCCCGCTCATGCCGGTCATCCGCTCGTCTAGAGTGGCGAGCCGATCTGTGTGCTCCCTCTGAACCGACTTGATCTCGGCGAGGTCGCGGCCGGTTTGGAACGCGTAAGACTCCAAGGCGCTGACACGCTCCTCCGTGCTCTTGGTGTTCACAGGTGATCCCCTTACCGTGGGTGGGGGACCTGGCTGATATGCGCAGTCAGGTCCCACCAGTCTTCAGGTTAGTCGAGGCCCGGCTTTTACATATAGTTGCACATGGGGAACGCGGCGAGACCCGGGAATGTTTGATTCGCCCCAACAATTCCTGTTCGGATCAGAAGTCGAAGTCGCCCTTTCTTGTCCTGTTTGTTAATGAAGGAGTAGAGGGGCTACTGGGGGCCGAAGATTAATCGTGCTGGGTCAGGTTGAACCAGACCAGGACGCCGGACTCGTCGTGCTGGAATCCCCAGTGGTCGGAGAGCATGTTCACCAGCCACAGTCCTCTGCCTCGGTCGTCGGAGAGCGTCGGGGTGCGGACGGTGGGCGTGGTGGTTGAGGAGCCGGCGTCGGATACCTCCACCTGGATGGTCGAGGCCGCACGGGTGATCTGGACGGTCACGGCGCCGGAGCGGTTGTGGCCGGAGTCGGAGTGGGTGATGGCGTTGGTGACGACCTCGCTCAGCAGGAGAAGGGTGTCGTCGAGGGTGGGGGAGGGGCCGAGCAGGGAGCGCGCCCAATCGCGGGCTTCGGGAACGGATCTGTATGTTGCCGGAAACGATCGGCGGTAAGTGATCCGCGGCGTCCTCGTGGGCGTCGGTTGAGGTGGCCTTCTCATCAGCTGTTGCCCCACCCCGGTAGTTCGTGCTGTTCGCGCGCTGTCATAGATTCCGCCTCCGAGTGCTTGCCGTGGCTGAGGTGTGGAACGATTCCGCCGCTTATTTCCTCTTCGATTCGAGAATGAGGATCGGCTTCTTCGCCCGACGCCGCCGAGGAAAGGTGTGCGCCCAGAGTGCCTTTCGCGGGGTGGGGTGGGCGAGGGGGTTTCCAGGCCAAGGAAGCATGCATGATGACAGTCGTTGGTCAGGCGTGGTTTAAATGGTGTCACAGGCTGTGGAGCGTTCCATTTTGCGTGATTAGAGGGGATTTGTCATGCACGTCGTGCCGTCTCTCGACCCTGAGTCCCCTCGCGTGCGGTTCGGGGCCGAGATGCGGCGGCTGCGGGAGGCGGCGGAGTTGTCGCAGGCCGCGGTGGCGTCCCGGCTCGGGTGTACGCAGACGCAGGTGAGCAGGCTGGAGAAGGCGACCCGTACGCCGTCACGGTCTGATGCCGAGCGGCTGGATCTGCTGTTCGGTGCGTCGGCGGGGGTCTCCTTCACTCGCCTGTACCAGCGCATCATCGCCCAGCCGGGCAGCCCGGCCTGGTTCCGGGATTGGGCTGAGGAGATCGAGCCGACCCTGCTGGTCCTGCGTTCCTGGGATCCTCTGCTCATTCCCGGCCTTCTCCAGACCGAGGCGTATGCCCGGCACATCTTCAGCATGGAGCCCCGGGCCACTCCGGACGAGGTGGAGCAGCGGGTCGAGGCCAGGATGAGGCGGCAACGCATGCTCGGCCGGGACCACCCGCCGCTGATCTCCGTGCTGTTCGACGAGAACGTGCTCCATCGCCGAGTCGGCGGGCCCGAGGTG
Source organism: Nonomuraea sp. NPDC049649 (assembly GCF_040675175.1). NCBI lineage: Bacteria > Bacillati > Actinomycetota > Actinomycetes > Streptosporangiales > Streptosporangiaceae > Nonomuraea > Nonomuraea sp. NPDC049649. The sequence continues at coordinate 76,990 of NZ_JBFAOH010000016.1, forward strand.
ATGCGTGAACAATTGAATCGCCTGCTGGAGGTGGCGGCGCATCCCTCTGTCTTCATCCAGGTCGTGGATGCGGATTGCCTGCCCGGGCTGGCGGGCGCATTTATGATCGCCGAACTCCCGGATGGGCAACCCGATGTGATCAGCTCGGACGCGCCCGCCCAGGCGCAGATAACCGCCGATATCGAGATCGTGACGTCGATATGGGAGCGCTATGAGGCCATCCGGCTCTGGGCCTATCCTGAGCGCGTATCCCGCGAAATGATCGAGAAAGCGAGAGACACATGGATCTGAGCGGCGCCGTGTGGCGGAAGTCGTCGCGGTCTTCCGGCAACGGCGGTCAGTGTGTCGAAGTCGCCATGAATCTCCCCGGGATCGTCGCCGTACGCGACAGCAAGGACCCGGACGGCCCCAAGCTGATCTTCACCCCCGATGAATGGAAGACTTTCGTCGACACCCTCAAGGCCTCACCGGCCCCTTCCTAGGTACGGCAGCGCGAACAGGTACAGCCCGGCGGGCAGGAGCAGGGCCAGCGGGAGAAGCGGCAGGGCCGCCAGGCTGAAGCCTGCACCTCTCCTGAACGGCTATAGATCAGGGCTGCTCGGCGGGGATCGTGCGAGTCAGCTGAGTTACTCGGTGCAACCGCCCGTCATCGGCGAGCTGACCGAACATGTAGATCTCGGTGGCGATGACGTTTCCCTTGCGCATCGACGCGATCAGCCGGTAGCGCGAGGCGACCCGGTCGCCATGGACGATCACCTCGTCCACCTCTACCTGGATGGAGGCCGCCCGCTTGCGGCCGGGGCGGACGTGGTCGAGCAGTCGCTTCCGGTCCAGCAGGATCCCATCGCTGACCATCTCGTAGTCGGATGTGTGATACCGATCCATCACCGTTTCCGGCTCCTCGTCCCCGAAAGTGAGCTCCTGGGGATAACGGGTCAAATACCCGGCCAGATCAGTCGCGGGCGTCACAGGTGTGTCGGCCATGTGTGCCTCCAGGGGAGTGCGCGTGGCGAGTGCTTGGCGCTTACTTTGACAACACTGTCCAAGATAAGGCCAAGAGTTATCCTTGACAACCATGTCTGAGAAATCCGACGGCAGGCGAGGGCGTCGCCGCCGTTCCGATGCCGACCGCAGCGCCACCGCCGTGCTGGAGGCGGCGGTGCGGGTGCTGGGCCGGCGGCCTGAAGCGAGCATGGAGGAGATCGCCGCCGCGGCGGGCGTCGCCCGCCAGACGGTCTACGCCCACTACCCCTCTCGGCAAGCGCTGCTGAGCGCCGTGATCGGCAAAATCACGGACGACGTGATCGCCACGATCGACGCCGCCGGCATCGACACCGGCTCGGCGTACGAAGCTCTCATGCGGTGGCTGGACACCAGTTGGGGTCTTCTGGATCGATATCCGCTACTGCTGCACCCCTCGGTGGCGACGATCGACCCGCAGGAGTCCCACGAGAGCCATCTCCCCATCACCAGCCGGCTGGAGAGGCTGATCCGGCGCGGTCAGGACGCCGGGGAGTTCAACCCGGACCTCTCGGTGACCTGGCTGCTGGCGGCCACGATGGCCCTGGGGCACGCGGCCGGGAACGAGGTGGCCGCCGGCCGGATGACCTCTGCGCAGGCCGGCAGCGCACTGCGGGAGAGCGTCCTGCGGCTTTACAGGACGGACGATCGGCAGCGCGTCGACGAATGACTTCGCCGTCCAGGGCATACCGGCGACCGATCCCGGCGACCACCGGCCGCAGGCCGTTTCCTGGGCTAAGGCTCGTCCTACCGGCTCGCGGCGCCCTCGCGCCTGGCGCGCCGTTTGAGGGCGTACGGCAGCGCGAACAGATACAGCCCGGTGGGCAGGAGCAGGGCCAGCGGGAGGAGCGGCAGGTAGTACACCCATTCGGCCACGTCCTCCCCTCCCGCGACCACGATGGCGACGACCGTGACGACCACGGTCACCGTGAAGGTCATGGACAGCCAGCGGTGCAGCCGCCGAACCCACGTGCGCATGAGATCTCCTCGGTAAGACGAACGATCCCGATCACGGTAGGCAGGGCGCGGCGGCCGGCACTTCTCGATTCCTGACCGATGGGCGGCCCGTCAGGGGGCCAGGAGGCGGCGGAGCCAGCGCAGGCGGGCCGCCGCGGCGTCCCGGGAGATCGCGGCGTGCGGGACCATCATGTCGAAGCCGTGGAATCCGCCCGGCCAGACGTGCAGTTCGGCCTGGCCGCCCGCCTGCCAGATGCGGGTGGCGTAGGCGACGTCCTCGTCGCGGAAGGTCTCGGCCGAGCCGACGTCGATGAACGCCGGCGGCAGTCCCGACAGGTCGGTGGCCCGGGCAGGGGCCGCGTAGGGCGACACGTCGGGGCCGCCGCGCGCCTCGCCCAGCAGGGCGGTCCAGCCGACCTCGTTGGCGGCGTGGTCCCAGATGCCGAGCCCGGCCATCTGCAGGGACGACGGGGTGTCGTTGCGGTCGTCCAGCATCGGGCACAGCAGCAGCTGCCCGATCAGTGCCGGGCCGCCCCGGTCGCGCGCCATCAGGACCACCGCCGCCGCGAGCCCGCCGCCCGCGCTGCCTCCGGCCACCAGGATGCGGTCCGGGTCGATGCCCGGCTCCCCGGCGTGCTCGGCCGTCCAGGCCAGGCCCGCGTAGCAGTCCTCGGCGGGGGCGGGGTGCGGGTGCTCGGGGGCGAGCCGGTACTCGACCGACACGACCGCCAGGTTCAGCTCCAGCGCCCAGTCCAGCAGCACGTCCACGCCGACCATCCGGTTGCCGAAGACCATGCCGCCGCCGTGGATGTGGTAGAGGGCGGGCAGCGGGGTGGTGGCGCCGGCGGGGCGGCAGACGAGCAGGGTGATGTCGGGCGCACCGGCGGGGCCGGGCACCACCCGGTCCTCCACCTCGAACGCGCCGTCCCGGCTGAGCTGCTCGGCGGTGGGGGCCGGCATCATGTCCATGCTCTGCCGGAGCTCCGGGATGACGTCCACGGACGTGAGCGTCCCGGACATCTGCTGCTCGATGATCGTCAGTGCCGCGCCCAGCTCCGGGTCGAACGGGACGGGCGGGGCCTGCCCGGCGGGGGACTGGTCGGTGCTCATCCTGAGAACCTTTCAGGTCGGAGGTGGCGGCCGGTCGCCGCCCAGAACCCATGGTGACCACGGACAGTCGGGCGAATCGACCAGCCACGTGGCGGGGCTTACCCGCCAGATGGCGGGTGACGCCGCAGCCGCCGCAGCACGAACGCCAGCTGCAGCCGCAGGCGGCCCTGCGGGGTGCGGACGTTCCAGCCCAGCAGCTGCTCGGCCTGGACCAGCCGGTCCTGCAGCGTGGAGTGGTGGATGGTCAGCTCGGCGGCGGCCGCCCGCAGGCTCGGGGCGTAGGCGACGGCGTGCAGGGTGATGAGCGTCCAGGGCGCCGCCGAACCGGCCCGCTCCAGCGCGAGGACGTCGGGGACCGGCTCGCCGTCCGGCCCGGCGGCGGCGAGCGCCATCAGCCCGCCCAGCTCGTCCGCGTACGCCACTGTCGGGCCGGGATCCTGCGCCGACCCCTCGGCCGCCAGGCGCAGCGCGACCCGGGCCTGCCGCCACGACTCGGGTAGCTCCAGCACCGGCACCGCGGGGCCGACCCCCGGCGTCTCTCCCCGGGCCCGTCGGCGAGGAGCACCGGGTCACGCTCGATCCGGCCGCCCCCGCCCTCCTCCGCGACCGCGCGCACCCGTACATCCACCAGGTTCAGCCGCCGCGCGGCGACCAGCCGGGCCTGCCGCGGCGCCGCCGTGTCCAGAAGCAGCTCGACCAGCGCGGGATCCTCGCCCGGCCGCGCGGGCGCCCGGCCCCAGGTGCGGTCCAGCACGTCGCGGGCCGCGGCGGCGGCGCGTTCCAGCACGATCGCGTCCACGGGGCCGCGCCGTCCGGACCGCTCCAGCCGCAGCACCGCTGCCCCGCTGCCCACCTGCTGCAGGGGCCAGCCCGGGTCGGGGTCGGCCCGGGAGTCCTCCCGCTCGCCGTCGGCCCGTACGCGGATCCGCAGCTGACGCTCGCGATCGGAGAGGAGCGCGGGACACTCGGCCAGCGTCGCCGCACCGCGCACGATCGCCTCCAGACCGGCATGAGTACGTACGAGACGATCGAAGTAGGCGATGACCCGCACCGCGGCCCCGGCCTCGTCGTCGATCGCCGACACCCGGCCCACCAGCTCCCGCATCCCCTCAGCCTAGTCAGCAGCGCCCGGGCCTCGCCTGGTTCGCGTATCAAGATGCTTGTGGCGGTCGACCTCGTCGGGCTTCCGCCGGCGGTCTACTGGGCACTGTTCGCCCTGGCGGCCGACCGGGGTGCAGTTCAGGACTCGTCGAGGAGTTCCGCGGCGGTTTTGGGATCCATGATGTTCGACCAGACTTGTTCGGCAGGCAGGAGATTGCGCTGGGGGAGCGTGTACTCCGGGAACCAGCAGTCCATCTCGCAACCTGGTACGCGATCCAGGATCATCGCGGTCAGGTTGTGCGGGACCGACCCGGTGATACGGATGGCCGCGTAGGTCTCGTTGCCATCATCGGCACGGATCAGGATCCCCAGCCGGAAACCGGGGAAGTCGGCGGCATGCTCATGACCGTCGTGCAAGGAACCGCGGGCGAGATCGCGGATCGTGAAGTTGAGGCGTCGAACGAATCGGGCGGCCGCTTCGAGTCTGTAGCGGTCGTGGTCATCCGCGTTGGGCAGGAGATGGCCACTGTAGGTGTCGGTGGTCAGGGACTGGTCGTGCTCGGCGTTGTAATGGGCACGAGCGGCCTTCCCGCTGCTTGCCAAGGACGTAGAAGTCGTCTCCAGAACCTTCCTCTCGAGTACCCGCCGCTACCAGCCATGTTGACACTTCGGCATCGGGACCGTCGTGCCACACGGCGCCACGCCAGCGTTGCACCTTCACCTTGAACAGCACCACGTCATCGATGGCGCGGATGCGCTCGTGTGCGGTCTCGGGGTCGGCGAACTGGTCAGATGCCTTACCGATCAGAGGATGACTGATCGTTTCGAGAGGAACCTGAGCAGAGGGGATCGGGATCCTCAAGTCGTCCCGTAGAACGCGGAGCGTGGGGCGGACATGGTTCATTGAGAGGTCAGTCTTCCCAGTCGCCGGTGCCGCCCAGCTCATTGATGCGTTCCAGGGACATGCCGGTGAGTAGGGACACGCTGGAGCTCAGCGAGCCGTCCAAGACCTTCATGGACTCGATCATTCCACGGCGGATGTGCTCCCGCTGCTGGTCCAGATAAACCTGGACGGCGGCGGCCACCAGGTCTTTCTTGGTCATGCCAAGGAAGTGGGCGCCTTGCGTGATCAGCTCATCGGTTGCTGGGTCGACCTTCAGTGGTGACTGCCGCTTGGCAGGCTGAGGCATCGTCATGGCTCCTCCTGAGGCCATAGTACCCAAGTACCTCAGGGCAGCCTGCTGGACTGCCAGGTCCGGAATGGGTGGTGACTCACCTCAGGGCGGCGGCCTCCGAGGCGAGCTTCTCGATGCGGGCCCAGTCACCCGCGGCGAGGGCGTCGGCCGGGGTGAGCCAGGTGCCGCCGACGCAGCCGACGTTCGGCAGCGCCAGGTAGCCGGGGGCGGTCTCGGGGCGGATGCCGCCGGTCGGGCAGAAGCGGATGTCCGGCAGCGGGCCCTGCAGCGACTTCAGGTACGCGACGCCGCCCGCGGGCTCGGCCGGGAAGAACTTCAGCTCCTTGACGCCCCGCTCCGCCAGCGCCAGCGCCTCGGAAGCGGTGGCCGCGCCGGGCAGGTAGGGCAGGCCGCTCGCGTCCATCGCCTCCACCAGCGACAGCGTGGTGCCGGGGGAGACGAGGAAACCCGCCCCGGCCTCCAGGGCGGCCGCGATGTCCTCCGACCGGCGGACCGTGCCCGCGCCGACCGTGGCCCCCGGGACCTCGGCGGCGATCCGGGAGATGGCCTCCAGGGCGGGGGCCGTGCGGAGCGTCACCTCGATCACCGGCAGGCCGCCGGCCACCAGCGCCCGCGCCATCGGCACGGCGGTCTCCACATCGTCGATCACCACGACGGGGATCACGGGGGCGAGGTCGAGCAGGCTCATCGGGAACTCCTCACGTACGGAAAACGGCCGGGACGAGGCCCCGACGCCGAGTGGTCGATAGAGAAAGGGACGCTGCTGCCGCCCTGACGGGGTTCCCGCCGCGACAGATCTCGCCAGTGACGGTGGTCCGTCGTGACAGGGTCCTCGCCTCGGCGGGGACGTACGTCGCCACGACGCGCATCTGCGACGAACGGGCGTCCCCGGAAGGACGCGTGCCCTGGGAAGGCCCACACCCCAGGGCGCGGAGATTCGAAGGACACGCGCCCCCCGGAGGACGCGTGCCCCCGAAGGACGCGTACTCGGGAAGGACGCGTGCCCCCGAAAGACGCGCGCTCCGGAAGCGGCGAAGGCGGGCCCGCCACTTGGCGGGGCGGGCCGTCATCGGGTCGCATACTGGGTGAGCCAGGCGGCGGCGCCCGTCAGGGCGGGCTGGGCCGCGACGATGAGCGACGTGCCGATCCCCGACAGGTATGCCGACATATCGGGGTTGGCGGTGAACCTGGCCCGGAAGCTGCTGGCGCACACGCGTTCCACGATACGGGGCAGGACCCCGCCGCCCAGGTACACCCCGCCCCGCGCGCCGAGCGTCAGCGCGACGTTCCCGGCGAAGCTCCCCAGCATCCCGCAGAACACCTCCACGGTCTCCGAGCAGAGCGGGTCGTCGAGCCGGGCCACGATCTCCGCGGCCACCAGCGGCGGCGCGTCGGCGCCGTGCACGCGGGCGAGCGCCCGGTGCAGGCGGGCCAGCCCGGGCCCGGAGAGCACGTGCTCGGCCACCACCTGGTCCAGCCCCTCCGCCCGGAGCGCGCGGACGATCTCCAGCTCCCGGTCGTCGGCCGCCGGAACCGTGACGTGCCCGCCCTCACCCGGTAACGCCACCCAGCCCTGGCCAGCCGGCACCAGGCCGCCGACTCCGAGCCCGGTCCCGGGGCCGAGCACCGCCTTCACCCCGTGGGACGGCGCGGGCCCGCCCAGCGACACCAGCTCGCCGGCGCCGAGGTGCGGCAGCGACACGGCCAGCGCCTCGAAGTCGTTGAGCAGCTTCGCGTACGGGACGTCCAGGTCGCGGACGGACCCGGCCCAGGGCGAGTTCGTCAGCTGGTAGCGGTCCCCGTCGATGGGCCCGGCCACGGCCAGGCAGGCCGCGCCCGGCCGCGCCCCGCCCGCGTGCTCCGCCAGGTAGGCGGCCACGGCGTCGGACAGCGTCGGGTAGCCGGCCCCGGGCATCACCGCGACCTGCGAGGGCGCGGCCCCGGGGGCGGTGACGAGGCCGAACCTGGCGTTGGTGCCGCCGATGTCGGCGACCAGCCACGGCAGGCCCGGCGCCGTCATCGCCGACCGCCGGAAACCAGGCGGATTGTGCCCTCCGAGGGCCTGAGGGCGGGCACGCCCTCGGAGGGAGACCAGAGGGTCACCGGGGCGCTCCGGCGGGAGCCGGCAGCAGATCCGCCTCCAGGTGACCGTCGGCGGGGAAGGCCAGGCCCGGCCCCCGGTGCGGCGACTCGGCGCCGCTGACGCCGAACATGCCCGCGCCCTGCTCCGCGTGCCCCGCCATCCGGCGGAAGGCGTTGAACAGCTCGCGGCCGGTGCCGACCCACTCGGCGTCGCTGAGCGCGCGGCCCTCGGGGGCCCGCCGGGCCAGCTCCTCGGCGGGCACCAGCAGCTCCAGGGTGCCCGCGGCCGAGTCGAGGCGGATCACGTCCCCGTCGCGGACCAGCGCGATCGGGCCGCCGTCCGCCGCCTCGGGCGACAGGTGGATCGCGGCCGGGACCTTGCCGGACGCGCCCGACATGCGGCCGTCGGTGACGATCGCCACCCGCTGCCCCCGGTCCAGCAGCACCGCCATCGGCGGCGTGAGCTTGTGCAGCTCCGGCATGCCGTTGGCGCTCGGCCCCTGGTAGCGGATGACGGCGACGAAGTCCTGCCCGTCCAGCTCGCCCGCCTCGAAGGCGCGCAGCAGGTCGAGCTGGTCGTCGAAGACCTTCGCGGGCGCCTCGATGACCAGGTGCTCGGGCTTGACCGCCGACACCTTGCTGACGGCCTTGCCCAGGTTGCCGCTGAGCACGTGGATGCCGCCGTCGGTGGTGAACGGGTCCGACACCGGGCGCAGCACGTCCAGGTCGGTGCTGCCGCCGGTCACCGGCACCCACACCAGCTCGCCGTCGCGCAGCTCGGGCGCCGACCGGTAGCGGTCCAGGCCGGGCCCGGCCACGGTCATCACGTCGCCGTGAAGCAGGCCGGCGTCCAGCAAATCGCCGATCAGCACCTGCATGCCGCCCGCGTCGCGCAGGTGGTTCACGTCCGCCTGCCCGTTGGGGTAGACGCGGGTGAGCGACGGCACCACCTTCGACAGCTGCGACAGGTCGTCCCAGGTCAGCACGATCCCGGCGGCCGCCGCCATCGCGACCAGGTGGAGCGTGTGGTTGGTGGAGCCGCCGGTCGCCAGCAGCGCCACGCACGCGTTCACGATCGCCTTCTCGTCGACCAGCTCGCCGAGCGGCGTGTACTCGGCGCCGTGCGCGGTGATCTCGACCGCGCGCCTGCCCGCCGCCGCGGTCAGCGCGTGCCGCAGCTCGGTGTGCGGGTTGACGAACGTCGAGCCCGGCAGGTGCAGGCCCATGACCTCCATCAGCGCCTGGTTGGAGTTGGCGGTGCCGTAGAAGGTGCAGGTGCCGGGGGAGTGGTAGGACTTGGCCTCGGCCTCCAGCAGCTCGTCCCTGCCGACCTTGCCCTCGGCGAAGAGCTGGCGGGTGCGGGCCTTGACCTTGTTCGGCAGCCCCGACGTCATCGGCCCGGCCGGGACGAAGATCGCGGGCAGGTGGCCGAAGTGCAGCGCGCCGATGAACAGCCCCGGCACGATCTTGTCGCAGACGCCCAGCAGCAGGCTCGCGTCGAACATGTCGTGCGACAGCGCGATCGCCGTCGACATCGCGATCACGTCGCGGCTGTAGAGGGACAGCTCCATCCCGGCCCGGCCCTGCGTGACGCCGTCGCACATGGCCGGCACGCCGCCCGCCACCTGGGCCACGCCGCCCGCCCGGCGCACCGCCGCCTTCAGCTCCGGCGGGTACGTCTCGTACGGCTGATGGGCGGAGAGCATGTCGTTGTAGCTGGTGACGATGGCCACGCCCGGCTTGGCCGTGCCGCGCAGGGCGGGCTTGTCGGCGTCCGGCGCGGCGGCGAAGCCGTGCGCCAGGTTCGCGCAGTTCAGGTGCGCGCGGGCGGGGCCCTGCGCGCGGGCGGCCTCGCCCGCGCGGCGGATCCTGTCCAGGTACGTGGCCCTGCTCGCCGCGCTGCGCTCGGCGACGCGGGCAGTGACCCGCTGGACCACGGGGTGCATGGAAGTCTCAGAAGTCACGATTCCTCCTCGTGCCAGGCGCGGCCGCTGCGCGCGAGAAGCTCGTGCGCGCCTGCGGGGCCGGTCGTCCCGGCGGGGTACGGTTCGGGCAGATCGGGGGAGGAGCGCCAGGCCTCCAGGATCGGGTCGATCCAGCGCCAGGCGGCCTCCACCTCGTCACGCCGCATGAAGAGCGTGGGGTTGCCGGCCAGCACGTCGCTCAGCAGCCGCTCGTACGCGTCGGGCACGCGAGCGGGGAACGTCTTGCCGAAGTTCAGGCTGAGCGGCACCGGCTTGAGCGACACCTCGCCCGCACCCGGCTCCTTGGCCATGATGTGCAGCTCGATGCCCTCCTCCGGCTGCAGCCGCAGCACCAGGCGGTTCGGCGAGCCGCCCGGGAAGATGGAGTGCGGCACGTCCTTGAACTGCACCACGATCTCCGAGCGCCGGTTCGGCAGCCGCTTGCCGGTGCGCAGGTAGAACGGCACCCCGGCCCAGCGCCAGTTGCGGATCTCGGCGCGGATCGCGGTGAAGGTCTCCACCCGCTTGGACTCCTCGGTCGGCGGCGTCGAGGCGGGCTCGTCCAGGTAGCCGACCATGTCGCCGGCGGCGGTGTACTGGCCGCGCACGGTGAAGCGGTCCACCTCGCCCCCGGCGATCGGGCGCAGCGCCTGCAGCACCTTGACCTTCTCGTCCCGGATCGCCTCGCGGTCGTGGCGCGCGGGCGGCTCCATCGCGGTCAGCGTCAGCAGCTGCAGCAGGTGGTTCTGGACCATGTCGCGCAGCGCGCCCGCGTGGTCGTAGTAGCCGCGCCTGCCGGGCGTGCCGACCGTCTCGGCGGCGGTGATCTGGACGTGGTCGATCCAGAGCGAGTTCCAGATCGGCTCCAGGAACGCGTTGGCGAAGCGGAGCACGAGCAGGTTCTGCACCGTCTCCTTGCCCAGGTAGTGGTCGATGCGGAAGATCTGGCGCTCGTCGAAGATGGCGCCGACCTCGTCGTTGATCCGCTGCGCGCTCGGCAGGTCGTGCCCGAGCGGCTTCTCCAGCACCACCCGCGAGCGCGGCGTCACCAGGCCCTGCCGCTCCGCCTGGCGGCAGAACGGCCCGAACGTGCCGGGCGGGCTGGCCAGGTAGAACACGCGGTCGCGGTCGGCGGCCAGCATCGACCGGAGCGCGTCCCAGCCTGTGGGGTCCTCGCCGGTCACGTCGATCGTGAGGTGGTGCAGGCGGCCCAGGAAGCGCTGCCACAGGGCGGGGTCGTCGACCGGGACCTGGGCGCGTACCTGGCTGTCCACCTTGCCGCGGAAGTCGGCGTCCGTGAGCCCGCCCCGGGACAGGGCGATGATGCGCGTCTCAGGGGAGAGCCGGCCGTCCCGGTCGCTGTGGTACAGCGCGGGCAGCAGCTTCCGCATGGACAGGTCGCCGGTGCCGCCGAAGACCACCAGGTCGGCGGTGTGGGCAGCAGGGGAGGACGAGAGCGGGGACACGAACGGATCTCCGATGATCTACCAAAGTGAGGACAGAACGGACACTATCCAGAGTTACGGTCACACACAAGCAGAGTTTTGCTATCTGAGATTAAAAAGTCGTGACTTCTCATTACACAACAGGGTGTGGTTCACTTAACCGATGTCTCGACGTACCGCAGCGACCCTCGCCAGCAGCGGCGACGTACTGCAGCTCATCCGCACCGGTGAGGCCGTCACACGGACCGACATCGGCCGGGTGACCGGCCTGTCCCGCCCCGCGGTCCAGCTCCGCGTCGACGAGCTGCTCGAACGCGGCCTGGTCGTGGAGTGCGCCGACGCGCGTTCCACCGGCGGGCGCCCCCCAGTGCGGCTGGAGTTCAACGCGGCGGGCGGCGTCGTCCTGGTGGCGGCGCTCGGCGCCAGCCGCACCCGCGTGTCCATCTGCGACCTGGCCGCCCGGGAGCTCGCCGGGCAGGACTTCGCCATAGACGTCGAACAGGGCCCCGACGTGGTGCTGCCCCTGGTCATGGACACCTGGGAGGAGCTGCTCGGCGACCGCCCGCGCTCACAAGTGCGGGGGGTCGGCATGGGCATGCCGGCCACCGTCGAGTTCGCCGAGGGCCGCACCGAGAGCGCCCGGGTGATGGCGTCCTGGACCGGCGTGGTGATCCCGCCGCTGATCCGGGCCCGCTTCCCGGTGCCCGTCCTGGTCGACAACGACGTCAACGTGCTGGCCATCGGCGAGCACCGGGGCGCCTACCCCGACCTGGACGACCTGATGTTCATCAAGGTGTCCACCCGCATCGGCGCCGGGATCATCGCCGGCGGCGGCATCCTGCGCGGCGCGCTCGGCGCGGCCGGCGAGATCGGGCACATACCGGTACGCGACGGCGGCGGCGTGCTCTGCCGGTGCGGCAACGTCGACTGCGTCGACTCCGTCGCCAGCGGCACCGCGCTCCTGCGCGACCTGCGCGCGGCGGGCAAGGACGTCAAGGACATCGCCGACGTGATCCGCCTGGTGCGGGCCGGCGACGCCGAGACCATGGCGACCGTGCGCGAGGCCGGGCGCCGGATCGGCGAGGTCGTGGCCGTGGCGGTCAACCTGCTCAACCCGTCGGTCGTGGTGCTCGGCGGCGACGTCGCCGAGGCGTTCGGGCCGCTGGTGTCCAGCATCCGCGAGGTCGTCTACCGCCGCTCAACCACCCTGGCCACCCGGCGGCTGCGCATCGAGCCGAGCCGCCTGGGCCCCAGCGCCGGGATCAGCGGCTGCGCGGTCATGGTCCTCGACCACGTCCTCTCCCCCTCGGCGGTGGACGAGTCCCTCAGCCGCTGATCGCGGGGGCCGTTCATGGTCGTGCGGGTTCTCGTACGTGACCGTACGGCGAACTCAGCGGCCGGCGCGGGACGGGCGAGGGGCGGGCTTCGCGGCCGGAGGGCTCGTGCGGGCCAGAGCGGGGCGCTTCAGGGGAAGGCCGGTGCCCGTCCGGGGGCGGGCCCGCCCGCTGGGAGGCAGGGCGCCGGCTCCGGCCTCGCCGCTCGTACGGATGTCAGGCCCGGAGGTGGACGGCGGGACGCTGGACGCGGACGGGCGCGGCGCGGCGGAGGTCCGGCGCGGCACGCCCGTGAGGTACGGCTGCGCGCCGCGCCGGGGGATCGACAGGTACGAAGGCGGCGCCGGCTCGATCGAGCCTCCGCGTTCGACGGGTCTGGGCATGCTGGCGGGGGAGAGCGACGTGCCGGGCAGCCCGGCGGTGGCGAGGACGCCCGCGAGGGCGACCATGAGGCTGCCGGTCAGCGCCGCGGCGATCTGCAGGATCCGCCCGCGCCGTTCGGTCTCTCTCACAGGGGCAGATGATAGTCAGCCCCGGAGGTGCCGTGACGCGCGAAACGGCGAATCGTGATCAAGAAGGGTCACATCGCCGGATGGTGGCCGCAGGTGCACAGCAGGCTCCGCAGCGCCGCCTCCAGGTCGTCGCAGCTGCTCGTGGGCTCGGGCCAGAGGAAGCGGACGAGCGAGCCGTCCGCCCGCACGGTCACCCCGCGGCTGTCCAGCTCCCACAGCCACACCTCGCGGGGGACCTGGCCGAGATGCCGGGAGACGCCCTTGGCGAGCTGCGCCCGGTGCGCGGCGTTGACGTGCGCCAGCACCCGCTCGGCGGACTCGGCCAGCGGGTCGGGCCCGGCCTCCAGGTACTCCTCGGCGTCCAGCACGCCCGACTCCTGCCCCGTCAGGTAGACGACCTGGGCCACGTCCACCCGGAGCAGCCGGGGCGCGTCCGGCCGCCCGTAGCGCTCCAGCGCCTCGAACAGCGCCTCGTCCGGCTCGTGCGCCGCCACCGCGACGGCCGCCGCGCGTGCCTCGCAGGCGGGCACCGGCTGCGCCCAGCCCTGGACCTCCAGCATCCCGCGCGGGTGCTCGTCGTCGCCGAGCCTGCGCATGGCCGCCAGGTTCACCGCCACCACGGCGTCCTCGTGCAGGCGGTGCAGCCCGTGCAGGGGTTCGCCGGGCAGCACCAGCAGCACCGGCCTGCCCCGCTCGTCGACGCCGCCGCGGGCGCGTGCGGGGACGCCGTCGACGGTGAGCCTCGCGACCTTGGCCGCCGCGGCGAGAGTGCGGATCCGCTGCGGGATCGGCAGCATGGGCACCTCCTGGCATGTAGGTTAGGCTTGCCTAAGTTAGCCTTACCTAAGCACAAAGAGGTGAACGTGCGCTACACCGGTCCCAAGGTGCGCCTGTCGCGCCGCGCGGGAGTGCCACTGACCAGGAAAGCCGTCCGCTACTTCGAGCAGCGCCCGTACCCGCCGGGCGAGCACGGCCGCAAGAGCAGCCGCCGCAACACCGGCGACTACGGCGTCCGCCTGCTGGAGAAGCAGAAGCTGCGCTGGTACTACGACGTGTCGGAACGGCAGCTGCGCCGCTACTGGGACCTGGCCGTGCGCCGGACCGGCGTGCCCGGCGCCGAGCTGGTCTCCATCCTGGAGTCGCGGCTGGCCTCGCTGGTCATGCGCTCCGGGCTGGCCCCGTCGATCTACGCGGCCCGCCAGTACGTGGCGCACGGGCACATCGCGGTGGACGGCCGCAAGGTGGACATCCCCAGCTACCTGGTCAAGCCCGGCCAGGTGGTGTCGGTGCGGGAGCGGTCGCGCCGGCTGCAGCCGTTCGTGGCCGCGGCCGAGGGCGTCCACGCCGACGAGCGCGTCGCCCCCTACCTGAGCGTCGACCTGCCGAACCTGACCTTCACCCTGCTGGCCGTCCCGCAGCGGGAGCAGATCCCGGTGCCCGTCGACGAGCTCCTCGTGGTCGAGTTCTACTCCCGCTGACCCGGCGGGCCGTCAGGCGCTGGCGCGCTTCTTGGCCCGCGGGGCGGCCCGGCGCAGCGCCGCCACCTCCTTGCGCAGCTCCGCCAGCTCGTCCAGGATGCGCTGGGCCGAGGCCGCGTTCAGCTCCTCCTGCTCGGCCCGCTCCTCCTTCGCCTCCTCGTCCATGGCGCTCACCACCACGGCCATGAACAGGTTCAGCACCACGAACGTGCAGAGCAGGATGAAGATGGTGAAGAAGATCCAGGCGGACGGGTGGACGTCCATCACCTCACGGGCGATGTTGCCCCAGTCGTCGCCCGTCATCGTCTGGAACAGGGTGAACAGCGACGTCGGCAGCGTGCCGAAGCGTTCCGGGGCCGTCTGCCCGTACAGCTTGGTGGCCAGCACGGCGGCCACGTAGAGCACCAGCGACAGCAGCACCACGATCGAGCTCATGCCCGGCATCGCGCGCAGCAGGGCCGAGACGACCTTGCGCAGGCTCGGGACCGCCGACAGCAGCCGCAGCGCGCGCAGGATGCGCAGCGACCGCAGCACCGACAGGCCGCTCGCGGTGGCGGGCGCCAGCGCTATCCCGACGATCACCGCGTCGAAAACGTTCCAGGGGTCGCGCAGGAACTGTAACCGCTCCACGTAGATCTTGGCCGACAGCTCGACCACGAAGATCGTCAAAGCCAGGTGGTCCACCAGGGCCAGCAGGTCGCCGTAGCCGGCCGCCACGCTGGGCACCGTCTCCAGGCCCAGGACCGCGGCGTTGACCAGGATGACGGTGATGATGAACCGCTGGAAATGCCGGTGCGCCAGCACGGCGCCGAGGCGTTCTCGCACGGGGGAGGGCTCCTCCTCGCAAGGGATGGATTGCCCGACCATTTTGGCGTAAGGCGATCACTGCTCCGGCGTCAGCCTGAAGACCCGCAGCTCACGCCCGGATCTGGCCTGGTAGCGCTCGTAGAACGGCGAGCCCGCCACCAGCCCCGGCCAGACCGCGGCCCGGTCCTCGCCGGTCAGGTGACGCGCGGTGACCGGGAACTCGCGCCCCTGGAAGACCACCGCCGCCCGCGGGTTCGCCAGCAGGTTGGCCGTCCACGCCGGGTGGCGCTCGGCGCCGAAGTTGCTCCCCACGACCAGCAGCGACCCGTCCGGCTCCCGGACGCACGCCAGCCGGGTGCGGCGCGGCTGACCGGAGCGGGCGCCGGTGGCCAGCAGGACCAGCGAGCGGTCACCGCCGACCGGCTTGCCGCCGGACCTGCGGTCGAGCAGCCGCTCGAGCTTCGGGACGATCCGCGGGCCCGCCCGCATGAACAGCTCGGTGCCCGCCAGCCAGTGGAAGAAGCCCTTGATCATCACGGCAGCATACAAGCGGCTGCGACAATGGGGTCTATGGTATAAACCCTGCTGATCGTCCCGAGAAACCGAGGGGTCACCTCACCGATGTCCTATCCGCACTACGGCCCGGGCTACTACGGCCCTCCCCCGCAGACGCACCCCAACGGGACGACCATCCTGGTCCTCGGGATCCTCAGCCTGGTCGTCTGCCAGATCCTCGGGCCCTTCGCCTGGTCCATGGGCACCAGGGCACTGCGTGAGATCGACGCCAGCGAGTACGTCTACGAGAACCGCGGCATGGTCCAGGCCGGCCGGATCTGCGGCATCATCAGCACCTGCATCCTGGGCGCGGTCATCGCCATCTACGGCGCCATCATCCTCTTCGCGGTCGCGATGACCTTCCTCAACGTCTAAGACCGCACGCAGTAATCACCGATGCCCGACTCCAGCAGGCCGAAGGCCGCCTCGGCCTGTGAGCGGAGGCCGGGCGCGATCGTCTCCCACGGCTCTCCGGCCGCCGCGCGCCGCACGGCGCAGGCCGACAGCAGCCGGGTCGTGGTGAGGATCTGGGCGGCCACCAGGCGCGGCGTCAGATCGTCGGCGTCCGCGCCGAGCTCGTCGGCCAGCGCCCGGGCCAGCGCGTCCTCCCGCCGCTGGTGGATCTCCCGCATCCGGGCCAGCAGCGACGGGCTCTCGTCGACCATCCTCGCGAACTGGACGGCCCCGTCCTGCAGCCCGTAGCGCCATCCCCGGGTCTCGACCGCCTCCAGGAAGTCGCGGCGGAACGCCCGCACCGCGCTCTCGCCGGGCTCCCGCGCGCGCAGCACCTCCACCGGCAGCGTCTCGACGAACTCCTGCCGGTCGGCGAACAGGTCCTCCTTCGTGCGGAAGTAGTTGAACACCGTGTTCACCGACACGTCGGCGGCGCGCGCGACCTCGGCCACGGTCACGTTGTCGAACCCGCGCGCCATGAACAGCCCCATCGCCGTGTCGGCGATGCGCTGCCTGGTCTCGCGCTTCTTCCGCTCCCGCAGCCCCTCTTCCATGCCTCCATCGTACCAATCTTGCAGTGACCCCAAATTTACAGCTACTCTATTTTTGGAGGCGATGAAGTGATTGAGACATCAGGTCTGAGCAAGACCTTCGACGGCGGCGTCCGAGCCGTCAGGAACGTGACCCTGTCCGTGCGGCCCGGCGAGATCGTCGGGTTCCTCGGCCCGAACGGCGCGGGCAAGACCACGACCATGCGCATGCTGACCACCCTGCTGCCGCCCACCTCGGGCACCGCGACCGTGGCCGGCCACGGCCTGCTGACAGCGCCGCGTGAGGTGCGGCGGCGCATCGGCTACGTGTCCCAGTCCGGCTGGACCGACCCGGCCGTCCCGATCGGCGACGAGCTGGAGCTGCAGGGCATGCTGTACGGGCTCTCCAGGACCGAGACGCGGGCCCGCACGGCCGAGGTGCTGGCCATGCTGGAGCTCGGCGGCCTGGAATCCCGGCCGGGCGGCGCGCTCTCCGGCGGGCAGCGGCGCCGCGCGGACATCGCGTTCGCGCTGACGCACCGGCCCGTGCTGCTCTTCCTGGACGAGCCGACCACCGGGCTCGACCCGCAGACCCGGGCGCACCTGTGGGACCACATCCGGGCCCTGCGCGACGAGCACGGCGTGACGATCTTCCTCACCACCCACTACCTGGACGAGGCCGACGCTCTCTGCGACCGGCTGCTCATCATCGACCACGGCGAGATCGCCGCCGCCGGAACGCCCGCCGAGCTCAAGGCCGGGCGCACCCTCGACGAGGCCTTCCTCGACCTCACCGGCAGGTCCCTGCGCGAGGAGGCGAGCGTCTGATGGCACGCGACACCTGGGTGCTGTTCCGGCACCACCTGCGGATCACGCTTCGCCAGAAGGCCGGGATGGTCTTCGGCGTGATCCAGCCGCTCTTCTTCCTCGTGCTGTTCGGGCCGATCTTCGCCACCATCGGCACCTGGGAGGTGCTGGTCCCGGGGCTGATCATCCAGCTCAGTCTGCTGAGCACCGGCATGGCCGGGTTCGGCGTGGTCCACGAGAGGCGGACCGGCGTGCTGGAGCGGATGCGGGTCACCCCCGCCGGCCGGCTCGCGCTCCTGCTCGGCCGCGTGCTCACCAACGTGGTCACGCTGGCCGTCCAGGTCGTGCTGCTGGTCGCGGCCGGCTTCGCGTTCGGGCTGCGCGCCCCCGCCGCGGGGCTGCTGGCCGGGCTGGCGCTGATCGTGGTGCTCGGCACCAGCCTGGCCGCGCTCTCGTACGCGGTCGCGCTCACCATGAACGAGCAGCTGTTCGCGCCCGTGATGAGCACCGCGGTGATCCCGCTGGTGCTGCTGTCGGGATCCTTCCTGCCGATGTCGATGGCCCCCGCCTGGCTCGACGCCCTCTCCCGCGTCAGCCCGTTCAGGTACGCGCTGGAGGCCCTGCGCGATTTGTTCGCCGGCCGCTACCTGACCGGCACGGTCCTGGCCGGGGTCGTGGTGACGGCGCTGTTCGCCGCGGTGGCCCTGGCGGCCGGCACCCGGGTGTTCGGCCGCCAGGCCGCCTAGCGCTCAGGCCGCGGCCGCGGCACGGCGGCGCAGGGCGGCCAGGATTCCGGCCGGGTCCACGATGCCGTAGCCGTAGTCGTAGTCGAAGCCCACCGTGCTGCGGTCCTCGGCCGTACGGCGCAGCAGGGCGCGGAGCTGGGCCGGAGACAGCCGTGAGGCCGGCCACCGGGTCCGCACCGCCGCCACCAGCCCGGCCGCGACCGGCGCCGCCGCCGAGGTGCCGGCGTCGGGTTCGTCCCCGTACGCGCCGGACCCGGTGAAGTGGGTGTACGCGCAGACGTCCGGCTTGCGGGCGGCCAGCCGGCCCGGGCCCTGTGAGGAGTAGCCGACTCGTTCGCCGCGCACGTCCACGCCGCCGATCGACAGCGCCCGCGGATGCGAGTTGGCGCCGGTGATCGGCCGCTCGGCGAAGGCGCAGCGGCCGTCGGGGCAGTCGCGCCCGCAGTTGCCCGCCGCGAACAGGATGTCCGCGCCCGCCTGGTCGAGGCTCGCCACCATCAGGTTGAACGGGTGCGCGCCGTTGTCGGAGTAGTTGCCCGGATGCCCCACCGGGAAGTCCCACTCGGGCGAGAACGACCCCCACGAGTTGTTCACCACCAGCGCCCGCGACTCCTCCGGCTGGGCGTCGAGCACGGTCCGCAGGTGGGCGAAGGCCGCCACCGCGTCGGACAGCAGCCCGTCCATGACCGAGCCGCCCGGCCGGGTGGAGCGCAGCAGCGGCAGGTCGAGCAGGGTCGCCTCCGGGGCGCCGATCAGCGCGTCGAAGGCGCACATCGTGCCGTGGTCGACCGGGAACTCGCCGGGCGTGCCCGGCACGGTAGGCGGCAGCCAGCTCCGCGCGGCGTCGAGGCGCACGTCGCGCCTCAGCTTGCCGTTCAGATGGTCGAGGTTGACGCCCGTGTCGACGACGGCCAGCGCCACGTCCGAGCCGTCGAGGCCCTCCGCGCGCAGCTTCGCCACGTCCAGCAGCCGCTCCACGTCGCGCCAGGTGCCGGCCGGCCCGTCGCCGCCGCAGACCCGGCAGGTCTCGATGACCGGGTCGGAGAAGACGCCCACCACGTCGGGGCGGAGCCCCGGCAGCAGGGACACCCGGGTGGCCACGTCGTCGTCGGAGATCGTGCCACGCACCAGCACCGAGGCGTCCTCGGCGGCCATCGAGAACCGGAGCGGCTGGTTGAGTGAGAGGGGGTCGCCGCCGGTGGCGGGCACCGGGCGGGGCAGCGCCACCGGCGTGAACCCGGTGTCGAGCTCGACACCGGGCAGCCCGTCGGCGACGTCGGCCGTGGAAGCGGTCTGGCCGGGGTCGGCCACCGCCGCCACGAGGTCGGGGGAGGGGCGGAGCTGGATGAGGACCCGCATGTATCACCACCGTGCGTGCGTGAATGAACGTTTCCCCCCACCGTGAGCCATCGCGGCGGCCCCGTCCACCGCTTTGCCGAGCCCGTGACCTGCGGAAACGCCGCAAATCATGGCGAATGGCGCGACATCCTGGCGTCAGCGGGAGGCTTCCGCGCGACCGGTCCGTTCACTAGGTTGGATGACCATGACGCTCCAGGCGCGCAAGCCGGTCGACAGCGAGGACAGCCGACACTGGATGGCGGTGCGGCCACGGCTCATCCTCGCCAGCGCCTTCATGCTCTTCCTGGAGCTCGCCCTGATCCGGTGGACCGGCTCCAACATCGTCCACCTGAGCTACTTCACCAACTTCGTGCTGCTCGGCTCGTTCCTCGGCATCGGGCTCGGGTTCCTGCGCGTCGGCCGCACCACCGCCCAGCCGTACTACTCGCCGGTCGTGCTGTTCGGCCTCGTCCTGGTGGTGCTCGCGTTCCCGGTGACGGTCGACCGCGACACCGAGGGCGTCCTGTACTGGACGAGCCTGTCCACCGCCGGGCCGCCCGCCTGGATCACGCTGCCCGTCGTCTTCTGCGCCGCCGCGCTCGTCCTCATGGGCCCCGCCGAGCTGGTCGGCCGCTGCTTCCCCGAACTGCCCCGGCTGGAGGCCTACCGCTACGACCTGCTCGGCAGCCTGATCGGCATCGCGGTCTTCACCGCGCTGTCGTTCCTCAGCGCGCCGCCGGTCTTCTGGGGGATCATCGCCGCGGCCGCCTACGGGCTGCTGCTCGTGCCCCGGCCCCGCGCCGTCTACCTGGGGCTGGTGACCGTCCCCTCGCTCGCCGTCGTCGTCATGCTGCTGTCCGAGACGCTCACCGCCGGGGCGCTCTGGTCGCCCTACTACAAGGTCACCCACCGCCAGTTCGAGCAGCTCGGCGTGCCCGTCACCGACATCGCCGTCAACGGCATCCCGCACCAGCAGGCCGTGCCCGCCGAGGTCAGGCTGCAGTGGGAGGCCCAGTACGGGCTGCCCTACGAGCGGGCCGCCGCCCGGCCCGACGACGTGCTCATCGTCGGCGCGGGCAGCGGCACCGACGTCGCCATCGCGCTGTCCAAGGGCGCCCGCCACGTCGACGCCGTCGAGATCGACCCCAAGCTCCGCGAGCTGGGCGTCTCCACCCACCCCGACAAGCCGTACGACGACCCCCGGGTGACCACGCACATCACCGACGGACGCGCCTTCCTGGAACAGACCGATCGTACGTACGACCTGATCCTCTTCGCGCTGCCCGACTCGCTCACGCTGGTGTCGGGGGCCAGTTCGCTGCGGCTGGAGAGCTACCTGTTCACCGAGGAGGCGATGCGGGCCGCCCGCGAACGGCTCAAGCCCGGCGGCGCGTTCGCCATGTACAACTACTACCGCGAGAGCTGGCTGGTCGACCGGCTCGCCGACACCGCCCGCGGCGCCTTCGGCCACGCCCCCTGCGTCGACGTGGTCAGCACCGCCGGCCACCAGGCCGTCATCACCGCCGGCCTGACCCCCGACGCGCAGCGCTGCGGCGCCGAGTGGACGGGCGCCGCCGCCGGCACCCCGCCGCCCGCCGACGACGACCGGCCGTTCCTCTACCTCCAGGACCGGACGATCCCGCCGCTCTACCTCATCACCCTCGGCCTGATCATCGCGGTCAGCCTGCTCGCCGTCCGCGTCGTGGCCGGGCCCTACCGCCGGATGCGCCCGTACGCCGACCTGTTCCTGCTCGGGGTGGCGTTCCTGCTGCTGGAGACCAAGAGCGTCACCGGGTTCGCGCTGCTGTTCGGCACCACCTGGGTCGTCAACGCGATCGTGTTCGCCGGGGTGCTGGTCGCCGTGCTCGCCGCCGTCGAGGTGACCCGCCGCTTCCGCACGCCGCCGCTGCCCGTCATGTACGGGGTGCTCTTCGCCGGGCTGCTGCTGGCCTGGCTCGTGCCGAACGCCTGGCTGCTGTCGCTGCCGGTGCCGCTGCGCGCCGTGGCCGCCGTCACCGTCGCCTTCCTGCCGATCTTCGCCGCGAACGTGGTGTTCGCCAAGCGGTTCGCCGACACCGCCGACGCCACCACCTCCTTCGGCGCCAACCTGCTCGGCGCGATGGTGGGCGGCTGCCTGGAGTATCTGGCGCTGATCGTCGGCTACCAGGGGCTGCTCGTCGTCGCGGGCCTGCTTTACCTCGGCGCGTTCGCGCTGATGCCCCGCAAGGCGCTCGCCTGAGCCCTGATTTGCCCGGCCGCCGCAGGCTTTACCTGCGGTTGTGGAATGCCTGGGAAACCCGCGCCGTTATATCCAGCGTCTGAGCGCCCATCGATTCCGACAGCGGCCGCTCCTCTTCCCAGCGCACCTCGCTCCGCAGCGTGTCACGCAGGTGTGCTCCCGTAGCTCTATGCGTACGCATGATCACGTTATGTGTGCGTGCCATCTGGAGGAAACACCTATGTCCATCACCGGCACTCTGCGTAAGTACGGCGCCGCCGCGGCCCTGGCCGCCGCCACCGCGGTCGCGGCCCCCGCCTTCGCCGCCCCCGCCCAGGCCGCCCCGGCACAGGCCGCCGAACTGCCGTACGGCCAGGACGTCTCCAACTGGCAGCCCACCCACGACTGGGCGGCCAGCGGCGCCGAGTTCGGCATCGTCAAGGCCACCCAGGGCCTGCACTTCAAGGACAAGACCTTCGCCCGCCACTGGCAGGAACTCGACAAGCACGGCGTCGTACGCGGCGCCTACCACTTCGGGCACCCGAAGAACGACCCGGTCGCCGAGGCCGACTTCTTCCTGTCCGTGGTCGAGAGCCAGCCCGCCAAGAAGGGCGACCTGCTCGCCCTCGACCTGGAGACCACCGACGGCAAGTCCGCCGAGCACGTGAACAAGTGGGCCAAGACGTTCATGGAGCGCGTCAAGGCCAAGACCGGCGTCACCCCGCTCTTCTACAGCGGCTTCAACTTCGCCGACAAGTACGGCGAGGGCCTGGCCGAGTACCCGCTCTGGGTCGCCCACTACGGCAAGGCCAAGGGCACCGTGGGCCTGCCGGCCGACTGGAAGTCCTGGGCCATCCACCAGTACTCCGAGTCGCCGGTCGACCAGAACGTCTCCTCGCTCACCCTCGACCAGCTGCGCTCCCTCGGCCGGAGCTGAGGGATCAGCCGCACAGCTCGTCGAGCGACTCCCCGCCGTCCGGCGTCTGGGTGTTCCGGGTCGGCGTGTCGGTCGGCTTGGCCGCCCGCACCCGGCTCGGCGACACCGCGGGGTCACCGGACGTGGCCGGGGCCGCCTGGGTGGCGGCCTTGGCCCGCCGCGGCTTCAGCGAGTTCTCGATTGCCTTGGCCGACGCCCGCCGGATCTTCGCCCAGTCGGGGTTGCCCGGCCAGTACTTCGGCGGCACGAACTGCAAGCTGACGATCTTGGCGTCCTTGACCTTGACCGCCAGCTCCACCAGCGGCTCCACCAGCTCTTCCGGGATGTTGGTCTCCGCCAGCCGCTTGGTCGCCGAGGCGATGCTGTTGAAGTTCACCAGGATCTTCTGCGGCGTCGCCTGCTGGGCGAAGGCCCCGATGACGCACCGCTGGCGGCTCATCCGGGCGAAGTCGTCGCTGCCCACCCGGGAACGGCCGTACCAGAGCGCCTCCTCGCCCGTCAGCCGCCGGGTGCCCGCCTTGATCGTGCCCGCGGTCCCGTACAGGCCGCCCCACTTGACGTCCTCCTGCACCCTGATCGTCAGGCCGCCGATCGCGTCCACCAGGTCGGCGAAGCCGTACATGTTCATCAGGACGTAGTAGTCGATGTCCAGGTTGAGCGTGTAGCTGATGGCGTCCATCAGCGCGCGCGGGCCCTTGTTCCGGCCGCCCGCCTGCTCCGGGTGGTCGTTGGCGTACTGCCACACCTCGTTCAGCAGGCCGCCGTTGGGCAGCTCGGCCATGAAACCGTTCGGGAAGTGCTTGCGCAGCGGCGACGACGGCGGGAAACGCACGTGCTGCAGGTTGCGCGGCAGCCCGAACAGGACCGTCGTGCCCGTGGGGATGTGCACGCTGGCCACGTTCATGCTGTCGGTGCGCACGCCGGTGCGGTTGCCGGCGGCGTCACCGCCGATCAGCAGGAAGTTGACCCGGTCCTTGCCGTTCCACGGGTCCTCCTCCTTGATCGGCGCCACGTCCGGGTTGTCCTGCGCGCTCTGGAAGACGTGCCGTTTCGTGTCCATCAACGTGTAGACGGTGTCGGCCGCGAGCGCGAACGGGGCCATCACCGTCACGCACAGCAGCCCTACCAAGACCCCGGAGACGATCTGGCCCTGCTGGTTGAGCCTGCTCGGGCCCAGTGTGATGTACGAGGAGAACGCCAGCGCGAACCAGCCCAGCGCGGCCAGCACGGCCAGCACCACCGCGGTCGTCATCACACTGTTGCGGGTGAAGATGCCCAGGTTGTCCAGGTTGGCCAGCGTGAACGCCAGCAGGCCGAGCAGGGCCGCGGCGTAGAGGCCGACCAGGATCAGGCCCGTGCGGCGGCGTCCGGCCCGCAGGTGCGCGGCACCGGGCACGAAGACCGACAGCAACGTCCAGCCCACGACGGACGCCGGCGTGAGCGGCTTCGCGAACCGCGGCCCACTGCCGCCGTCGCCGATCACGGCCAGCTTCGCCATGATCCCGCTCAGCCACGGCACCCGCCCGGCACCGCCTCCTCCACGACCAGGCCCCCGACCGGCACCCCCCTCACGCCCAGGACCCCGCCCACGATCACCAGCGCCCCGTCCACGGTCGCCGGCTCCGGAGCCACCGCCCTCAGGCCCGCGGCTGCCGTCACCGGGTCCGCGGCCGCCGGCTCCCCGGCCACCGCCGTCAGAGCCGGACCCGCGGCCGCCGCCAGTACCCCTTCCGCCGGAACCGGCGCCCCGGCCACCACCGGGCCCGGTGTCACCTCCGGGTCCAGCGGCGGCACCGCTGGGGTGATGGGCGCGTACGCTGCGCCCGGCCCCGTCGTCGGCACCGGGCTCTCCTCCGGCTCCTTGGCCGGGGCCGGATCCTCTGCCTACATCGGGACCGGTCGGACGGGCACCCCCGTCCCGCCCAGCCCCACCGCCGGCTCCCGCGCCGCCGCTTGCTGCGGCGGCTCGGCGGGCGGCACGTCTTGCGCGTCGCCGGGCTGCCTCGTCGGTGCCGGGCTCTCCACCCGCTCCTCGGCTGCGGCCACTGCCGACGCCGGAAGCGGACGGACCGGTACCTCCGTCGCGCCCGACACCACCGCCGGTCCCCGCGCCACCGCTGGAGTGACCGGCGGGCCCGGCTCCACTCCCGGCGCTCTGTCCTACGTTCTCGCCAGAGGGGCTGCCCGCAGGACGCCCGCCCGCGCCTGGACCCCCACGATCGGGAGAGCCGCTCGCACCGGGGGTGCCTCGTCCGGGAGGGCCGCCCGCGCCGGGAACTCCACGCTCGGGAGGGCCGCCCGCGCCTGGACCCCCACGATCGGGAGAGCCGCCAGCGCCCGGGACTCCTCGTTCGGCTGGGCCGCCCGCACCGGGAACTGCTCGTCCGGAGGGGGCACCCGCGCCGGAGACTGCTCGTCCGGGAGCGCCCGCACCGGAGGGGGCCGCAGGATCGCCGGGAACGCCTCTGCTGCCCGGGGTCTGCCCCTGGGAGGGGCCGCCGGTCGCCGGGGCGCCGCCGGTGCGTCTGGTGCGGCGGACGCGCCTGGTGCGCTCGCTGTCTTCGGCGTTCCCGGGTTCCGCGCTCTCCGGGGGCGGGGCTGCCTGATCAGGTGTGGATTCGGACGCGGGCCGCTGGCGGCGGGGGGAGCGCCGTTTCCTGCCTCCGGGCACGGCGTCCACCCCATCGCGACTGCTCACACCGGCTCCTTCACACGCCTACCAGGCATAACCCGCTGGGTTTGCCCCCCGATGGCACAAGATTGCCAGGATTCTAGTCCCCATATATGGACATCAAAGACATGTGCCCAACATGAGATGAACACCATGTGACCGCTATGAGGTTGCCGAGGCGGGAGCAGCGAAGGTGTTGCACTGGTACGCCTGGTTCTTCTCCCAGCCCTGCCGGAACCAGCGGTGGTTGTTCGCCGTCGAGCCGTGGTCACGCGGGTACCCAGGAGCGTCGCCCAACCGGCTGTAGAACCAGAACAGCCGCTGCCGGTTAGCCGTGTTGACCGGGTACGAGGACGCCACCGACCGCATCCACATCCCGCCGAAGCAGGTCGCCTGCAACTCCAGCCGCCGGCTCAGCGCCAGCTTGCCGTTCTGGTTCGACGTCTCCATCGTCTGCGCCCACCAGGAGTCCAGCAGCCCGGTGAGGTTCTGCACGTGGTGCCCGTACTCGTGGGCCATCATGCTGATGATCCCGCCGTGCCAGCTGAGGAGTTCGCCGTACCCGCGGGAGTTGCCGTTGCCCTTGACCATGGCCGTGGTGGAGGCGTAGATCGTGTGGTTGCGCGGGCAGTAGTACGGCACCATGCTCCCCGGCTGGGGATAGTCGCCGCAGGCGCCGCGGCCGCTCCCGGCCACGATGGCGTAGTTCGGCGGCCGGAACGGGATGCCCTGCTTCTGCAGGATCTGCCCCCACGCCCGGTCCATGCACTTGCCCGTCTTGAGGATCAGCGCCTTGAGCTGGCTGTGGCTGTGGATGCTCGCGTTGCCCGCCGGGCAGTTCATCCTGGGCAGCACGCCGGCCCGGTAGACGGTGTTGTTCTTCAGGCTGCGGTTGAGCGCCGCCCGCTGGGGCTGCTCGGTGTCCTGCGTCGGCCGCTCGCTCGGCCTCTGGGTGGGCCGCCGGGTCGGCTGTTCGGTGGGCCTGTCGTCCCGGCTGGGCGGACTCGTCTCCGTGGGCCTGTCGTCCCGGCTGGGCGGACTCGTCTCCGTGGGCCTGTCGTCCCGGCTGGGCGGACTCGTCGGCGCGTCATCCGGCGTGAACGTCGGCTGCGCGATGGGGACCGTCCTCTCCGGCCCCGACGACTCCTTCAGGACCGCCGCCCCGACGATCGCCAGCACGAACAGCACGGCGATGGACCCGAACGTCAGCCCGAGCACCCCGGCCACGCCCATGCCCGACTTGCGGCGCGGCCGGTGATGCCACTGCCCGTGCGGCGGGAACGGCGGCTGCTGCGGCGCCCAGGGCCCCTGCGGGCCGCCCGGCTGCGGGTGCCCGCCGCCCGGAGGCGGCCCGTGCTGCGGTGGTGGCCCGCCTTGTCCTGGGTACGGTCCAGGCCCCGGCATTCCTTGCCCGGGATACGGCCCCTGGTTCGGCGGCACACCCTGACCCGGATACGGCCCTTGCCCGGGATGCGGTCCCTGGTTCGGATAGGGCCCTTGCCCGGGGTGCGGACCTTGACCCGGAGGTGGCCCCTGCCCGGGGTACGGCGGCTGCCCCGGATGTGGCCCCTGTCCCGGATGTGGTCCTTGACCCGGATGCGGAGCACCGGGGTGAGGAACCTGACCCGGATACGGTCCGGCGGGGTTGGGGTGGCCTTGACCCGGGTATGGGTTCCCCTGGGGCTGCGGCCGGTTGTGTCCGGGTGGCGGCCACGGTAGCGAGGGTGGCCTCTGGGGCTGTCCTGGCCCCTGGGACGGGGGAGGATAGTGCCCGTTGCCTGTCACCGTGTCGCCCCTTTACTCGGATGTCCGAGATGCGTGACCTCTCCTGTCACGCACCGTACTTTTGCCGAATATGGGGCAGAAGCATACTGATTTCTCACCCGTCACGGATGTAGCCGTACTCGGTTACGGACCGAAATCATTCGAGGTGATCTGAGTCATGTTCCGCACCCCGGACGTGCCGTTGTCCTAGCGTTCTTTGCCATGAACCTCCAGCAGCTCCGCTATGTGGTCGCGACTGCGGAGCACCGCACCATGACTGACGCGGCAAGATCGCTCTACATCGCACAGCCTGCGCTTTCGCGTGCGATCCGCGATCTGGAACGAGAGCTCGGAATGACGCTCTTCGCGCGCTCGGGGCGGGGGGTAGTGGTGACCTCACAAGGTCGCCGCGTGGTGAAACTGGCTCGGGAGGCGCTCGACGCCGTCCGCGAGATAGAAGGCCTCGCCAGCCACGGCGGCGCCGGCGACGCGGAACTCCGCATCGCCTCCACCCCCAGCCTGGAGCCCGGACTGGCGGGGCGGCTCTTGCCCGCCTACGCGTCCGAGCACCCGGGCGTCCGCGTGCACATCGTCCGCTGCGAGGGCCGCGAGGCCGTCGTCAGCGCCATCCGGGACCAACGGGCCGACCTCGGCCTGACCGACCTGCCCGTCCCCGGCGACCTGATCACCCACCCGCTCGAGCGCCAGGAGATCGTGCTGATCTCCCCGCCCGGGCTCGAACTCCCCAACCCCGTCCCCATGGGCAGACTCCACGGCATGCGCCTGGCCCTGCCCGCGCGCGGCAGCGTCCGCCGCAGGGAACTCGACGCGATGTTCGGCAAGTTCGCCGTCAGCCCCGTCGTCGTGCTCGAAACCGACGAACGCAACGGCTGGCTGAAGGCGGCGCGCACCGGGCAGGCGTCGCTGCTCTGGTACCGCGGGATGGCCGAACAGGCCGCCCGGGCGGGCCTCGTGGTCCGCTCACTGGAACCCGCGGTCAGGCGCGTGATCGCCTTCGTGCACGCGCGCCGCCGCCTCCCGCTGATCGCCCAGGACTTCCTGGCGACCGCGGAGAAGGGCATGACCGCTTAGCGCGGTCGCATTCCCCGCATCCCGCCCGTGCCCTAGGCGGACACGCGGCGGGCGCCGTCCGGCTCCACCGTCACACGGCCGTGGTCCAGCACGTCCCGGACCCGTTCGTGCGGACGAACGTACGGGAGCGGACGGCGCTCTCCAGCACCAGGAGCCGGTCTCGCCATGCCGGGAAACCGGGAACACATGGCCGGGCAACGCGGCCGAACAGCACGGCCGAACAACACGGCCGGGTAATGCGTACGACCAACACGGCCGGAGAACACAGCCGGACACCGTGATCGGCGCGCGCGTCACAGCGAAGGGGGGAGGGACACGACGGCGCGGAGGCCGGGGGAGGCGTCCTCCAGGTGGACGGTGCCGCCATGAGCGCGCACCGTCTCCCGGACGATGGCCAGCCCCAGCCCCGCACCGCCCTCGTCCCGGCTGCGCCCGGCGTCCAGCCGGGTGAACCGGTCGAACACCCGCTCCCGGTCCTCCTCGGGTATGCCGGGCCCGTCGTCGGTGACGGTCAGCGTCCCGTCGGCCGTGAGCGCGACCTCGACCTCGGACGAGGCGTGCCGTACCGCGTTGTCGATCAGATTGGTCAGCACCCGCCCCAGGTCCATCGCGTCACCCCGGACCTCCACCGGGTCGCAGGCCGTCAGCCGCACCTCGGCGTACCGGTCGGCGGTCTGCCGGACCACCTCGTCCAGGTCGACCGGCTCCCGCCGGGCGGGGACGCCGCCGCGCTCGTCCAGCCTGGCCAGCGCCAGCAGGTCCTCGGCCAGGCGGGACAGCCGCAGCGTGTCCTCCAGCACGCCCTCGGTCGTCTCCTGCCAGTGCTGCCCCTCCGGATGCCCCAGCGCCACCTCCAGCTGGAGGCGGATGCTCGCGAGCGGGCTGCGCAGTTCGTGCGCGGCGTCGGAGACCAGCGCCCGCTGCCGCTTCTCGGCCTCCTCCAGCCGGGCCAGCATGTCGTTGAGCGTGGTGGCCAGCGAGTGCACCTCGTCGCGCGACTCGGGCACCGGCAGGCGGCGCGACCGGGCGGTGTGCGTGATCTCGGCCGCGCCCCGGCGCAGCGCCGTGATGGGCCGCAGCGTACGACCGATGATCATCCAGCTGGCGCCGGCCAGCAGCACCACCAGCAGCGGCGTACCCACCAGCAGCACCTGCCCGGCCGTACGGACGCTCGTCTGTATCTCCGACACCGACCGGGCCGCGATCACGCTGTGCCCCCCGTCGGCCTCCAGCACCACCGCCCGCAGCATCGCCGGGATCGCGTACGGGCGGCCGTCCACGAACACGGCCTGCCCCTCCGCCAGCGCCCGCGCCCGGGCCCGCGCGTCCAGCAGCGGCACCAGCCGGTCGGCGCCGTAGGTGACGTGCGTGATGCGCCCGTCCGCGTCGATGACCTGCACGATCGTGCCGTCGTGGGTGCTGATCGGGGTGGTCAGGGTGCCCGCGTCGGCCTGCACCCGCACGGTGTTCGCCTGCTGCCTGACCGACTCGTCCACGGTGGACAGCAGCGTCCGGTCCAGCACCGAGAGCAGCACCGACGCCGACATCGCCAGCGCCACCGCGAGCACGGCGACGGCCACCACCGTCAGCCGGAACTTCAGGCTCTGCCGCCGCCACCAGGAGGACGGGCGCGCCCCCGAGGGCTCAGCCACCGTCGCCGGCCAGGCGGTAGCCCGCGCCGCGCACGGTCTGGAGGGCGTTCCTGCCGAACGGGGCGTCGATCTTGCGGCGCAGGTAGCCCACGTACACCTCGACCACGTTCGGGTCGGTGTCGAAGGTGTCCCAGACGTGCTCCAGCAGCTCCGACTTGGAGACCACCTCGTCGCGCCGGCGCATCAGGTACTCCAGCAGCGCGAACTCGCGCGGCGTCAGCTCCACCTCCTGCTCGCCGCGCTGGACCCGCCGCCGCGCCGGGTCCAGCGACAGGTCGCCGGCCTCCAGCACCGCCGGACGCCGGTTCGCGCCGCGCCGCAGCAGCGCCCGCAGCCTGGCCACCAGCACCACGTACGAGAACGGCTTGGTCAGATAGTCGTCGGCGCCCAGATCGAGGCCGTCGGCCATGTCGTACTCGCCGTCCTTGGCCGACAGCATGAGGATCGGCACCCAGTTCTCCTCCGCGCGCAACTGCTTGCACACGTTGTAGCCGGACAGCTTGGGCAACATGATGTCGAGCACGACCACGTCGTAGTCGCCGTGCCTCGCCTCGTGCAGCCCCTGCTCGCCGTCGTGTGCCAGATCGACGGCGAACCCCTCCGCCTGCAGCCCGCGCTGGAGCGCGGCCGCCATCCGGCGCTCGTCCTCGACCACCAGTACCCGCATGCGCCGATTCTCCCGCCCGCCCGCTGAGAGCCCGCTGAGAACGCTGAGAGGGGTCTCAGCCCGTCTCAGGTTCGCCTAAGGACCGATCACGCAGGCTGCTCATATCGACATACCGTAAAGGAGTGACATGCGTAGAGGCACGTTCGTGAGGTGGGGAGTGCCGATCGCGGCGGCGGCCGTGATCGGCGCGGCGATCGGAGCCGGCCCCGTCATCGCCGCGGTGAGCGGCGACCCCGTGCTGCCGGAGCGGTCCGCCCAGCAGCTCCTGGCAGACGCCGCGGCGGCCGTGGAGAAGAGCGAGGGCATGCCGCCCATGTCGGGCACCGTCCAGCAGACGTCCTCGCTCGGCCTGCCGCCGCTGCCCGACACGGGCGACGGCTCGCCGCTCTCGCTGCTGTCCGGCTCCCACGAGGTCAAGCTCTGGTACGGCGACGAGAACAAGATGCGGCTGGCCCTGCCCACCCAGTTCAACGAGACCAACCTGATCCTCAACGGCGACCAGCTGTGGTACTGGAACAGCGACACCAACACCGCCACCCGGGTCAAGATGCAGGAGGAGCACCGTGAGGCCCGGCCCACGCCCACCGCGCCGGCCGTGACGCCACAGCAGGCGGCGCAGCGGTTCCTGGAGCAGGCCGGCGAGTCCACCACGATCTCGGTCAGCAACACGGCCGAGGTCGCCGGCCGACCGGCCTACCAGCTCGTGCTCACCCCCAAGGACGAGGCGTCCCTCGTCCAGGAGGTGCGGGTGGCCATAGACGGCGAGCACTACGTGCCGCTGCGGGTCCAGGTCTTCGCCAAGGGGTCGGCCGAGCCCGCCTTCCAGGTCGGGTTCACCCAGCTGACCTTCACCCCGCCCGCCGAGGAGAACTTCACCTTCACCCCGCCCGCCGGGGCCAAGGTGGAGGAGAAGGCGTTCGGGCCGTCCGACGTCGACACCAGCCACGCCGACGGGGCCAAGCAGGTCGCCGAGACCGCCAAGGTGCAGGGCGGCGGCTGGACCGCGGTCGCGGTGCTGCCCGCCGACGCCCTCGCCCAGGAGAAGGACGAGACCGGCCAGGAGAAGGACCCCAGGCGCGGCGGCGAGGCCGACGCGCAGACGCTGCTCGACACCGCGCTGCAGGCCGCCACCCCGGTGAGCGGCGAATGGGGCTCCGGCAAGCTGCTCAGGACGAAGCTCCTCACCATCCTGCTGACCGACGACGGGCGGCTGCTCGTCGGCGCCGTCACCCCGGAGGAGATCACGAAGGCGGCGGGCGTCCAGTGACGACCGCCACACGCGAAGCGGGGGCGCCCACCGGGGCGGCCCCGCCCTCCGCCGACGCCGCCATCGTGACGTCCGGGCTGACCAAGCGCTTCCGCGGCGGGCAGGTGGCCGTGGACGCGCTCGACCTGGTCGTCCCGCGCGGCTCCGTCTACGGCTTCCTCGGGCCGAACGGCTCGGGCAAGACCACCACGATCCGGATGCTGCTCGGCCTCATCACCCCCACCGACGGCGACTGCTCGCTGCTCGGCCTGCCGCTCGCGCAGGCCCTGCCCCGGGTGGGCGCGCTGGTCGAGGGCCCGGCCTTCTACCCGTACCTGACGGGGGAGGCCAACCTGCTCCGGTTCGACGCCGCCGACCCCACCGCCTCCGGCGCGACCGCCCGCCGGCGCGTCGCCGAGGCGCTCGACCGGGTCGGACTGACCGCCGCCGCGGGCAAGCGCTACCGCAACTACTCGCTCGGCATGCGCCAGCGGCTCGCCATCGCCGCCGCGCTGCTCGGCCCGCGCGAACTGCTCATCCTCGACGAGCCGACCAACGGGCTCGACCCGCAGGGCACCCGCGAGGTGCGGGCGCTGGTGCGGGAGATCGCCGCCGGCGGCACCACCGTGTTCGTCTCCTCCCACCTGCTGGCCGAGGTCGAGCAGATGTGCACGCACGCCGCCATCATGCGTACCGGCAAACTCGTCGCCGACGGCACCATCGCCTCGCTCAGCGGCGGCCGGGCCGTCCTCGTCCGCGTCGAGACACCCGACGCCGCCGACGCCGCCCGCGTCCTCACCGCGCTCGGCCTGGCCGACGTGCGGACCGGGACCGGTGAACGGGCCGGCACCGTCACCGCCGAGCTGGGCGGCCACGCGCCCGAGCGCGTCAACGCCGCCCTCGTGGGTGAGGGAGTCGCCGTACGCGGGCTCGCCGTCGTCCGGCCGAGCCTGGAAGACGTGTTCGTCGGCCTGACCGGGGAGGGATTCGATGTCGACGGCTGACCCCCGCACCCGCCGCACCCCGGGCCTGGTGCCGGTGACCGAAACCATGAGAACAACAGAACGCCACCCACCCGATCCCCCGACCCCGGCCGATGCGCCCGCACCGGCCGATTCGCACGCTTCGCCGAATGGGTCCGCGTCGGAAACCCCGCACTCACCAGCGGCTCCCTCGGCGGCTTCGCCCACCCTGGCGGGTCCGTCGGCGCCGGGAACTCCGCCGGATGAGCCGCCTGCCTCGGGTGCTCCGCCCGTCCTGGCCGAGCAGCCCGCCTCGGAAGGTGCGCTGGGGACCGCGACGAAGGCCGGATGGGGGACGACGTCACAGGCCGGGGTCGGTCCGGGGGCTGTTTCAGCCGGGGCGGCCATGCGGGGGGTGGGGGCGTTCTGGCGGTTGCTCGCCTCCGAGCTGGGGCTCACGTTCCGGAGGCCGCGGAATCTGGCGATGCTGGCGGTGGTCGCGGTGGTGCCCGTCGTCATCGGGGTGCCGCTGCGGCTGATGTCCGGCGGGGACGAGCTGGGCGGGATGATCGCCGCCGTGGCCGGCAACAGTCTGATGCTGACGTTCGTCGCGTTCTCGGTGCTGGTGCTGCTGATGATGCCGATCACGGTCAGCGTGGTGTCCGGTGACGCGCTCGCCGGGGAGGCGGGCGGCGGGACGCTGCGTTATCTGCTCGCCGCGCCTGCCGGGCGGACCCGGCTGCTGGCCGTGAAGTACGTGAACGCGGTCGTGTACGCGTACGCGGTCACCGTGGTCGTGGCGCTGTCGTCGCTGGCGACCGGGCTGGTGCTGTTCCCCGCCGGGGATGTGACGCTGCTGTCGGGCACCACCGTCTCCATGACCGAGGGGCTGCTGCGCACCGCGCTGGCGGTCGGGTACGTGGGCGCGGGCATGGCGGCGCTGGCGGCGGTGGGGCTGGCGGTCTCGGCGTTCACCGAGGTGCCGATCGGGGCGATCGCCGGCACGGTGGTGCTGGTCATCGCCTGCCAGGTGGTGCGGGCCATCCCCTCGCTGGATGCCATCGCGCCCTACCTGCTGCCGACCAGGTTCCTCGACTTCGACGCGGTCCTGCGCAGCCCGATCGACACGAAGGTGCTGGGGGAGGGGCTGCTGACGTTCGGCGCGTACATCGTGCTGTCCCTCTCGATCGCCTGGGCCCGCTTCACCGGCAAGGACATCACCTCCTGAGGGGAAGGCTTTCGCCTCGTACGGGGAGGTACGGGGCGAAAGCGGGCGCAGAAAGGGCTTTGTCTCGTACGGGGCCGTCAGGAAAGGGCTTCGCCCCGTACGGACACGTACGGGGCGAAGGGAGAGCAGGCGTCAGGAGGGGCGGCGGCGGAGGGCCAGGACGGCGACCACGACGCCGATGACGCCGACGGCCAGCCCGGCTCCGCCCAGGAGCCGGGCCGTCGAGTCCGAGGAGTCGGCGGGGGCGGCCTTGGTCGTGGCGGCCACCGCGGCGGGGGACGCGGACGGGGCGGGGGAGGCGTCAGCGGCCGGAGTCAGCTTGAGCACGGGCGCCGGGCGCTCGGGCTCGGACCCGTCGGCCGCCGGGGCGTCGGCCCAGTCGACGACCTCGCCGCTGGAGTAGGTCTGCTTGGCCGGGAAGACGAGCTGGTCGACCCCGGTCGGCAGCCGTCCCATCGAGACCTCGAACTCCTGGAACTCGCCCTGACCGATCTCGCCGCCGGACCAGACGACCGAGGTGACGGCCTCGGTGAGCTCGCCGTGCTCGGTGGTGACGGGCTCGGGCAGCTTGCCCTCGTTGACCTTGACGGTCCAGCCGGGCACCGGCTTGACCGAGACGAACGCCAGCGGGTGGTCGGTCGGGAAGGTCACCTCGACCCGGGTCGTCTTGGCGTCGTCGCGCTCGTTAGGCACCCGGAAGGCGACCTTGGTGAACCCGCCCGCCACGGCCGTGCCGGGGTTGATCGTGACGTGGGCGAGCGCGGGCATGGCGAGGGCGACTATGAGCGCGGTGGCGGCGGCCAGCACGGCCGCGGCACGCCTGAGGAAAGACATGACAACTCCACTTCTTGAACGGGGATGGGAAAGTGCCGGACGCTCAGGCGGGAAGTGGAGGACCGCGCCTGAGGACACTGTGGCGGAGCGCCGGGTCCGGCGGCACGGCGCGCACCCGTACGACGGGCACGAGCGGCCGGGCGGCCGGGGGAGTGCGGGGCGGGCGGGGGAGCAGGAGGCGACGGACCAGGCGGCGCAGCAGCGCCCAGAGGGCGGCTTCGCCGCGTGACAGCCACCAGCCGGTGAGGAAGGTGGCGGTCAGGTGGGCCACCAGCATGCCGAGCGCTTCGGCCAGCCCCTGCTGCCCGTGGAGGTGGGCGGCCACGTAGCCGGTGCCGTCGCTCCCGTACAGTTCGTGCAGCCCGAACTGGGCGGCGGTCAGCAGCCAGCCGACCTGAGTTTGGGAGCGCTCCCGCCCGCACAGCGCGGCGGCGAGCACGAAGACGGCGCCGAGGCCGAGGAGCAGGGTGTGCGGGGCGGGCCGCGAACCCCCGGCGAGCCAGTGGGCCGCGGCTGCAAGGAGCACGCAGACGGCGGCGAAGGCCGCCGTCCGGATCAGCCGGAGGGGCAGGTGTGCTCGCATGGGTATGCACCATGCTTCCACGGGAAGAGGCGCCGCGAAGGGGCAATCGCGAAGCAGAGCATTGTCGGAGTGATTCGCGGCATTTGTCGCTAGGGTTCGTGCCAGCCACGTCGACATGAGGTGAGAACGTTGCGGCACTTAGGTGGTTTGCTCATCGGGCTTGTGGTGACCGCGGCCGTCCTGGGAGGTGGTGGCTGGGCCGTGCAGCAGGCGGTCGTGAGCAGCCAGTCCGCCCTTCAGGGCAGCCAGTCGCTCTGGATCGCGCTGGGCTCCATGGCCGCCGTGGGTCTCGTCGTCGGTCTCGTGGTGGCGGGCAGGGTGTCGCCGGTCGCGACCTTCATCCCGTCGATGGTGCTGCTGGCCTGGACGGTGGTGTACGCACTGGACACGAACCGGGCGCTGACCATGCTGCCCGACGGCCCCTCGGTGCACCAGATCGTCCGGGAGGCGGTCACCGGCTCCAAGACGATGCTCACGACCGGCGTCTTCGCCCTGCTCGGTGTGGCGCTGTTCATCCCCGTGCTGATGCCCTCACGCTGGTCGCGCCCGTACGACGATGACGACGAGGAGTACGAGCAGCAGTCCGGGGAGGGCGGCTACTACTGACGACCGCCCGTGTAGAGGTGAGTGACCACCTCCTCGATGGATGAGCCGCCCGGCACGCTCGCGCGCAGCTCGTCCAGCGTCCCGTCGAAGGCCAGCCGGCCGTGGTCGATGAGCATCACGCGCCGGCACAGCCGCTCGATGTCGCCCAGGTCGTGCGTGGTGAGCAGGACGGTCGTGCCGCGTTCTGCGTTGAGCCGGGCCAGGAACGCGCGGATGCCCGCCTTGCTCACCACGTCGAGCCCGATCGTGGGCTCGTCGAGCACCAGGATCGCGGGCGCGTGCAGCAGCGCGGCGGCCAGGTCGCCGCGCATCCGCTGGCCGAGGCTGAGCTGGCGCACCGGCGTGCCCAGGAACGCGCCGAGGTCCAGCGTCGCCACCAGCTCGTCCAGCCGCGCGGCGAAGACTCTGCGATCTACTTTGTAAAGGAGCCGGATCAGCTCGAAGCTGTCCTTGAGCGGCAGGTCCCACCAGAGCGTGGTGCGCTGCCCGAAGACCACGCCGATGCGCCGGGCCAGCGTCGTGCGCCGGCGCGATGGGTCGAGCCCTGCCGCCAGGCGAGCCCGGCCAGGAGGGCGAGGAGGAGGGCCGCGGCGGGCCCGAGGAAACGCAGGAACTCCGGCGTGCCGAACGGGTCGTCGCGGCCCAGCACGTACAGGCCCGGCTGCCAGTTGACGAAGGCCAGCGGCAGCGCGTACGTGACGCCCCGGACCAGGTCGCGGCCGTAGACGGTGAGCGGGTACTGGGTGAGCTGCCCGCTGCCGTAGGTGAAGGCGCTGCCCACCTCCGGCGCGTCGACCAGCACGAACTGCAGCGCCGCGGCCAGCGTCCAGAGCGAGGTGAAGATGACCGTGCCGGTGAGGATCATGACGGGCACCATCCAGAGCCGCCCGGGGTCCGGCCCGAGCACGGCCAGGGCGTAGCCGAGCGCGGCGGCGCCCTGCAGCACGCGGCCGAACCGGGCGGGCACGAACCGGTCGGTGGCCCACCTGGACCCAGGCGTTCACCGGCCGGATCAGGAAGGTGTCGAGCGTGCCCTGCCTGATGTGCGAGCTGATCCGGTCGAGGTTGCCGAAGAGCAGGTCGGTGAGGGTGAACGCGATCCCGGCCGTCCCGTACAGGAAGAGGACCTCCTCCCGGTTGAAACCGGCGAGCGAGGTGGTGTTGGCGAAGATGATGAGGATGGCGGCGAGGTCGAGCGCGGCGGTGGCGGCGCCGAGCACGACGAGCAGCGCGAACGAGGCGCGGTAGGCCGCCGCGGCGCGGGTCCAGGTCCAGACCAGAAGCAGGTACGTCCTAACCACCCTGGATCACCACCCGGTGGCGGACGGCGTGCGTGCCGAGCGCGCTTGGGCGGTCGGAAAGCCTGGAATTATCCAAGGTTCGGTCAACGCTTGGCAACGGGATATATGACGCCCCCGGGTCAGCGGGCATACCACCAGCAGAGGTTGCGATGCCGACTTGTCAGGGAATGGCGATGAGGTACTTACCCGCGGGTAGAGCGATGTTCTGGCAGGGAATCAACATGCCGGAGGGTCCGAGATGGAACTCGACAGGGATGTCGCTCCCGAATACCCGCTGAGCTGGCAGGCCCGCACTCTCACCGGCCTCATGCGCCACACGTTCAAGCCCGCCTCCCACCTGTTCCTGCGCCACGCCCTGGCGCTGCAGGCCGCCTACCACCTGGGCGAGGTCCTCCCCATACGGACGCCGGACCACGTCACGGTGAACCCCGCCGAGTTCTCCGCGTGCGGCGGCGAATGGGTGCGCGGAGGCCAGGACCTCGACGAGCGCAAGGTCGTCCTCTACCTGCACGGCGGCGGCTACTTCTCCTGCTCGCCGCGGACCCACCGGCCCATCACCTGGCGGCTGTCGGCGGCGGCGCGCCGCCCGGTGCTGGCCCTCGACTACCGCCAGGGCCCGGTGCACAAGCTCGCCGACTCGCTGAGCGACGCCCTGGACGCCTACCACTGCCTGCTGGAGCGGGGGTACGAGCCGGAAGACATGATCGTCGCGGGTGACTCGGCGGGCGGTCACCTGACCCTGGCGACGCTGCTGGCGCTCCGCGACCGCGGCCTGGGCCTGCCGTCGGCGGCCGTCTGCCTGTCGCCGTGGACCGACCTGACCGACTTCCCGCGCCGCGCGAACCGCTGGCAGGACCCCATGCTCCCGGCCGGGCGGGTGCGCTGGCTGGCACGCCGCTGGACCGACGGGCTCGACCCGCGCGACCCGCTGGTCTCGCCGGTGCTGGGCGACTTCACCGGCCTGCCGCCGCTGATGATCGTCACCGGGTCGACCGAGCTGCTCCGGGACGAGGCCCGACGCGTCGCCGAACGGGCCAGGACGAGCGGGGTGCCGGTGACGTACGAGGAGTGGCCGCGGATGCCGCACGTCTTCCCGATCCTGGCGGACGTGCTGCCGGAGGCGCGGCTGGCCTTCCGGCACATGTCCCTGTTCCTGTCGGCGGTGGCGGGACTGGAGGAGACGTCGGCGGAGGACGAGGCCGTCGCCTGATCAGCGCATGCCGAACAGGAACCGGGTCACCCGCGTCCGCCGCACCAGCAGCTCGTAGACGGCGAAGACCACGGCGAACGAGATCACGACGATCGCCGCGTACCCGGCCCAGATCGGCGCGTGCCAGCCGACGACCACATAGGCGACGCCGACCACGACCGGCTGGTGGAGGACGTAGACCGGCAGCACGGCCTCCTCCAGGTAGGCGCGGACCCGCCGCTTCCCGCCGCCTGCGCTCCGCTCGCGGCCCGGCCGGCGGCGGTCGGTCAGCCCGAGGATGGCCACGACCCAGCACCAGCCCGCCGCCCCGTAGAGCGCCCGCCCGGCCGTCGCCAGCGGCGTCAGGTCGAGGAACGGGTCCGCCCCCGGCGCCTCCCCGGCCACCAGGAACATCGGCAGCCCGGCCCCGACCAGCGCCACGCCCAGCACCGCCGCGACCGCCGCGTCCGCCCGCATCGCCTGACGCAGCCGGTCGTCGGCCGCCAGCGCGAACCCGTACAGGAAGAACAGCAGGTAGGCCCACCGGTGCCAGCCGCCGAACCCCTCCTCCAGGCCGAGCAGCGCGCTGATGAGGGCGAGCGGCACGGCGGGCAGCAGCAGCACCGCCCCGCGCCGCCCGGCCGCGGCGCCCACCAGGGCGCGGACCCGGGCGGCGGCGCCCGGGGGCACCAGGCGGGCCAGCGCCGCCAGCATGAGCGAGAACACCAGCAACAGCAGCACGAACCAGAGGTGCCCGGTCTCGTAGTGCTCGCCCCGCAGCACGAACGGGAACTCCGCGAGCTCCACGCGCACCTCGAAGAAGCGCGGCCAGAAGGCGGCGTAGGAGGGCTCGGCGCCCGCCCGGATCCACTGCGGGAACGGCAGCAGCACCAGCGTGGCGAAGACCAGCGGCACGCCCAGCCGCAGCAGCCGCTGGACCGCGAACCCGCCCGGCCCGCGGCGGCGCAGCGAGTGCCACGAGCCCAGCCCCGACACCAGGAAGAGCGCGGGCATCGCCCAGACCACGCAGAGCGCGACGAGGACGGTGACGGCCTCGGTGGTCTCGGCGTTCTTGACGTAGAAGTCGTCGCGGGTGTCGAAGACCAGCGAGGCGTGGAAGAACACCAGGCCCAGCACCACCACCATGCGCAGGACGTCGAGTTCGGGACGGCGCTCCGGGCGGCCGGTGACGGGGGCGGAGAGGTCGGTGACCATCGAGACAAGTGTCCCGATTCGCGCTGGAATGTTCCAGAGGGCAGGATGAATTGGCCGCCGGAGGCTGGGCAGAGGCCCGGTAATGCAGCAATTGACAAGGCGCTGACGCTCCGCGGCAACAAGAGTATAGGTTAGCAGTACCTAAGCAAGGAGCAGTCCGCATGACCGGCAAGCCGAGGGATCATCACCTGGGCGTCGTGCTGCGCACCGAGCGCATCGCGCCACACATGATCCGGGTCATCGTGGGAGGCGACGGGCTCCGCGACTTCGCGGCCACCGGCCACACCGACCAGTACGTGAAGATCGTTTTCCCGCATGAGGGTGTCGAGTACCCGAAGCCTTTCGATATCAAGCAGGTCCGCCAGACCATGCCGCGCGAGCACTGGCCCCGGCTGCGCACCTACACCGTGCGCGCCTGGGACCCCGACGCCCGCGAATTGACGCTGGACTTCGTCTACCACGGTGACCAGGGCCTGGCCGGTCCGTTCGCGGCCGCCGCGAAGCCGGGCGACGAGGTGCTCATGCTCGGACCCAACGGCGGCTATGCGCCCGACCCGGCGGCCGACTGGCATCTGTTCGCCGGTGACGAAAGCGCGCTGCCCGCCATCGCCGCCTCCCTGGAGGCGCTGCCCGAGGGAGCCCGCGGGTTCGCCTTCATCGAGGTGGCGGGGCCGGAAGAGGAGATCAAGCTCAGCTCTCCCGGCCACGTCGAGATCACCTGGCTCTACCGGGGCGACCGCCCGGTGGGGGAGGCCCTGGTGGAGGCGGTGCGCTCGTTCGCCTGCCCGGCCGGCGAGGTGCAGGCGTTCGTGCACGGCGAGGCCGGGTTCGTCAAGCAGCTCCGCCGCCACCTGCGGGTCGGCCTCGGCATCCCGATGGACCGGCTGTCGATCTCCGGCTACTGGCGGGCCGGGGCCGACGACGAGGCCTGGCGGGCGGTCAAGAAGGACTGGAACAAGCAGGTGGAGGCCGAGGAGGCCGCCACCCTCACGTGATCTTCGTAAGGTCGACGACGCGCAGGGTGCCGCCGAGCTCGTAGGCGAGCAGCCGCTCGTCGTCGCCCACGGCGGGCATGGTGAAACTGAAGCCGCCGTCCGTCCGCTCCGCGCCGACGCCGAGACTGGCGGCGGTGCCGGTCTGCAGGTCGAAGAGCGCGGCCTCGACCGAGTCATCGCCGTAGTGGAGCAGGGCGACGTGGAAGCGGTCCAGCGCGGGCACCAGCATGGGCGTCACGCCGGGCAGCTCGCGCTGCCGGGAGCCGTCCCGCAGCCGGTAGTAGTGGCTCGTCCTCCCGGACGTGCCGATGCAGAGCCGCACGCCGCAGGCGTGGACCTGCTCGCCGTCCCGCACCAGGGCGCGGTCCGTCTCACCGGTCTCCACGTTGCGGATCCGTTCGTAGCGTGCGCCCCTGTCCTGGCCGTACGGGCCGGGGGCGCCGATCCACGGCCAGGACAGCAGGTGCATGTCCGCCGCCCCGTCGACCGGCTCCGGTTCGCCGCCTGCGAGCGGGACCGTGAACACGCCGCCCGACCTGGCCGAGAACACGACCCGGTGGCCGGCGATCTCGATCTTGTCCAGGCCGCCGCCGTCGATCACGCGGCTGCCGATCAGCTTCGCCTCGCCGCCCGCCAGGGGAGCCGCCCAGATCTGGGCGGTGCCGTCCTTGAGCTTCGTCCACCAGGCGACCTGCCCGCCTTCGGCGTCGAACCCGGAGGCGAACAGCGCGGTCCCCTTCGGCGTCACGACGTCGGTGATCTTGCGCAGGGCAAGGGTCTCCAGGTCGTAGGTGTACAGGGCGTCGGTCTTCTCCATCGAGGCCCAGGTGGACACCAGCAGGGTCCGGTCGTCGAGCAGGAGGATGGGGATGATCCTCTTGCCCTCGGGGGTCTTGGCGGGGACCTCGTGCAGCGCCTGCGGCCACACCTTCTCGATCGGCTCCGGCCGCGCCGCGAACGTCGTGGGGGACGCCTCCGGGGAGAGAGCGGCGGACGCGGTCCGGGCCGGGTCGGGCGTGCTGCCGTGCGGGCCGGTCGCGGGCGCGGCCCGGTCCGCGGCGCGCAGGCCGGTGGTGACGCCGCCCGCCACCAGCACCACCGCGGCGGCGGCCAGCAGCGCCTGGGAGCGCTGCCTGCGCCTGCGGTAGCGGTGCTCCACCGCCTGGGCCGTCCCATCGGGCAGGCCGGGGGAGCGCCCGGCGGCGTGCCCGAGGGTCCTGCGCAGCAGCTCTTCCACGTCGGGTGTCATCGCGTCGCCTCCTCGATGGCGGCCGGGACGGCGGCGCGGAGCTTGTCCAGCGCCCGGGACGCCTGGCTGCGCACGGTGCCCCGGGAGATGCCCAGCACCCCGGCTATCTCGGCGTCGTCGAGCTGCTCGTAGTAGCGCAGCACCAGCACGGCCCGCTGCCTGCGCGGCAGCCCGGCCAGCGCCCGCCACATCGCCTGCTCGTCGCCGCTCGGCAGCACGTCGTGGTGCTCGCGATCCGGCGGCTCCCACGCGGGCTGCTCGCGCCGGCGCAGCCGCCAGGTGGCGATGTGCAGCCTGGCCATGGTCGTGCGGACGTAGCTCTCCGGGTTGTCCTTCGAGCGCAGCCGCGGCCAGGCCGCGCGGAGCTTGAGCAGGGCCTCCTGCACCAGGTCGGCGGCGTCGTGCGGGTTGCCGGCGAGCACGTGCCCGTAGCGCATCAGCGCCTCGCCCCGGTGAGTGACGAACTCCGCGAATCGGGCGTCTCCATCCACCTGCTCCTGCCTTCCGTCGTTTCCGTTCACCTCTCAGAGGAGGAAGGGACGGAGTCTGTTGCACGGAGCGGTGGCGCGAAAAATCGTTTCTCAGGGGAGGAAGCGCTGCGCCGGGACATGAACCGGCCGCGCCAGGCCGGGGACAGGCTGGCGCGGCCGGTATTCGCCGGGGGAACCTTCCCATGCCCTGGAGGTGCCGGCGAGTCAGGCGGTCAGTGGACGGCGAACTGCTCCTCCTCGGTCGACCCGCGCAGCGCGGTGGTCGAGGAGTCGGGCGAGATGGCCGTGCTGACCAGGTCGAAGTAGCCGGTGCCGACCTCGCGCTGGTGGCGGGTGGCGGTGTAGCCGCGGCTCTCGGCGGCGAACTCCGCCTCCTGGAGGTCCACGTACGCGGTCATGCCCTCACTCGCGTACCCGTGCGCGAGGTCGAACATCGAGTAGTTGAGCGAGTGGAACCCGGCGAGGGTGATGAACTGGAACTTGTACCCCATGTGCCCCAGCTCGCGCTGGAACTTGGCGATGGTGGAGTCGTCGAGGTGCTTCTTCCAGTTGAAGGAGGGCGAGCAGTTGTAGGCGAGCAGCTGGTCGGGGTACTCGGCCTTGATCGCCTCGGCGAACTCGCGGGCCACGTCCAGGTCGGGCGTGCCGGTCTCCATCCAGAGCAGGTCGGAGTACGGGGCGTAGGCCAGGCCGCGGGCGATGCACGCCTCGATGCCGTTGCGGACCCGGTAGAAGCCTTCGGGGGTGCGCTCGCCGGTGCAGAACGCCTGGTCGCGCGGGTCCACGTCGCTGGTCAGGAGCGTCGCGGCCTGGGCGTCGGTCCGCGCGATGATCAGGCTGGGGACTCCGGCGACGTCCGCGGCGAGGCGGGCGGCGTTGAGCGTCTTGATGTGCTGCCCGGTCGGGATGAGCACCTTCCCGCCCAGGTGGCCGCACTTCTTCTCCGAGGCGAGCTGGTCCTCCCAGTGCACCCCGGCGGCACCGGCGGCGATCATGCCCTTCATGAGCTCGAAGGCGTTGAGCACGCCGCCGAACCCGGCCTCGGCGTCGGCCACGATGGGCGCCAGCCAGTGCGGCGCGTCCTCGCGGCCCTCCGACCAGGTGATCTGGTCGGCGCGCAGCAGCGCGTTGTTGATGCGGCGCACCACGGCCGGCACGGAGTTGGCCGGGTAGAGGCTCTGGTCGGGGTAGGTGTGCCCGCCCAGGTTGGCGTCGGCGGCCACCTGCCAGCCGGACAGGTAGATGGCCTTCAGTCCCGCCTTGATCTGCTGGACCGCCTGGTTCCCGGTCAGCGCGCCGAGTGAGTGCACGTAGTCCTCGGTGTGGAGGAGGTCCCACAGCCGTTCGGCGCCGAGCCGGGCGAGCGTGTGCTCCTCCTGGACGCTGCCACGCAACCGGATCACGTCCTCGGCGCTGTAGGTGCGCTCGATGCCTGCCCAGCGCGGGTTGTTCTGCCACTCGTCCCGCAGCTGCTCGGCGGCTCCCTTGAGGCGATCGTTCATCGTTCACTCCTTTGTCGTCCCCTGGGGCGTATGCCGAGTCTGTGCCCTTCTGCTCCTCGGCAACAACCGGTCTGTGCCAGAAAAACTGTGAATCTTCCCTAGATAGGAACTACCGACCGGTATTCGTAGGAGAAGAAATCACGAGTTTTCTCTATGGACTAGACCACTGGTCAGAGGTGGTGCGCTCGGCATCCCCGTGCCCGCAGGCACTGGGCCGATGTCTAGAAGATGGGCGGAATTTCCGACTAAGATGCCCGCATGGCGTCCTTGCTAGGTGAAGAACCGCTGACTTTGACGCATGAGCTCGATCTCATCGCGTTCGGCCAGCGCCTGCGCCATCTCCGCAAACAGCGCGGCCTGACCCTCGCCGACCTCGGCGAACGCGTCAACAGAGCGCCCAGCCAGCTCTCCCTGCTGGAGAACGGCAAGCGCGAGCCCAAGCTGTCCCTGCTCAAGTCGCTCGCCGCCGCGCTCAACGTGCCCGTCGAGGAACTGCTGCGCCGCCAGCCGCCCAGCCGCCGCGCCCAGTTGGAGATCGCCCTCGAAGAGGCGCAGCGCGACCCCATCTACGCCGACCTCGGCCTGCCCCGCCTCAAGGTCTCCGCCCGCGTCCCCAACGACGTGCTGGAGCACATCCTCGGCCTCTACGGCGAGCTGCGCGCCCGCGAGGCGCGCGGCACCGCCACCCCCGAGGAGGCCAGGGCCGCCAACGCCGAGCTGCGCCGCCGCCAGCGCGAGCTGGGCAACTACTTCCCCGAGATCGAGCAGGCCGCCGCGGAGGCGCTCGCCGCCGTCGGCTACCGCACCGGCGCCCTGTCGCAGAGCACGATCCAGAGCCTGGTGACGCACTTCGGCTACACCGTGCACACCGCCCAGGACCTGCCGAGGTCCGTCCGCTCGATCACCGACATGCGCAACCGCCGCATCTACGTCAAGCACGAGCAGCTCGGCATGCACACCCCGCGCACCATCC
Source organism: Nonomuraea sp. NPDC049649 (assembly GCF_040675175.1). Taxonomy (NCBI): domain Bacteria; kingdom Bacillati; phylum Actinomycetota; class Actinomycetes; order Streptosporangiales; family Streptosporangiaceae; genus Nonomuraea; species Nonomuraea sp. NPDC049649. The sequence continues at coordinate 121,800 of NZ_JBFAOH010000016.1, forward strand.
TGCTCCAGACCCTCGGCCACCTCGCGCTCGGCCACAACAAGCCCCGCGACTTCGCCGACTTCCTGCGCCAGCGCACCGAGGCCAACTACTTCGCCGCCGCCGTGCTCGTACCGGAGAAGGCCGCAGCCCTCTACCTGCGGGAGGCCAAGGCCGACCGGGCGCTGTCGGTGGAGGACCTGCGCGACGTGTTCGCCGTCTCCTACGAGATGGCCGCCCACCGCTTCACCAACCTCGCCACCCACCACCTCGGGCTGGTCTGCCACTTCGTCCGCAACGACGCCGGCGGCATCATCTACAAGGCGTACGAGAACGACGGCATCGTCTTCCCCGCCGACGAGCAGGGCGCCATCGAGGGCCAGCGGATGTGCCAGCAGTGGTCGGGCCGGCAGGTCTTCGCCTCACCCGACCGGTTCTCCGTCTTCTACCAGTACTCCGACACCCCGACCGGGACGTACTTCTGCGTGGCCCACGTCGACCCGTCGCGCGAGCGGGACTTCGCCATCACGCTGGGCGTCCCGTACAAGGAGTCGCGCTGGTTCCGCGGCCGGGAGACCACCCACCGCACCAAGTCGACCTGCCCGAACGGCGACTGCTGCCGCCGCCCGCCCGCCGCGCTCGCCGAGCGCTGGGAGGGCTACGCCTGGCCGTCGGCCCGCGCCAACTCGCACGTGCTGGCCGCCCTGCCGCCCGGCTCCTTCCCCGGCGTCGACGAGGCGGATGTTTACACATTCTTGGAGCGCCACGCCGTCACGGGCTGACCCGCCAGGGCAGAGACCAGGGGATGAACGGGGGTGGTCACATGCTGCCTGAAGTTCAGACCTGGCTGCGGCGCCGCACCACCACTGCCGCCGACTGGCCGGTCGGGAAGCTGGCCGAGGCCAAGGGCCAGACGTCCGTCAGCGTGGTCCTGCCCGCCCGTGACGAACGCGACACCGTGGGTCACATCGTCGGCGTCATCCGCCGCGAGCTCCGCGGCCTGGTGGACGAGATCGTGGTCATCGACTCCCGCTCCACCGACGACACCGCCGCCGTGGCCGCCCGCGCCGGGGCCGACGTGCACGCCCAGGACGCCATCCTGCCCGACCTGCCCCCGCTCGACGGCAAGGGCGAGGCGCTGTGGAAGTCCCTCGCCGTCACCTCCGGCGACATCGTGGCCTTCGTCGACGCCGACATCCGCGGCTTCCGCTCCACCCTGGTGACCGGCCTGCTCGGCCCGCTGCTCACCGACGGCAGCGTCGCCTACGCCAAGGGCTGCTACGACCGGCCGCTCGACGGCGTCCCCAACGGCGGCGGGCGCGTCACGGAACTGGTCGCCCGCCCCCTCATCAACCTGCACTGGCCCCAGCTGTCGGGCTTCGTGCAACCGCTGGCCGGCGAGTACGCCGGCCGCCGCTCCGCGCTGGAGCGGGTGCCGTTCCTCACCCGGTACGGGGTCGAGCTGGGGCTCCTCGTCGACCTGCTCGACCTGGCGGGGCTGGACGCGTTCGCCCAGGTGGACCTGGGCTCCCGCGAGCACGCGCCGCAGTCGACCGAGGCCCTGGGCTGCATGTCCGCCCAGATCATGCTGGCCGCCTACTCGCGGCTGCTGCGCCAGGGCAAGCTCGGCCGCTGCCACGAGCTGTCGCCCTGCCTCGACCAGTTCCGCCGCCAGGGCAGCGGTCACCTCGTGGTCAGCACCGACGTCTCCGTCGCCGAACGTCCCCCGATGCTGACGCTGCGCTGAGGCAGGGCGGCACTCGCCTGCGATCATCGTCCCCGAGTGTTGGCGGCACCGCAGAAACCGTCGGGGCCCATTCTTCGGTCAGTGTGTGAATAGGCAGCCCATCAGCCTATAAAGGTTTTCGAGAGAGTGAGTTGGACGGACCTGGCGCAGTGACCGGGAGCGGCCGTAAGCGAGCCTTGTCCACCGTCAGGCATCGAAAACCTTTCAGGTCTTTCGGGCTGCTGCTCGTGGGGTGCTTCCGGAGGGGTGCTACCGATCGGTAGCATTGGCGAACCAGGCTTTATCCGGATATTTCAGGGAGTGACCAGATGAGCGGCTTCAGTCTCGACCTCGGCGAGGACGTGATCGAGGTCCGCGACTGGGTCCACGCCTTCGCCCGCGACGTCGTCCGCCCCGCCGGCGCCGAATGGGACGAGCGCGAGGAAACCCCCTGGCCCGTCATCCAGGAAGCCGCCAAGATCGGCCTCTACTCGCTCGACTTCTTCGCCACCCAGTGGTTCGAGCCGAGCGGCCTGGGCCTGCCGGTCGTCTTCGAGGAACTGTTCTGGGGCGACGCCGGCATCGGCCTGTCGATCGTCGGAAGCTGCCTGGCCGCCGCCGCCCTCTCCGGCACCGGCACGCCCGAGCAGGCGGGCACCTGGCTGCCCGAGATGTTCGGCACCGAGAACGACGTCAAACTGGGCGCCTTCTGCGCCTCCGAACCGGACGCCGGCTCCGACGTCGGCGCGATCCGTACCAGGGCCGTCTACGACAACGGCGACTGGGTCATCAACGGCGTCAAGACCTGGGCCACCAACGGCGGCATCGCCGACGTCCACATCGTCGTCGCCTCCGTCGACCCCGACCTCGGCACCCGCGGCCAGGCCTCGTTCATCATCCCGCCCGGCACCCCCGGCCTGTCCATGGGCCAGAAGTTCAAGAAGCACGGCATCCGCGCCTCCCACACGGCCGAGGTCGTCCTCGACAACGTCCGCGTACCCGGCTCGTGCCTGCTCGGCGGCAAGGAGAAGCTCGACGCCCGCCTCGCCCGCGTCCGCGGCGGCGAGCGCGCCGGCGAGCAGGCGGCGCTGCGCACCTTCGAGACCACCCGCCCCACCGTCGCCGCCATGGCCGTCGGCATCGCCCGCGCCGCCTACGAGTACGCCCGCGACTACGCCCGCGAGCGCGAACAGTTCGGCCGCAAGATCGGCGAGAACCAGGCGATCGCCTTCCTGCTCGCGGACATGGCCACCCGCATCGACATGGCCCGCCTCCTGACCTGGCGCGCCGCCTGGATGGCCCGCCAGGGCAAGCCCTTCGACCAGGCCGAAGGCTCCATGTCCAAACTGGTCGCGGGGGAGACGGCGGTCTGGGTGACGGAACAGGCCATCCAGATCCTCGGCGGCGCCGGCTACACCCGCGAGCACCCGGTGGAACGCTTCCACCGCGACGCCAAGATCTACACCATCTTCGAGGGAACCTCGGAGATCCAGCGCCTCATCATCGGCCGCGCGGTGACGGGCCTGCAGATCCGCTGAAAACGGCCGCCCCGGGAAGCCGCCCCTGAGGACTGTCCGGACCTGTCGCGGCGATCAGGGACCTTGTTCCCGGCCGAGGAAGCACGACAGGAGCCGCCTGAAGTCGTGCGGGTGTTCGAGCGCCGGCACGTGCCCGCACCGGCCGAACACGTGCAGCCGGACATCGGCCAGGTGTCCGAGCAGGGGCAGGGCTGACGTCCCGAGCGGGGTGACTCGGTCCTCGGCGCCGTGGACGAGCAGCACGGGCGCGCGGATCCCTGCCAGCGTCTGCGCCGGGAGGGCGAGGTCGTCGGCCCAGCGTGCCCTGGGTGGAGGGAACAGCGACGCGTATGCGGCCGCGCCCGCTCGCATCGCGGCCGCACGGTCGGCGACGGCCCGCTCGGTCACGAGCGCCTGGTCGAAGACGAGGCGGCTCAGCATGTCTCGTGCCCCGAGCGGGCCGGCGGGGGCGGCCCAGATCGCGTCGAGGTCGGCGGACAGCGGCGCCCCGGGGGCGCCCATCGTCGAGACCGCCACGACACGGGTGACTTGCCGGGGACGCGCGGCCGCCAGCGCCAGCGCCACGGCACCGCCCATGGAGTGGCCCACCACGGCGTAGTGCTCGGCACCGAGAGCGTCCATCAGACCCGCGGCCTGCTCCGTCCACAGCCGGAGCCCGCCCCTGGAGCCCGCCGGGATCGGCGTACGGCCGAACCCCGCCTGGTCAGGAGCCACCAGGTGCCAGGAGGCGCCCAGTGCCTGTGCCGTCGACGCCCAGGCTCCGGATCCGGTCGTGCCGGGTCCGGAGCCGTGCAGCATCAGCACCGCGGGCCCGGTGCCGCTCTCCAGGACGTGGACGGGGGAGCCGCCGACGGTGACGGTCCGGAGTGCCGTCACCGGGACGGGCCAGGCGTGCTCATGACGACGAGGAGTTGAGGGACTTCGAGAAGACCTCCATCATCGCCCTGCCGAACTGCGGCATGTCGGGCCACCCCCGGCAGGAGACGAGGTTGCCGTCCACGACGTCGGGAGCGTCGATGACCGTCGCGCCCGCGTTCTCCATGTCACCGGTGATGGGCGGGAAGCACGCCGTCTTCCGGCCCTTCAGCAGCCCGTACACGGCCGGCACCTGCGCGCCGTGGCACACGAGCGCGATCGGGAGGTTGCGCGCGAAGAAGTGTTCGGTGATGCGCCTGACGTCGGCGTCGACCCGGATCCACTCGGGGGCGCGTCCCCCGGGGATGATGAGGGCGTCATAGCGCTCTACGTCTACTTCGGCCCAGGGCACGTCGACCGGCAGCTTCCGGCCGTTCTTCTCCACGTAGGCGTCGGAGTCGGGGTCGAACTCGTGGATGACCAGCTGAACGTCACGCATCGTCCGTGACGAGACATCGACGTCCCAGCCGCCCTCCTGCACGCGGTAGTAGGGATACATGGTGTCGAGTTCCTCGGCGGCGTCGCCGGTCAGGAGCAGCGCTCTGGGCACCTGCTTCTCCTCGCATCCGGGGCGGGTGAGGTGAATCCGATCCGATCCGATCCGATCGGATTGCGTTAGCATTTCTCGGCCCGGTCCGCCCGTCAAGCCTTTTCCGTCATTCCTTCCGCGGCCTCCGCCTCGTCGAACAGCCGCCGGAACCGCTCGCCGGACAGCAGGATGTGCCGGCGCATGGCGTAGGCGGCGGCGTCGGGGTCGCGCGCGGCGATCGCGGCCACGACTTCTTCGTGCTCGGCCATGGCCAGGTGGGTGACCTGGGCGTCGCGGTGCAGCCGGAACAGGTGCACATGCGTGTGCAGGCGGGCGAGCGCTTCGCGGATGACCTGGTTCTCCGCGCTCGAGGCGACGAGATCGTGGAAAGCGGCGTCGCGCAGCCCGAAGGCGCCGTAGGCCGCGGGCCCCTTGCCCCCCTCCAGCTCCGCCATGTCCTCCAGCATGCGCCGCATGCCGGCCACCTGCGCCGGGGACGCGCGCTCGGCGGATCTGCGCGCCGCCGCGGGCTCGAGGAGCAGGCGGAGCTCGAGCATGTCCTCGAATCGGTGACGGGTGATCTGAGGAGGAATGCGATAGCCGGCGTGGGGCACGCGCACGACCAGGCCCTCGGACTCCATGCGGTTCAGAGCGTCTCGGATCGGCGTCTGTGAGACCCCCAGCTCTCGTGCCAGGACGTCGATCGTGACGCGGGAGCCAGGCTCTATTCGCAGCGACATCATCTGCCCGAGCAGCGCGTCGTACACCTCGTCGGCAAGCCGGCCGCGAGATCTTCCCGGCAGCGTTCCGCTCGTCGTGGCCTCACGGCGCCGCGCGATCACCGCTTCGTCGTCCATTTGACGTGAGGTCCTTTCTTGCGTCTTCGGGAACCTGTTGACTTCGGCCGCCATACTGCGGGACGTTGACGCTCCCGATCGGATCGTATAGGAAAGGTGGCGGATGCCAGCCATCCTCACTCATCGGGGAACCGTCCGCCATCGCTCCGCTTCGATCAGTTGGAGCTTTCATGAGCATGCTCGACGTCCTGCTCGGTTCGCAGCCGGGCCGCACAAGGGCCGAAGGACTTCTCGACTGCTCACAGTCCCATCACGTCGCGGCGTACGCGTGACGCCGGTCCGCGGGTCAGCCCCTGCGACAGCCGGCGACACGCGTGAACAACCCAGCAACCGCTCGACGAAGCACGCAGCAAGGCTCCAGAAGTCCCCGCCCAGAAAGCAGGCAGGAAGATGCGGTATCCCAAGCGAAGAGGACGACTGTCCGTTCCCGGTGGAAAGGTGGGGCTGGCGACGGCGGCCATGCTGGTGGCCACGACCGTGGTGGCCTGCGGCGGCGGCCAGAACGACAGCGCCCCCAAGGCGCCGGCGACCATCCCGGAGCTCACCAAGGATCCGCTGACCCTCAGCTTCATCTGGTTCGACTGGCCCCCCGCCCACGCGCTGGAGGACTTCGCGAACGCGGAGTACGCCAAGGAGCGGCCGAACGTCACCGTCAAGGTCAAGACCGTGCCGAACGCGAACTGGCACGACGCGATGTTCACCCAGTTCGCCGCGCACAAGACCGACTTCGACATCCCGATCCTGGACTCGCAGCACATCGGCGAAGCCGTGACGAACGGCAACATCCTGGACATCACCGACTTCGTCAAGGAGAACATCGAGGTCGATGCGTACGACCCGTACCTCCTGGCGGCCTACGGCCAGTTCCCCCAGGCGGAGACCGGGCAACGCGACGAGAACGCCAGCATGTACGGACTGCCGCTGCTCGGCGACACCTGGACGATGATCTACCGTAAGGACCTGATCGGCGACCAGCCGCCGCAGACCTGGGACGAGATGATCTCGGTCGCCGAGAAGTGCCAGGCGGACAACCCCGGCGTCAGCGGGCTGGCCTTCCACCAGGCCAACGGCTCCGACGCCGCGGCCGTCACCTACAACACGGTCAACGGCGTCTACGGCGGCAACCTCTGGGACCCCAAGACGCGCAAGATCGACGGCGTCCTCAACGACGCCGCGGGCCAGGAGGCGATGGACGTCCTGGTCAACAAGATGAAGCCGCTGACCGCCAAGGGCTCCGGCAACTGGTTCATCGACGAGGTGAACGCGGCGGTCGCCCAGGGCAAGGCCTGCATCGCGTTCAACTGGATCGCCGCGAGCGGCGGCCTGCTCGACCCGAAGGAGTCGACGCTCGGCACCACGCGGGAGGAGATCCTCGACAAGCTGGGTTTCGCCGCCCTGCCGAGCCAGAAGACGAACCTGGTGCCTCTCGGCGGCATGGGGATGCACGTGTCGGCCTATTCCCCCGAGGCGAACCAGATGGAGGCCCTGAACTTCATGAAGTGGTTCGAGCAGGCTGACATCCAGAAGAAGTGGGCCGCGGCCGGTGGCGTGCCCTCGCGTACGGACGCCCTGGAGTCGCCCGAGTTCCTCGACGCCGCGCCGTTCAACCAGGTGTACACCGACTCGGTGCCGCGGATGCGGGACATGTGGAATGTGCCCGAGTACGCGCGCCTCGTCGACATCGAGAACACCAATGTGAACGCGGCGCTCAACGGCGCGAAGTCGCCGAAGGAGGCGCTCGACGACATCGCCAAGGAGCAGCAGAGCGTGCTCGACGCCGCCAGCGGGAAGGGCGGCGGCGGCCTGTGAGTGACCCCGCCCCCCTGACGACCGGCCGGCCCGGGCAGGCGGCGTCCGCGACGCCGCCTGCACCGGGCCGGTCCCGCCGCCTGAGCGACCGCGGGCTCGCCGTGGCCTTCACCTCGCCCGCGCTGCTGCTGTTGCTCGCCATGTCGGTGTTCCCGTTGCTGTGGGCGCTGTACCTGTCTTTCACCGACTACTCGGCCACCCGCGGGGGGCCGGCCAACTTCGTCGGGTTCGGGAACTACACCGCCATCCTGGCTTCGGAGCAGGTCCACCAGAGGACCCTGACGACGTTGATCTACGTGGTCGGCGCGGTCACCCTGCAGACCGTGCTCGGTTTCGCCATCGCCTACCTGATCTCACGGCGCACGCACGGGCGAGGACTGCTGACCACGCTGTTCCTGGTGCCGATGATGCTGTCGCCGGTCGTGGTCGGGCTGTTCTGGCGATTCATGCTCGACGCGCAGTTCGGCGTGATCAACAGCATGCTCGGCTCGCTCGGCCTGGGGCCGGTGGAGTGGCTCACCGGGCAGCGGACCGCGCTGCTCTCCCTGATCCTGGTCGACACCTGGCAGTGGACGCCGTTCATCATGCTCATCGCGCTCGCGGGCCTCACCGCGGTTCCGAAGTACCTGTACGAGGCCGCCTCGATCGATCGGGCGTCCGAGTGGTTCCGGTTCCGCACCATCACTCTTCCGCTGGTGTGGCCGCTGCTCCTCATCGCCGTGCTGTTCAGGGCCATCGAGGCCTTCCGGCTGTTCGACCTCGTCTACATCCTCACCAGCGGAGGCCCGGGGGTCTCCACCGAGACGCTGTCGTTCCACGTCTACAAGGTCGCGTTCCTCGGCTTCAACACCGGAACCGCCTCGGCGTACGGGATCCTGATGATCCTCGTCGTCATCGTCCTCACACAGCTCTACCTGCGCTACCTGAACAAGCTCAAGGAGGACTGATGGCAGTCTCCGTCGACGAGGCCGTGTCCGCACGTCCTGCCCGGGATCGCGGGGCCCCCGCACGCCGCTTCGGCGGCCGGGGCCGCTCCGCGCTGGAGGTCGTGCTGCTGACGGTGCTGGCCGTCGTGATGCTCTTCCCGGTGCTGTGGATGATCGAGACGTCCATCAAGGAGAACCGGGACGTCTACGCCATCCCGGCCAAGTTCTTCGACTTCACGGTCACCCTGGACCATTACAAGGACGTGTTCGTCTCCTCCGGCGGCGGCCGCTCGACCCTGTCCGGCGCGTTCCTCAACTCCGTCGTGGTCGCCGGGGCCTCCACGGCGCTGGCCACCGTGCTGGGGGTCCCGGCGGCCTGGGCCTACTCGCGCTTCTCCGTGAAGGCCAAGAAGGACCAGTTGTTCTTCATCCTGTCCACCCGCTTCATGCCGCCCGTGGTGGTCGTGATCCCGATCTTTCTCATGTACCGCCAGATCGGGCTCATCGACACCAAGCTCGGCCTGATCCTCATCTACGCCGCGTTCAACGTCCCGTTCACGATCTGGATGATGAAGGGGTTCGTCGACGAGGTGCCCGCGGAGTACGAGGACGCCGCCATGCTCGACGGCTACACCCGATTGCAGGCGTTCTGGCGCTTCACCCTTCCCCTGCTCGTGCCCGGCATCGCCGCGACGGCGGTCTTCGCCCTCATCTTCTCGTGGAACGAGTTCGTGTTCGCCATCTTCCTCACCTCAAGCGACAGCGTGCGGACGGCCCCGCCCGCCATCGCCGGCCTCATCGGCGGAACCACCGTGGACTGGGGTCTGGTGGCCGCCGCCTCCGTGGTGTTCGCCCTGCCGGTGCTCGTCTTCGCCTACCTGGTGCGCAAGCACCTCGTCGCCGGTGTGACGCTCGGGGCGGTGCGACGCTGATGGCGGGCATCGAGGTGACCGCCCTGCACAAGCGCTACCCGGACGGGACGGTCGCGGTCGAGCACGTGGACCTGTCCATCCGCGACGGCGAGCTGTTCGTGATGCTCGGCCCTTCGGGCTGCGGCAAGACGACCACGCTGCGGGCCATAGCCGGTCTGGAGAGGCAGACGACGGGCGACATCCGCATCGGCGACACGCTGGTCAACGACCTGCCGCCCGCCGAGCGTGACATCGCCATGGTGTTCCAGTTCTACGCTCTCTACCCGCATCTGAGAACCCGCGACAACCTGGCGTTCCCCCTGCGGGCCGAGGGACTGCCCAAGGCCGAGGTGCGCGAGCGGGTCGACGAGGCCGCCCGGCTGATGCGGCTCGGTCCGCTCCTGGACCGGCGGCCGCGCCGGCTGTCCGGCGGGGAGCAGCAGCGCGTCGCGCTCGCCCGCGCCCTGGTGCGACGGCCGCGCGCGTTCCTCATGGACGAGCCTCTCACCAACCTGGACGCGGAGCTGAGGGCGGACATGCGCACGGAGATCAAGCACCTGCAGGGGGAACTGGGGACGACGATGGTCTACGTCACCCACGACCAGGTCGAGGCCATGTCGCTCGGTCACAGGATCGCCATCCTCAACAAGGGCCGCGTCGAGCAGATCGGCACGCCGCTGGAGGTCTACGACCGTCCGGCGAGTCTTTTCTGCGCCGCGTTCATCGGCTCCCCGCCGATGAACCTGATCGAGGTGGAGCTGGCCGACGGGAAGCTGCGCAGCAAGGACGGACTGGTCTTCACGCCACCACCCGGCCTGACGCGCGACCGTGGCCTGGTCGCGGGTGTACGGCCGGAGGCGCTGGAAGTCACAGAGCCAGGGGCGGAAGGTTCGGTCCCGGCCCGCCTGGTCTCGGCGGAGTGGCTCGGCGACGAAATCATCTACGTGGTCGACCACGGCGGCCAGCGGGACGTACGGGTTCGGATGCCGCCGACTGTCCGTTTCGCCGCTGACGCACCGGTCGGGCTGCGGCACATCGGCGGGACCCCGGCGGTCTACGACGAGAGCACGGAAGAGCTGGTGGCCTGATGGGAACCGTGGCAGCGCACGGGCTGCGCAAGTCCTTCGGCAAGGTCCAGGCCCTGGACGGGGTGACGCTGGACGTGCCGGACGGATCGTTCTTCGTCGTGCTCGGACCCTCCGGGGCGGGCAAGACGACGACCCTGCGAGCGATCGCCGGCCTGGAGAAGCTCGACGCCGGGTCGGTGCATCTGGACGGGAGGGACGCGACCGGTGACACCCCGGCCGCACGCGACCTGGCCATGGTCTTCCAGAACTACGCCCTCTACCCGCGGCACACGGCGTACGAGAACATCGCCTCGCCGCTGCGGGCACGCCGCTGCTCCGCGAGCGAGATCGCCGCCGCCGTCGAGCGGATCTCGGGCCTGCTGCACATCGAACGTCTGCTGCAGCGCCGTCCGGCGCAGCTGTCGGGCGGTGAGATGCAGCGTGTCGCCCTCGCCCGGGCGCTGGTACGCCGCCCGCGCGCGTTTCTCATGGACGAGCCGCTGACGAACCTCGATCTCAAGCTCCGCGTCGAGATGCGCACCGAGCTCGCCCGCATCCACCGGAGCCTCGGAGCGACCTTCGTCTACGTGACCAACGACCAGGTCGAGGCCCTGTCCATGGCCGACCAGGTCGCGGTCCTCAAGGAAGGGAAGGTGCAACAGGTCGGAACGCCGGCCGAAGTGTACGAGCGACCGGCCAATCAGTGGGTCGCGGGATTCGTGGGGAGCCCGCCGATCAGCCTGCTCCCCTGCCACGCCGAGGGGGATCGTCTCATCGGGGCGGAAGGCTGGACGCTGCCGCGGCCCCGCTGGACCACGGCTGAGGACGGTCGTCCGCTGCTGCTGGGCCTGCGCGCGGAGGACCTGTCCGTCGAGCGGCGCGGGGACGCGTCGCTGTCAGGTGAGCTCTACGGCCTTGAGCCGCTCGGTGACCGGACGGTGGTCGACGTCCGGGTGGGGAAGGAGATCCTCAAGGTGAAGGCACGAGCCACCGTCACCGGTACGCCGGGGGAGCGGCTGCTCGTCACGGTCGACCTGGACCGCGCGCACCTGTTCGACGCGGGCACCGGGCTGGCGCTGTCCGAGGCCGGGAGGTAATCGCGCAGGGCGCGATCGCCGAGGTCACGCCGGACATCATCAGGAACATCACAGGAGGCGACGCAATGAGTGACCCGATGAACGTCCTGGCCCCCGAGCACCGGCGGCTCCGGATCGGCGACGCCTGGCGCGACGCCGCCGGCGGAGCCACCTTCGCCGTCGAGGACCCGGCCACAGGCAAGACCATCGCCGAGGTGGCGGACGCCGGCGTCGCCGACGGGCTCGCCGCTCTGGGCGCGGCGGCCGAGGCGATGGCGGAGTGGGCGGCGACCCCGCCGCGAAAACGGTCGGAACTGCTGACCGCGACGTACCGGGCACTGACCGAGCGCTCCGAGGAGGTCGCCCGGCTGATCACGCTCGAGATGGGCAAGCCGCTCGCCGAGGCTCGCGGAGAGGTGGCCTACGGCGCCGAGTTCTTCCGCTGGTTCGCCGAGGAGGCGGTGCGCGTCGAGGGGCGCTACAACACCGCTCCCGCCGGCGGATACCGCATCCTCACCGTGCCGAAGCCGGTCGGACCGTGCGTCTTCGTGACGCCCTGGAACTTTCCGCTGGCGATGGGCGCCCGCAAGATCGCTCCTGCGCTGGCGGCGGGCTGCACGACGATCACCAAGCCGGCGTCCCAGACGCCGCTCACCATGCTGTTCCTGGCCCGCATCATGGAGGAGGCCGGAGTTCCCCCGGGCGTCGTCAACGTCGTGACGACCAAGCGTGCCGGCGAGGTCGTCTCAGCGCTGCTGGCCGACCGCCGGACCCGCAAGCTCTCGTTCACCGGGTCGACGGAGGTCGGGCGCGTGCTCCTCCGGCAGGCGGCGGACAACGTGCTGCGCACCTCCATGGAGCTGGGCGGCAACGCGGCCTTGATCGTGTGTGCCGACGCGGACCTGGACGTCGCGGTCGACGGCGCCATGGTGGCCAAGATGCGCAACATCGGGGAATCCTGCATCGCGGCCAACCGCATCTACGTCGAGGAGCCCGTACGAGAGGAGTTCGCGGCGCGCTTCGCCGAGCGGATGGGCGCGCTCTCGATGGGCCACGGTCTCGACGACGGCGTGGACGTCGGGGCGTTGATCGACGAGGCGTCGGTCACCAGGATCGACGAGCTCGTCGCCGACGCGGTCGATCGCGGCGCCCGTGTCCTGGTGGGCGGCGAGCGCCCGGACGGGCCGGGCTGCTTCTATCCGCCCACGGTCCTCGTCGACGTGCCCGAGGACGCGCGGATGCTGGAGACGGAGATCTTCGGCCCGGTGGCGCCGATCATCTCGTTCACGTCCGACGACGAGGTGATGGCGAAGGCCAACGACACCGAGCACGGCCTCGTCGGATACGTCTTCACCCGTGACCTCCAGCGGGCGCTCCGGTTCACCGAGGGGCTGGAGACGGGGATGGTCGGCGTCAACCGCGGTCTGATCTCGGACCCGTCGGCTCCGTTCGGAGGCGTGAAACAGTCCGGGATCGGCAAGGAGGGGTCGCACGAGGGCATCCTCGAGTACCTCGACGTCACCTACGCGGCGATCGGCCTGCCGTGACCGGCCCGCGAGGTGCCCGGGGACGCCGTCGGTCCCGCAGGTGCGCGCGCCACGGACGCGGCCGCGGCGGTGGACGGGGCGATCGCCGTCCCGGTCTCGCTCAGCACATCACCTCCGACGTTCCAGAGAGGCACTGACATGCTTGAGACCGTCCGCGGGCCACGCCAGCTGATAGTGGGCGAAGGGGTCGCGCAGAACATCCCGCGTGTGGTGGCCGAGTGCGGCTCGCGAGTCCTCGTCGTGACCGACCGGGTTCTTCTGGGGCAGCCGGGCGTGGCCGAGATCGTGGCCGCCGTGCGGGAGAAGGCCGAGGTCGTCGAGGTGTTCGCCGACGTGACTCCGGACGTGCCGCTCGCCGATGTCGCCCTGGCCGTCTCGGCCGCCGCGGAGGTGGACGCCGACGTCCTGCTCGCCATCGGCGGCGGCACGGTGATCGATCTCGCCAAGATCGTGGGCGTCATCCGGTGTCATGGCGGGACGCCGCGCGACTTCTACGGCGAGTCGAAGGTGCCCGGGCCGACGATTCCTCTCGTCGCGGTCCCGACGACGTCAGGCACCGGCTCCGAGCTCACGCCCGTCTCGGTGCTGACCGACCCCGACCGCGAGCTGAAGGTGGGCGTCTCCAGCGTCCACATCGTGCCCGACTTCGCCATCGTCGACCCCGAGCTCACCTACACCTGCCCCGCGACCGTCACCGCCCACTGCGGCATCGACGCGTTCTGTCACGCGGTGGAGAGCTACACCGCGCGGCCCCGGGCCCACGAACCGCGCGACCCGGTGGAGCAGGTCTTCCTCGGCCGCAACTCGATCACCGATCACTACGCGCTCCTGGCCGCGGAGCGGATCGCCCGCAGCCTGCCCCATGCCGTCAGGGACGGAGGCGACAAGGACGCGCGCGCGGACATGTCCTATGGGGCCATGCTGGCCGGGCTCGCGTTCTCCCACGCGGGCAACGCGGCTCCGCACGCTCTCCAGTACCCCATCGGCGCGGCCACCCACACCCCGCACGGCCTGGGCGTCGGGCTGCTGCTGCCCTACGCGCTGGACGCGGCCAGGGACGCCATCGGCGACCGGCTGGCCACCCTCGCCCGGGTGTGCGGGCTCGACGTGACCGGCGCCTCGGACGCCGAGGCCGCGGACATGTTCCTCACCTGGCTCGACGGGCTCCTCGCCGACATCGGCATCCCCGCGACCTTGGCGGACATCGGCGTGGCACGCGCCGACCTCCCGCGCTTCGCGGAGATGGCCAGCGGTGTCACCCGCCTGATCCAGAACCATCCGGGCCCGACCGACACCGCCAGCCTGACCGCGATCCTCGAAGCGGCCTGGCTCGGGGACCGAACCCGGCACGTCCTGATTCCGGAGCAGAAATAGTGACCGTCCTTTAATCGGACGACTCTCCCTGGGTATCGGAAATTGTCCACTACGCCTAAATAGGAGCCGCCCATTTCCCCGGCATAACTCACGGCTGCGTGCCCACCAGACCGGCCGCGGCCACAAAAGCCACAATGGCCACCCGCCCACCTCGCTGTATGAGGTGACATGACGAGTGGGTGCCCGAAACCCGGAGATTCCGGTCTTGCGGCCATCAGCAGCGCGCCGTCTTCTTGCAGACGTAGCCCGACCGGCAGGCGTGCCGAACGCGGTGGTTCCGCCTGGGCGGCGGCCCTGTGGCCGCCGCCCAGGCGGAACGGCGTCACCCGGAGGAGAAGGCGGCGTCGAAGGCGGCGGCCGGCGGGGTGATGGCGTTGAGCGAGCGGATGTAGGCGAGGGATTCCGGCGCGCCGTGCAGCCGGTCCATGCCCGCGTCCTCCCACTCGATGGAGATCGGGCCCTCATAGCCGATGTGGTTGAGCGCCCGGAAGCACGCCTCCCACGGCACGTCGCCGCGGCCGGTGGACACGAAGTCCCAGCCGCGCCTGGGGTCGGCCCAGGCCAGGTGGGAGGACAGGCGGCCGCGCCGTCCGTCGCGGGCGGCGACGCGGGCGTCCTTGCAGTCCACGTGGTAGATGCGGTCGGCGAAGTCGAGGATGAAGCCCGCCGGGTCCAGGTCCTGCCACACCATGTGCGAGGGGTCCCAGTTCAGGCCGAAGGCCGGCCGGTGCCCGATGGCCTCCAGCGTGCGCACCGTCGTGTGGTAGTCGTAGGCGATCTCGCTGGGGTGCACCTCGTGGGCGAAGCGCACGCCGACCTCGTCGAAGACGTCGAGGATCGGGTTCCAGCGGTCGGCGAAGTCGGCGTACCCCGCCTCGATCATGGACGGGGGCACCGGCGGGAACATCGCCAGCGTGTGCCAGATCGACGAGCCGGTGAAGCCGACGACGGTGTCGACGCCGAGCGCGCGGGCGGCCCTGGCGGTGTCCTTCATCTCCTCGGCGGCGCGCCGGCGGACGCCTTCGGGCTCGCCGTCGCCCCAGATGCGGGCGGGCAGGATGCCCTTGTGGCGCTCGTCGATGGGGTCGTCGCAGACGGCCTGGCCGACCAGGTGGTTGGAGATCGTCCACACGCCGAGGTTGTACTTGGCCAGCGTCTCCTTCTTGCGTTCGATGTAGGAGTCGTCCGCGACGGCCTTGTCGACCTCGAAGTGATCGCCCCAGCAGGCGATCTCCAGGCCGTCGTAGCCCCATTCGGACGCCAGCCGGCAGACCTCCTCGAACGGCAGGTCCGCCCACTGCCCGGTGAACAACGTGACCGGTCTCGTCATGATTCTCCTCAATCGTCAAGCGGCTGCCTCAGCCGCGCTCTGCTCGGCGGGCCGCCGGCACGCGCCGCACCCGCAGGCCGTCCTCGAAGGACGGGGAGGGGGGTCGGCGCCGGCGGCGGTCGCCTCCAGGAAATCCTTCGTCTCGTGGACGAAGGCGTACTCGTATCCGAGGCCGCCGGGCGCGCCCGCTGTGCGGGTGGTCCGGCTCGGTGACCCGCACCCGCCGGGAACGGCTCGACGATTCCCGAGCCGGATGCTGACCGCGGCACAGGGCCTCCTCGGTTCGGTGGGGCGTGCCCGCCCGCCTGACGGCACCGGTTGGCACCGCCGCGATGGCACCGAGGTCGGCGTCAACGGTGCCGCTGCGGCTCGTACGGCCGATCAGGCGGGCGGGACGTTCTGGGGGAGAGGAGCACGGGAAAGGCACGGCGGGGCAGGGACACGGCGGCGTCCGTCCGCCGGAGCCCGCTGTTAGCGCTCACATGATGCCGCGCAAGGGGCCGGGGGTTGACCTGAACCGCGGGTCCGTCGCGACTCGCCGAGGTGGGCGTGCGGCCGGCGGCCCGGTTGTGGTCCACGCTCCTCCTCGATCATGCGGATGGCTAGCCCCGAATTAAAGGGGACGACCCCTGAGGACACAAGGGGGAAACCGGTTGCAACTTGTGTAACGTTCCGATAACTGGCGTCGCGCCGGCCACTGAAATGCGGGGATTTCAGTGATGCCAACTCGTTACGAATGGGAGGGGTGGCCATTCGTGCGCGCGCGTGTTACAACTCCAATTAATTGATCTCAAAGATAAACAAAGGGGCGGGTGGTACCCATGACGTACAAGCCGCCCAACCGTGCTCCGGGCGGCGCTCCGGCGGCGGGTCCCGCCGCGCTGCGCCGGGCGAACCTCTCCCTGGTGCTGCGCGAGCTGCGCGACCACAAGTCCCTGTCTCGCGCCCACATCGCCGAGGCGACCGGGCTGCACCGGGCCACCGTGTCCAACCTCATGGCCGAGCTCCTCGAACGGCGTCTCGTACGCGAAGTCGGCGTCGAGCACGTCGGCACGGTCGGCCGCCCCAGACGGACGGTCGCGCTGCACGGCGCCCACGTCGGCGCCCTCGGCATGGAGATCAACGTCGACTACATCGCGGTCCACGGCACCGACCTCAGCGGCCGGATCCTGGTCGAGCGGCGGGTCGTCTACGACGCCATGGGCAGCGGCCCGGACAGCGCCGTGCGCCGGCTCGGGCTCGTGGCCAGGGAGGCCGTGGAGGCCATGCGGCGGGCCGGAGCGTCGCCCGCCGGCATCGTGGTGGCGGTCCCCGGGCTCGTGGACGTGGTGCGCGGCGTCGTGACGCTCGCGCCGAACCTCTACTGGCACGACCTGCCCCTGGCCGACCGGCTGAGCTCCCTGCTGGGCCCGCTGCGCGTGCCCGTGCGGGTGGACAACGACGCGAACCTCGCCGCGCTGGCCGAGCACACCTACGGCGTCGCCGCCGGCACACCGTACCTGGTGTACCTCACCGGAGAGGTCGGGGTCGGCGGCGGCATCATCCTGGACGGCCGGCTCCTGCGCGGCGCGGACGGATTCTCCGGCGAGGTCGGCCATCTGCAGGTGGACCCGAACGGCGCCCAGTGCGGCTGCGGCCGCATCGGGTGCTGGGAGACCAAGGTCGGCCTGGCCGCGCTCGTCCGCGCGGCCATGCCCGAGCAGGCCTACGGGCTGCCCGGCATGCCGGTGCCCGACCCCGGCGAACGGGTGGCCGACCTCGCCAGGGGCCTGGCCTCCGGCGACCGGCGCATGACGACGGCGGTGGCGCAGGTCGGCAAGTGGCTCGGGCTCGGCGGCTCGATCCTGGCCAACCTGTTCAACCCGCGCGTGATCGTCATCGGCGGCTACTTCGCCTCGCTGGCGCAGTGGCTGCTGCCGCACGCGCAGGATCAGCTGCAACGGCTCGTGGTGGCCGCTCCCGCCGCCCAGTGCCGGTTCGTCGCCTCCACTCTCGGCTTCGGCGCCGCCTCCCGCGGCGCCGCCAGCATGGTGGTCGGCGACACCATCGACAACCCGACGACGATCATGGATTCACCGCTCCGGCCGGTCCCTCTCTGACGGCCCCGCATGCCTGGAGACGGCACCCTCCAGCACCCCGCACCATCCGCTACCACCAAGTGGCAACAGCGCGGCGGCGCGCGCCGAGCCTGACGTCCCCCCGGTCAGGAAGGGTTTTCCATGTCACCACGTCATCGAACGTGGGCCAGGCTGCTCAACGCGGTCCTGCCAGCACGCGGACGGCGCCCGAGGCGCCGGACCGCGACGGCGACGGCCTTGGCCCTCGTCGCCCCCTTCGTCACCCTCCTCGCGGCGCCCGTGAGCGCCGAGGCCGCCACGGCGGCCGAGCCCGCGTTCAAGGTGCTCGTCTTCTCGAAGACGACGGGCTTCCGGCACGACTCGATCCCCGAGGGCATCGCGGCCGTGCAGCAACTCGGCCAGGAGAACAACTTCGAGGTCGACACCACCGAGGACAGCGCGCTGTTCACGGACCAGAACCTGGCCCAGTACCAGGCCGTGGTCTTCATGTCCACGACCGGTGACCCGCTGGGCACGCAGGACCAGAAGGACGCCTTCCAGCGCTATATCCAGAACGGCGGCGGCTTCGTCGGCGTCCACGCCGCCGCCGACAGCGGCTACAACTGGGAGTGGTACGGCGAGCTGGTCGGGGCGTACTTCAAGTCGCACCCGGCGATCCAGCAGGCCACGGTCAAGGTCGAGGACCCGGCGCACCCGTCCACGAAGGACCTGCCGGCGACCTGGACCCGTACCGACGAGTGGTACGACTACCAGGCCAACCCGCGCGGCACGGTCCACGTGCTGACGTCGGTGGACGAGAAGTCCTACACCGGCGCCACGATGGGCGCCGACCACCCGAACACCTGGTGCCACGAGTACGACGGCGGCCGCTCCTGGTACACCGGGCTCGGCCACCTCAAGGAGAACTACAGCGAGCCCAACTTCCTGAAGCTGCTCCTCGGCGGCATCCAGACCGCCGCCGGCGCGGTCAAGGCCGACTGCTCGGCCTCGCAGAGCAGCAGCTTCGAGAAGGTCACACTCGACGACAGCACCTCGAACCCGATGATGGTGGACGTCGCGAAGGACGGCCGGGTCTTCTACATCGACCGGCTCGGCGATGTCAAGATCATCAAGCCGTCCGGCGGCACCGTGACGGCGGCGAAGCTGGACGTCTTCACCGCCAACGAGAGCGGCCTGCTCGGGCTCGCGCTCGACCCCGGCTTCGACACCAACAACTGGGTGTACCTGTTCTACTCGCCCACCGGGGAGAACGTCGACCGGCTGAGCAGGTTCACCGTCACCGGCGACACCCTGGACCTGGCGAGCGAGACGCGGATCCTCGACGTCCCGGTCCAGCGGGCCGAGTGCTGCCATCACGGCGGCGGCATGGTGATGGACCCCAAGACCGGCGATCTCTGGCTGGGCACGGGCGACAACACCAACCCGTTCGCCTCCGAAGGCTACACGCCGATCGACGAGCGGTCCGGCCGCGCCAGCTGGGACGCCCAGCGCACCTCGGGCAACACCAACAGCCTGAGCGGCAAGCTGCTGCGGATCCACCCCGAGCCCGACGGCACCTACACCATCCCGTCCGGCAACCTCTTCCCGCCGGGCACGGAGAAGACCAGGCCGGAGATCTACGGCATGGGCTTCCGCAACCCGTTCCGCATCGGCCTCGACCCGAAGACGGGCCACATCATGCTCGGCGAGTACGGCCCCGACGCCGGCTCGGCGAGCGCCACCCGGGGCCCGCAGAACACGGTCGAGTGGAACATCGTCTCCGAGCCGGGCAACTACGGCTGGCCCTACTGCGTCGGCGACAACACCCCGTACATCGACTACGACTTCGCCACCCAGCAGTCGGGGGCGCCGTTCGACTGCACCGCGCCGGTCAACGACTCCCCGAACAACGACGGCCTCACCGACCTGCCCGCGATGGTGCCCGCGACGGTCTGGTACCACTACGCGGCCGACCCGCAGAACTTCCCGGAGCTGAGGGGCGGCGCGCCGATGGGCGGCCCCGTCTACCGCGCCGACCCGGACCTGCAGTCGGATGTGAAGTGGCCGGAGTACTGGGACGGCAAGGCCGTGTTCGGCGAGTGGAACAACGACCAGGTGTGGTCGTTCCAGCTCGACGAGAGCGGCACCGAGCTCGTGGAGATGAACCGCATCCTCGGCTCCCTGTCGTTCAAGAAGCCGATGGACATGAAGTTCGGCCCCGACGGCGCGCTGTACATGATCGAGTGGGGCTCCGGCTTCGGCGGTGACAACTCCGACTCCGGCATCTACCGGATCGAGTACACCAAGGGCACCCGCCCGCCGATCGCCCGCGCCACGGCGGACAAGACGGACGGGCCGCTGCCGCTGGCCGTCACGTTCTCCAGCGAGGGCAGCCGGGACCCGGACGGCGAGCCGCTCACGTTCGCGTGGGACCTCGACGGCGACGGCGACACCGACTCCACCGACCCCAACCCCTCCTACACCTACGAGGAGGGCGGCGACTACAACGTGGTCCTGACCGTCACGACCCCCGGCGGCAAGACCGCCACCGCCAGCGTCGAGATCAGCGCGGGCAACACCCGTCCCACCGTCACGGTGGACCTCCCGCCGAACGGCGACTTCTTCGAGTTCGGTGACCAGGTGAAGTTCAAGGTGACCGCCACCGACCCCGAGGACGGCACGGTCGACTGCGACAAGGTGCAGATTCAGGCGATCCTCGGTCACGATGGCCACGGCCACCCGCTCGACCAGCACACGGGCTGTGAGGGCACCCTGCAGACCCAGCAGGCCGGCCACGGCGAGTACGACAACCTCTTCTACGTGATCGAGGCCAGCTACACCGACGAGGGAGCCAACGGCGCGAAGCCCCTGACCGGGCGGGGCGAGACCCTCCTGCAGCCCAAGCGCAAGCAGGCCGAGCACTTCACGCAGACCGGCCGGGTGGCCGACGGCCTGGGCACCGACACCGAGGGTGTCGAGGCCGAGGCCACCAGCGACCCGCAGGGCGGCAATCAGCACATCGGGTCCGTCCAGGACGGCGACTGGTGGTCGTTCGACCCGGTGAACCTGTCGAACGTCACCGAGATCCGGCTGCGCGCCTCCTCGGGCGGCGCCGGCGGCACCGTCCAGGTCAGGGCGGGTGACCCCGAGACCGGCACGCTGGTCGGCTCGGCCGAGGTGACGCCCACCGGCGGCTGGCAGACGTTCACCGACGTCACACTCGACGTGACCGGCGCGCCGACGGAGAGCGGACCGCTGTACTTCGTCGTACGCAAGCCGGAGAGCGCGGCCAACGACGCCGACCTGGCGAACTTCAACTGGGTCGACTTCGTCGGCAAGGGCGCCACGGAGAACCAGCGTCCGGTCGTGACCGCGACGGCGACACCGGCGACGGGCGTCGCCCCGCTGACGGTCGACTTCGCGGCGACGGCCTCCGACCCGGAAGGCGACCCGATCACCTACAAGTGGAACTTCGGCGTGACCGGCGCGCCGGAGCCCACCACGGCCGAGGCGAGCCACACCTACACCGCGCCGGGCAACTACACGGCCGTGGTGACCGTGACCGACGAGAAGGGCGCGTCGGCCACCGCGCAGGTCCAGATCAAGGTGGAAGCGCCGCCCGTGGTGTGCTTCACCGGACGTTCCGACGACTTCCTGGGCGACCAGCTCGACCGGGACCGCTGGTCGGTCATCAGGGAGAACCAGGACCTCAGGGTCGCCGACGGCAACCTGGTGATCCCGACCTCGACCACCGACATCTACAGCACGGGCGGCAACACGCCGAACATCGTGGTGCAGCCGGCGCCGTCGGGCGCCTGGACCGCCACCGCCAAGCTCACGCTGGACGCGCGGGACGCGTACCAGCAGGCGGGCCTGATCATCTACGGCGACGACGACAACTACGCCAAGATGGTGCTGCAGGCGCGCTCCACCTCGGGTCCGAACCACGCCGACCGCATCTTCCAGTTCATCCGGGAGGAGAACGGCAACCCCAACGAGGTGTCGCAGAGCAACACGGCCACTCTCGGGGACGACTACCCCGACACGGTGTACGTGCGGTTCATCAGCGACGGAACGAACATCACCGCCCACTACTCCGCCGACGGCAGCACGTACACCGCGATGCCGGAGACCAAGCCGCTCGCCGGGATCACCGACCCGAAGATCGGCCTGCTCTCGCTGGCGGGGGCCGACCACCCGGTGGTGGACGCGTCCTTCGACTGGTTCCACATCACGCCGGACGACAGCGCGACCGGGCCGGACCCGAACGACGAGTTCGACGGCACCGAGCTCGACGCCTGCCGCTGGACCGCGATCGTGCGCCCCGACGCCACGGCGATGCGCGTGAGCGACGGCAAGCTGGAGCTCGACACCACGCCCGGTGACATCTACGGGACCGACAACACCGGCCCGAAGAACCTCATCCTGCAGCCGGCCCCGGCCGGCGACTGGACGCTGGAGACCAAGCTGGACGCCTCGGCCCTCGACGAGCAGTACCAGCAGGGCGGCCTCATGGTGTACACCGGCGACGACGACTACGTGAAGCTCGACTTCCTCACCACCAACGCGGCCGGGTCGACGGTGGCCCGGAGCATCGAGCTGCGCAGCGAGGTCGGCGGCACCGTGCAGAGCCCGCAGCCACAGGCGAACAACCTCACCACCGGCGTGTGGTGGCTGCGGCTCAAGAAGGAGGGCGACACGTACTCCGGGTCCTACTCCGCCGACGGCGAGACCTGGACGGAACTGCCCGCCACGGTGCAGAACAGCGCGGTGGCCACCGACGCCAGGGTCGGCGTCTACACGATCGGCACCAACCAGTCGGCGTCGAAGAAGGTCACGTTCGACTACTTCCGCCTCGCCAAGGCGGCGGCCGAGGACACGACCGCGCCGGTGACGACGGCGACCACCGATCCGGAGGAGCCGGCGGGCGGCACGTTCACCGGCCCGGTGTCGGTCACGCTGCAGGCCACCGACGAGGACGGCGGCAGCGGGGTCGACAGGACCGAGTACCAGCTCGACGACGGCGACTGGACCGCCTACACCGGACCGGTCACCGTGACCGGCGACGGGCAGCACGAGCTGCGCTACCGCTCGGCCGACAAGGCGGGCAACGTCGAGGAGACCAAGACGCTGACCCTGACGATCTCAGGGTCCGCGCCGCAGGTCGACCTGGCGGTCTCCGCCTCGTCCCGCTGCATCGGCACCTCGGCGTACGTGGCGGTCACGGCCGTCAACGGCTCCGACGAGCCGGTGACGGTGACGCTGACCACCCCGTACGGATCGAAGACCGTGACCGACGTTACCCCGGGCAAGCGGGCGTACCAGTCCTTCAACAGCCGGGCCGGGCAGATCGACGCCGGCACGGTGACCGTGGAGGGAGTCGCGACGATCGGCGGCGAGCAGGTCACCTCGTCGTACGACGCCGCCTACCCGGCGCTCAGCTGCGGCTGACCGCACCGGCGGTGACCACGGTCCGCGCGACCGTGGTCACCACCCCAGCAGAACCGGGGCCGGCCGGCCGATCGGCCGGCCGGC